>RECM01000050.1 GCA_007694035.1 Balneolaceae bacterium
CCCCCCCCCCCCCCCCCCCCCCCCCCGAGATGGTGGAGGGATGTGATGAATTATGTGATTACTGATTGGCTGGACTGGTGTTTACAACCCGTTTCAAGAATGGTATTTTGTGGTATGGCAGCGAAAAAATCACATACCGTGGCCGTGAATGAAAATCCTGTTTTTGGTATTCACGAAGGCAACACCCTCGCTCAGTTCCATGATGTGATGACCCGGGCCAGCAGGGGCGCGCTCATGGCCGACGGGCATCTTGGCTATGTGATGCCAATCGGAGGGGTTGCGGCATACAGGAACAGGGTTTCGCCGGTCGGTGTGGGATTCGACATCGGCTGCGGCAACATGGCCGTAAAGCTCGACCTGAAGAAGGATGATCTGAACCTCGACCATACCCTCGATTTTATCGAACAAAGGATCTCCTTCGGTATTGGGCAGACAAATCCCGACGCTCCGCGCGACCATCCTCTGTTCAACGACCCCGAGTGGGAGGCGTACGGCGACAAAAAACTGATTGGCGACCTGAAAAAGCTGGGCCGAGACCAGCTCGGTACCGTCGGGTCGGGCAACCACTATGTGGATATCTTTGAAGATGAAAGTGGATATGTTTGGATCGGCGTCCACTTTGGCAGCCGGGGCCTGGGTCACAAAACGGCCAGCGGATTCATCAACCTGTCGCTGAACCGCCCCTGGGATGTACGGACTGTTGAACAGGAAGCTCTCCTCGACATTTCAACCCCCCTGGGCGACGCGTACTATAACGCCATGAAACTGGCGGGAAAATATGCCTGGGCCGGACGCGAATGGGTCTGCCGTACCGTGGCCGCCGGAATTGGTGCCGAAATTATTGATACCGTCCATAACAACCACAATTTTGCCTGGAAAGAAAAGCACGGCGGTGATGAGTATATCGTGGTGCGGAAAGGGGCCACGCCCGCCTTTCCCGGTCAGCGGGGATTTGTTGGAGGCAGCATGGGCGACAATTCGGTAATACTCGCGGGTGTAGATTCGGAAAGAAGCCGGCTTGCACTTTATTCCACCGTGCACGGGGCGGGACGGGTGATGTCGCGGACCAAAGCGGCCGGAAAGTTCAAAGGATGGGGTCCGAAGCGAAAACGGATCAGCGCCGGGGCCATCAGCGAAAAAATGATGCATGACTGGTTGAAGAAAAAAGGGGTTAAACTGCGCGGAGGCGGGCTTGATGAGGCTCCACAGGCCTACCGCCGGCTAAATGAGGTGCTCAGCTACCATGCCGACACGGTCGATATCCTGCATGTTCTAAAACCACTGGGCGTGGTTATGGCGGGAATGGATGAGTTCGATCCGTATAAGGATTGATCGGAATCAGTATTCGGAATTCAATTTGGGGGGTTCACCTTTTTTTATTTTTCTGCTGCTCAGGATTGATATAACGCTCTACTACAGATTGAATCTGCCTTGCCATGTGTGCAGATATTCAAAATCGTTTGTATAACATCGCTATATTTGCGGTCACGCACGAGATTTTAACCAAGGTCCAGCCCGCTTTGCCCAATCGAAAAATCCTTACCCTGTTCATCTTTCTGATAGCCCTTTCCCCGCTCAGGGCCCAGATCTATGAGAGCGTATTCAGGCCGAAACTCGACTGGTACGAGCTGCGATCTCCGCATTTCCGGGTGATCTACCATGAGGGAGAAGACTCGGCCGCCCGCACTACGGCGCAGCTCCTGGAGAGCCAGTACGAGATCGTGCAGTCGCTGGTTGGAGGCAAGGTACGCAGGCTGCCGGTGGTGCTGAACGGGTACAACGACAATGCGAACGGGTTCGTTACCCCTCTGCACTTCCGTATTGAAATGGAAGTGCCATCCATCCGCGGTAAAGCAATGAACCCGCGCACAGGCGGCTGGCTCGAGAATGTAGTACCCCACGAACTGGTGCACGCCCTGCATATTTCGGTGGTGCCTACCCTGGGTGTGGGCGGTCTGATCAGGCCGTTTTCGCCCGATTTGTCGCGGATGGTGCACATGGCAGCCCCTTTCGGGCTGTTCGAGGGCATCGCGGTTTTTCATGAGACCAATATGATCTACCGCGAAGGCGGCCGGGGCAACTACCCGTACTTCACGCGCAATTTCAGCAGCCGCGTGCAGGGCAACCCGTGGAGGCTGTCGCAGATGCATCAGTCGCCGGTGGCCACCCGCCCGTTTAACCGCATATACTCCGGCGGGTATGAATTCACATCCTGGCTGCTGTACGAGCACGGATTTGAGACCACAAAAAACACCATCCGGTTTATATCCCGGTTTCCGTTTCTGGGCTATGGCGTGGCGCTCTGGTCGGTGACCGGCGACAGTCCGTCGGCCCTGTACCGCGATTTTATGGACGATAAGCTGGATGAGGAAGCGTTCCGGCTCCAGCCGATTGAACGGGCCGGGGCCACAGCCTACCGCGTTCTGCAGACCGGCCGCAAGGGCGATGAGGTCCGGCGTCCGCTCTGGATCAGCAATGATGAGATCCTGTTCTACGGATCGTTCTACAATGACCGGCCAGGCTTCCGCCGGTACAACCTGCAAACCGGGCGGATGACCATGCTGCTGGAATCCCGGACCATGGGTGATTACGGATACGCCCTCAGCCCCGACCGCAGCCGCCTGATCTATTCGCGCTACCACTCCCATCCCTGGCATCACAACACCTATATATCCGACCTGCACGAGTTCGATCTGAACACGGGCGGATTGAACCGGAAAACGGATGGGGCCCGGCTGTTTGCCCCGGAGTATGGTCCCGCTGGTGTGATCAACGCCCTGAAAACCGATCATGAATCGTCGGCCTGGGTCCGAATACACCCAGGGGGACGCGAGGAGCTGGTGCTTCGTGTGCATCCCGATAACCTGGTAGCTATCGCCGTGAGGCCACGAGCGGGGGATCACAATCGGTCAGGCCCTGGCAGCAATTCAGCAGAATATGCCGGTCACGCTCGCGGTACAGATTCTGACTTTGATCCTGTACAGTTTGCTCTGACACACAGTGCAGGCAGTGCGGTTAAAACCTGGAAACCGGCTCATACAGGTTATTTCAGTCCGGCAGGCAATGATCAATCAGTACAATACGCGGTGGTGGCCAACCGCAATGGCGTTCAGGGCCTGTGGCTGTTGCGTGACGGGGAAGAGGCGGAAATCCTGAGACGTGCGCCCGACATCGCCTTCCGCGACGCGGTGGTATTCGATCCGCAGTGGAGCCCCGACGGCAGCCGTCTGCTTTTGAGCAGCGATTACGGCGGTGTGATGAACCTGTATGAATACGAACCCGAACGCGACCGCATGGTGCAGGTTACAAACAGCCGGTACAACGCGTTTGAGGGGTCGTATTCGCCGGATGGCAACCGGGTGGCGTTCGTAACCCTTGAGGAGGGCTACCACCGGGGTGCTGTAATGGAGAGGTCCGAATTTATGGGCACAGAGTTGTCGGATGTGATATGGAGGTCGCCAGCGGTGAACCGGATGCGGGCCGGCCGTCTGGGCAGCCATCTTGATGAACAGGCCCGTGAGTGGGAGGTGAAGCCCTACCGCGATTATTTCTCATTCCTGAGGCCGCGGATGGTTGTACCGCTGCTCACATACGAGCAGGGCCCGGTCGGGTACCGGCCCGGAGTGATGCTGGCCGGGGGTGATGTGCTGCGGCGCAGCGACTATACGCTCGAACTGACCACATCCAACAACCAGTTGTGGTACGATGTAACCTACCGGAACCGGTCATTTTTCCCGGGGATCTCCGTTTCAGGTTTTCGCGAGCCGTCGGCATTCGGGGTCATGTCCGACAACGGCCGGCAGGAGTTCATCTTCGATGAGACGGGGCTTCGGGCCGGCATCCCCCTCACGTTTACAATCGATACCTACGCGCGGTCGAGCTGGTTCCAGGTTAACCCGTCGGTGCGGTACGGAACGCTTCAGGCGATCGACAACCGGGGAAATCCGATTTCGGACCGGACTGAAAACGCCCGATATTCGCTGTTCGCGGCATATTACCACCGGTTGCAGCAGAACATTCGCGACCATCAGCCGAATACGGGCTACATTCTGTTTGCATCCACCGATCATGAATTCCACACCACGGCTGATATGCTCAGGCGCGGGGTGCGGGGCGGGGTGATCGGGTTCTTCAGCCCTTGGATGACCGTGAACCACTCGATCCGGGTGGCCGTGGAGGGGGTTTATCAGAGTAGCCGGCCCATCTACAGCCTGAGCGGGCTCAGCCGCGAGTTCGACGGCAACATCCTCACCGGATTCCGGAATGCGGGAAATCTCCGGTTCCGCTACACCATTCCGCTGGCCACGGTCGACCGCGGATCGCTCACCGTACCGCTGTTCCTGCACCGGGCTTACCTTGTGCTTTTCACCAATACGGCCACCGATCTCGACCGCGCGTTCGACCTGGAAAATACCCGCACAATCTATGGCGCGGGCCTCCGGTTCCGGTTCGACCTGTTCAACCTGCCTGTCGATCTGGGCGTGGCGTTTGGATATGAACCGACCCGCGGGAGCGGTTATGGCTGGGTGGGGGATTTTTAGAATTGAGCTACCCCCCGGGTGTTTAATATTTCTGACAGGACGGGCTCTGCAGCCCTTTCAACTGATTGTTTCTTCTTATACATTCATTGCAGGTTGAAAACTTAACGGGATGAGTTATATGCCAGGGAAAACACCGACCGATCCGGCCGATCTGAATGAACAGCCAGGTTCGCATAATCCGAACGAACAGGCAGGTTCACATGATCTGAACGAACGCATTTCCCGGCTTGAGTCCGGCATGCGGCTTCTGATGCAGGAACTGGAACAGATCAAAAAACAGGGAGCGGCCCCGGCCACAGACAGGATTCCGGATGCCCGCATTTCTGACCGCCCTGCTGGTTCCGCAACGCAGGAATCTCACCGGCATACCGGAACCGGTTCTCCGGTACAATCCCCGACCCCGGCTGCGGGGCCGCCGCTGCATGGCCGTCCGCCGGAACCATGGAAACCACCGGCGAAAGAACCCGTATTTGTTCCCGGCCCTAAAAAAGTGATCGACATTAACGAATGGCTCACGACCGAAAACCTGATCAACAAAGTCGGTATCGGGCTGCTGTTGTTCGGTGTGGCGTTTCTGTTCAAGTATTCGATCGACCAGGGCTGGCTTATCCCGCAGGTACGGCTGCTGTTCGGGCTGCTGCTGGGGATCATGCTATTGTACGGCGGCACAAGAACGTACCACGACCGGCGCACCTTCAGCCTGGCGCTGCTCGGCGGGGCCATTGCCACATTTTACATCACCGGTTTTGCCTCTTTTCAGATCTTTGAACTGACTTCCTACAGCGTGACGTTCTCATTTATGGTGGCCGTTACGCTATTGGCCTTCTTTCTGTCGCTGAAGCAGAAGGACGCGGTGCTGTCTGTAATCGGGACCATCGGCGGGTTGATGACCCCTTTTGTCTTCTTCACCGAAACGGGAAGCCTGATCTGGCTTGTGGTTTATACCATCCTCATCATTGCCGGAACCAGTGCCATATATTACGTTAAAGGATGGCGTTCCGTGCTGTGGGTGACGGTTGTTGCCGGATCGCTTGTCTATTTGCTCGGTGCAGAGATGGCCGGCAAGCCCAGCCTGAACCCAACTATTGCGGGTACGAGGTTTCTTCAGGCCGGCATCCTGCTGAGCTGGATCCTTCTCGGGGTGATGCCGGTCTTTCGCGAACAGTTCCGGATTTCCTCCCCGGCAGGCCCGGATATTCCCGGGAAAACCGGCCCATCCGTAACGGAGGCCCACCTGCATGTGCTTACGGTTCTGATGCCGCTGATCACGCTGGGGCTGTCGGCAGCGATCTGGTCGTTTTCCCAGGCGACCTGGGGATGGATCTTTTTCGGGGCATCTGCGGTTTACGCGCTGCTGGCACTTGTGCTGTACCGGCCGGCGGACAATGCCTCGCTCTGGTATGTTCATGCGCTGACAGGCATCCTGCTGTTTACTGTCGGGCTGTTTCTGGTGCTTAAAGGCCACTGGCTGTTTTTCCTGCTTGCCGCCGAAGCCGTGGTGCTGCATCTGGCCGGTACCCGCTTCAGGTTCAATTCCCTGAAATACACGGCACATACGCTGTTCGGGATTGTCGCGCTGTGGCTGTTCATCCGGCTTGAAAACCAGGCAGGTGAACTGCCGTTTTTCAACCCCAAAGCCCTGTCCGACCTGGGTGTGCTGGCCATGGCCGTCATCGTCAGTCTGCGGTTCACATCTGTTCAGGCACGAAATGTGTACCTGTTTGCCGCCCACATTGCCCTGCTGATGCTTACCTACCGCGAACTGGCCGTGCTGGAACACGGACTGGCGTTCATCAGCCTGGCCTGGGGAGCCTATGCTATCGGCATCCTCATCACCGGCCTGCAGATGCGCAATACCCTGGTCCGGCAGGCCGGACTGGGAACCCTGCTGCTGGTGGTGGCCAAGCTTTTCCTGATTGACCTGGCCACAGTAGATGCCATCTGGCGCATTCTGCTGTTCCTGGGTTTTGGAGGCATCCTTCTGCTGCTCAGCTACTTCTTCCGGCCTTTATGGAAAAGTGCGGAGGCCGAAACCGTTTAACTGACTTCGTTGTGCATTACATTTCCGTGAGCATGCCTGCGGTTCCTTTTACATACCCGGTAATGGATTCCCGGGCAAATATAATCCCTGCTGCCAGGCAACCTGGTTTAAAGCGTTCTTAAGTTATGTACGGACTCAAAAGCCTTGAGATGAAGCAAATTATCTCTGTTCTGGAGGATTTTCTGGAAGTGGAGGAGGCTGTGATTTTCGGCAGCCGTGCCATGGGCAATTACAGGCGCAGCAGCGATGTGGATATTGCACTGAAAGGCCGGCTGGTGAACGGGGAAGTGACCGCCAGGGTGGGTGCGGCGCTTAACGGATTGCCGGGAAAACCCTTCCGGTTTGATGTGGTCTGCTATTCAGAACTTGACAATCCGGTACTGATCGAGCATATCGGCCGGGTTGGCCAGGTGCTTTACAGAAAGAGATTCGCCGGGTTCAGGCTTGACCCCGATTCGGATTACATCCGCTGATTACCCTGGAGCTGTTGGATGATTGCCGGAAGGATAGTTATCCGGATATCACGTTTGTTTTGAATTATGCCTGAAGCGTGACTGGAACAGGACGTATAATGACGCTGCGTTTGAGAGCCAGTCGCCTGTATTCTGAAACCAGGAATCCTGAATAAACAATTCCAGAATGAGGATTACCTGATAAATAATCAGACGAATTTTACTATTGACTTGAATGGTATTTACGCTTATAATAGTTAGTAATCCTAACTATAAATATCATATCAAAATATACTGATTATGAAAAAAGCGATCTTTTATCATGCCGGTTGTCCGGTTTGTGTTAGTGCCGAGCAGAATTTCGTAAACCTGATCGACCGCGATGCTGTATCCACAGAAATAGTTCATCTCGGCCAGAATAGTAACCGGATTACAGAAGCTGAATCAGCCGGCGTAAAATCTGTACCAGCCCTGCTGCTAGACGGGCAGGTGTACCACATCAATTACGGCGCCTCTCTCGAGGATGTCAAAAAAGGGTAGGGCACCATGAGAATAGCCGTATATGACACTTATGTGACCAAAAAAGAGGGCGGTACCATGCACTTCGACATCCTGGTTCCGGAGAAAGATCCTGTAGAAAAGGTGCTGGGATATGGAAAAGAGTACCTATCGTCAAAAGGTCAGGGAGGTCAGCCAATAACCCCGAAAGAATGCCGGTTTTGCCATATCGAAAAAGCCTCTGAAGATCTGACTGAAAAGATCGCAAAGAGCGGATATTCCATCATCGAGATGGAAGGGTGCTAACGGCGGGTTACAAATCATCCCGGAATTCTTACATTCCGGGATGATGCACTGCAAATTAATCAGCCAAACCCGAAAATGAATGTACCTTGAAGACCGACAACGGTTACGGAAGTTTTGATCACCAGCTAAATGAATGCACCCCGAAGCCAGGCGTCGGTAGCGGATGTTATGATCACCAGAGAATGAAATCAGTTTTTGATCCCGACTACCAAAACCAAAGCATCGATGCCCGAATCGTAGTGGCAATGGAGCGCCTTTCGGAAGCGTTCCGGACCCGATTATGGGATGAAAACAAAAAACACAATCTGAGTCCGCTTCAGATTCAGATCATCATTTTTCTGCTTTACCATCCGGAACAGGGCGCGGGGGTAAAACAGCTGGCCGGTGAGTTCAACGTGGCCAAACCAACGGCCAGCGACGCGGTGAAAACCCTTATCAGAAAAGGATATCTCACAGAAGAACCGGTTGCAACGGATGGCCGCCGGAAAATGCTCAAACTGACCCCAAAAGGAGAGAAAACCGCCCATCAGGTCTCCTTTTTTGCCAACAGAATACAGGATGAAATCAGCCCGCTTGAATCGGGCCAGAAAAAAATCCTGCTTGAATCCCTGTTGGGCATCATCTACAACCTTCAGCAGTCCGGTATTATCTCCACCGACAGGATGTGTTATCGCTGCAGGTTTTTCGGACGAAGCGATGATCCGGATAAACCGCATTACTGTCACCTGTTGGAGACTCCGCTTGCCGTAGCGGATCTCCGGATCGACTGCCCGGAATTCGAACCGGTTCCCTGATAAACGCACGGACTGGCATAGATTGAGCCTGTTAGTTGAGCCTGTTATATGTCATATCAGACTACCGGTCTTCGTCCACCAATCAGGTCGAGCAGTATGGAGATAACTGCTATCACGAGCAGAATGTGGATTAGTCCGCCCGCCGAGTATCCGATGAATCCGATTAACCAACCGATTACCATGATCACAGCGATCAGATATAATAATGATCTCATTTTTTTCTCCGGTTTATTGAATGGTTACACAGAAAGTAAGTCAGCCGGCCTGTGATATCCGGAAAAACCCGGGATTACCAGAGAGTCCGGACATCATTAAGCCGGTTGACAATCGATCCTGTTATATCATGTCTTCCAGGTCGTCGGACCACTCATCGAATTTTGATGATATGGAATCAAACACGTTCTCGGTTTCACTTTTAACGTAAGCCCAATTGTCTTCTGTGGCATTTCTTACATCATCAAGGGCTCTTTCCAGTTCTGAGCGGTCGTCTTTCAGCTCTTCGTAAGCATTTACGAGACCTTCGCCCGCCTCTTCACCGGCAGCTTCAATTCTGGTGCTAAGCTCGTCAAGCTGTTCACCCATCTCTGAGTGAAGGCTTTCCATATTGCTCACAAGCTCCTCTCTTTCTTCTTCAAACGTGTTGCTACGGTCTTCCTGTTCACATTGTACCAGAAAAGCACTTCCCAGTAAAAAAATGAACGCCGTAATTATCGCGGGATATTTTGTGTTAAACATAATGACTCCTTTATAATGAGTTTATTTAATTCAGATTGCTGGATAACAGGGTTATGAATCGAGCCACTTCCTGATTTTTCCGGCTATCTCTTCTTTCGATTTGCCAGTTTTTTTCTGAATAGTTCCGAGAAGTTCATCTTCCCTGCCCTCTACATAGGCCAGGTCATTATCTGTAAGGTCACCATACTCCTGTTTCAGTTTGCCTTTCAGCACATTCCAGTTACCTTTAATTTTTAAATCACTCATTTTTCCACCTGATTTTTTATAATTATTGTGTGTTGCAAATCTCTGCGATGGCAGAGGAATTGCTGTTCGGGAATAGTTTTTTTAACCAACCGGACTCCGGTTTATTGAACGTTCTTACAATCATCACAAAGCGAAGAACAGAACTGTTTTCAACCGGTCCTACAGGCTGAATCCCCTTGTATGTATGTAGCGTTAACGAAGTAATCCCCTGGATATTATAATAATATTAGCTATACCCCTATACACAATAATAATAGACCTAAAGGTCCGATTAATGAAGGCGCCAGGTAATTGACCTGGCAATACCGCAAGATGTTACCGGCACGCAAACATGTTTAAATGAAGCTGATGCCAGATCATCAGGTTACACAGCGAGGCCTGCCGGGGCCTATGCTTTCCCTTTCAGCATGAGGTTCCAGTACATCCAGGGAAGGCCGAATTTCTTCAGCACATACATATCATAACGCTCCTCACTCTGGTCGAACGGGAATGTGGGGTCCGGCTGGTTCTGATAGTCGAACTCGGCCAGTACCATCTTTCCATAACCGGTTACAAGAGGGCAGGAGCTGTAACCATTATAGCTGCTGTTCATCTCTCCGGCTTCGGTTTCCTGAAGGGCGGCTTCACGCAGTTTCAGGATGTTTTCGACGATTACGGGTGCCTGCTTGCGGACGGCCGAGCCCGTTTTTGCAGTCGGCAGCCCTGCCACATCGCCCAGTGAAAAAATATTCGCATAGCGTTTGTGCTGCAGTGAATGGAGGTCTACATCGACCCACCCCTTCAGCGGTCCGTCGGGGATGGCCAGTTTACTCTCACGGATGAAGTCGGGGGCACTCATCGGCGGCACAACATGGAACATACTGAACGGGACCTCCTTTTTGGTGACGTTGCCGCCCTCGCCGGTTACATCAAACACCGCGATACCCTCATCGCCCCTGATCTCTACAAGGTTATGGCCCAGGTGGAAGTGGATCCCTTTCTCTTTGATCACCTTGCGCAGGGTTTTGGCATACTCTTCCACACCGAACACCACCGTACCGGGCGAGAAAAAATGGATATCCACATCCTGGCGCACGCCCATGCGGCGGAAGGCTTCGTCGGCCAGGTACATGATTTTTTGCGGGGCCCCGCCGCACTTGATCGGCGTATTGGGCTGTGAAAAGAGTACATTGCCCTTGCGCGTGCCTTTGATGGTTTTCCACGTGTAGGGCGCCAGATGGTATTCGTAATTGCTGCAGACCCCGTTTTTGCTCAGGGTTTCGGGGAGCCCTTTTACCGCGTCCCAGTTGATCTTGATGCCCGGTGCTACGATCAGGAATTTGTAGGTAATAGTGGCTCCACCTGCTGTGGTGAGGCGGCTCTTTTCCGGTTCAAAACCATTTACGCTGTCTTTGATCCATTTTGCCCGCGGCGGGATGCAGTCGGCCATTGGTCGTACCGTTTCGCTGTTCTCATAGGTGCCGGCACCCACCAGGCTCCAGGCCGCCTGGTAGTAGTGCACATCGGAGGGCTCAATGATGGCCACATCCAGCGATTTGTCTTTCCGGAGCAACTGGGCAGCTGTCATGATCCCGCCGGTTCCCCCGCCAATAATTACAATTTCGTGTTCTCTGAAGGTGCTCATTGTTCGTTTCCTGTTTTATGTTTTATTTCAAATTCCCTTGCTTTTCTCGTATCGAGCAAATCGAGCTGCCCGCCGATTTCGTGGCCCAGCAGCGACATCAGCCCGAGTGTTTTGCGGGTGTTTTTGTCGCCCAGCATTTTAAACAGGCCTATTGGCCCAATCTGTGGCACATCCTCTTTGTCGTATTCCATGGCGGATGTGAGCCCTTTCACGATCACCTCCATTTTCGGCGAGAGCAGGATCCGGTTCACCTCGGCCAGAATGCTGATGCCCCCGCGCGCTGTTTCCAGAATGGTGGCCTCCTCATCTTTCATCGATTTGGTGAGCAGGGTAAACAGTTCGTTGATGTTTTTGATGGTGGTACTGTCGGGCTGTTTCAGCTCCGGATTGTTGCGCACAACCTCATCCAGGATGTTCAGCACAGCGTCGAGGTTTTCGATTTTGTCGACAAGGTGGTTCAGGTTGTTGATGACGCGGCCATCGCTGAATTTCTGCAACAGTTCAAGATACTGGTGAAGCGTTTCGCCCATCGAACTCTCCTCATGCATGGATTTGATCAGCTCGGGCAGCCTGCGCTCCATCTCGCCGATCGCACTGGTGAGGGTGGCCATGGTATCGAGATTGTCGATTATTTCGGTCACGTTACGCAGCACTCCGGGCTGGCTCACCGCGTCGAGCAGCCTCATAAGTTCGGTCATGCGGTTCACCTGGCCCGACTCATTCTGCATGGAATCAAGAAGTTCAGGCGCTTTTTCGGTGAGCATCTCCAACGCCGATACGGCAGTTTCGAGTGTTTCGGCCTTGTCGAGAAGCCCGCCCAGGGCACGCATGGTTTCGGGACGGGTGATTTTGTCGAGCAGTACGGCCGCCTCCTGCATCCGTCCGGCGTCGCGGTACTCCTGCTGCATCGAGATCATCATCTCCGGCATTTTGTTGATGAGCTCTTCGAGGCCGCTCAGCGCTGTCTCGACCGTGTCGATCCTGTCGAGCAGACCGACCAGCGATCTGGCCGTGTCGGGATCGGCGAGGCGTTCGGCGAGTATTTTCTGATAGTCGGGCGCTTCCGTTACGGCTGGGCTGTCGGTTTTCATATCATATCCCCGGATTCGGTTAAATAAATTACTATATAGTTATATAATAATAAATATCGGACTATAAAAGCAAACGGGATTAAAAGATGTGCGGGTCAGCCGGCCACGCATTTGTGCTGAACATTCCGGGTGGTGTGCAAAAAGCCGGAAAAAATTGTGCCGCAGGCAAACGGTTTTCTGTGTATTGTTGTTGGGCTCTCTCACAAGTAGTTACTGTTTATCAAAATTTGACAAAAATTTCCCGATGGGATCATTTGGGATCATACCTGCAGACAACGGATTCGAATCACGACTATGAAAATGTACGACGATAAAAATGTATTTGGTGAAGCACTTATTCCCTGCAGCACATCACCAATGACCGGTTTTTTCCGCGATGGCTGCTGCAATACGGGTTCAGACGATGCAGGCCGCCACACGGTATGCGCTGTAATGACGGCCGAATTTCTTGAGTTCAGCCGCAACCACGGCAATGACCTCAGTACCCCGGTTCCCGAATACCGTTTTCCCGGCCTCAAGCCCGGCGACAGCTGGTGCCTGTGCGCCCTGCGCTGGAAAGAGGCCCTGGAGGCAGGATGCGCGCCCGAGGTGGTACTCGAAGCCACACACGAAAAGACCCTCGACTATGTGTCGCTCGACGAGCTGGTTAAATACGCCTGGATCGAGCAGCGATAAGCGTGTGGGTATTATCAGGGACGGGATTTCCGGTCGGTAACAATTACATCGGTTAGCTGAATCGCTGCAAAAAAGCTATCTTGAGCGTTAATGATGCATCCCTTGTGATTCGTCAGCCAAATTGTTCAGATCATTCCAATATCATTGACCGGGACCCGTACGTGAATACATCCACGCGATTTTTACTCGCCGGCGCGTTTGCCGCCACCCTTCTGCTGACCGGTTGCGGCAACGGGCAGGATACCAGGATGGTGACCGATCCGGAGATCAGCGTTGATGATTTGCGCAAACACGTATATTACCTGGCCTCCGAAGAGCTGAAGGGGCGGGAGGCCGGTTCGCCGCAGGAAGCGGTTGCGGCCAACTACATCGCCGACCATTTCGAGGCTTTCGGGCTGATCCCGGCCGGCGAGAATGAGTACCTGCAGGAGTTCAGCTTTACCCGCGGCGTGCGGCAGCAGCCCGGCCGCGTCTATCTCGAATCAACGGGCGTACGCATCAATGCCGAAGAGGGGATTGTGAGGGCCTGGGGAATTTCCGGTTCGGGCCGGGCCACGGGGCGGCTTGTTTTTGCCGGATACGGAATACAGGATACCGAGGGCGGGTTTGATGAGTACCAGGCGGTGGATGTGACCGGAAAAGTGGTGATGATAATGAGGGGAGATCCCGAATCGGATGAGGGCGCCGACGACAGGGACATCATCCGCGAGAGGGTGCGCCTGGCCGAAGACAACGGAGCTGCCGCCATTCTGATGACGGTGCCATCGCACTACGAAGGAACACAGCCGCTGCTGCCATTGCGCTACGACCGGCTTGCCGCATCGGCAACCATCCCGGTACTGCAGCTGACCCGTGAAACGGCCCGCATCCTGATGCAGTACGCGGCATTTGACCTCGATTACATGGAGTCGGAGATCATCCGCTCGGGTGAACCGGTTTCGGTGGAGACCGATATGCCGGTGCGGGTTGTTGTTGACCTCGCCACCGAGCGCCGTATTGCCCGGAATGTGATCGGCCTTGTGGAAGGCACCGGTGACCCGGAACGATATATCGTGGTCGGTGCCCACTACGATCACCTGGGTTTCGGTGAGCACGCCTCACTGTACAACGGTACGGAACCCCGCATCCATCCCGGCTCCGACGACAACGCCTCCGGAACGGCCGGACTTCTGGAGCTGGCCCATTACTTCGCGGAAAACTCTCCGCACTACAGCCTGCTTTTTATCGCCTTTTCGGCCGAGGAGATGGGGCTTCTCGGATCGGAATACTTTATGGGTAACCCCGTGGTGCCAATCGACGACATACTGGCCATGATTAACATGGACATGATCGGGCGGCTCACCGACGGTCAGCTTGCCATCTTCGGAACGGGCTCATCCGATATCTGGAACGAGCTTATCGGCGGCATCCACATTGAAGGCATTGAGGTGAGAATGAGCGCTTCAGGAACCGGAAACAGCGATCACACCAGTTTTTATCTCCGCGAAATTCCGGTGCTGCACTACTTCACGGGCACCCATGCCCAATACCACCGTCCCGATGACCTGCCCGATCTGATCAACTACGAGGGGCTGGCGAGCGTGGTGAACCACGTGGCACAGGTTATTGACGGCATCAACCGCTACGAACCCGGCGACATTATCTTTACCGGTACGGCGCGGGCGCCCGTCATGGGCATGCCGGGTGCAGTTACGCTCGGCTTAGTGCCCGACTACAGTTACGAGGGCGACGGCTTCAGGATCAGCGGCGTTGCCCCAGGCCGGCCGGGCGACCTCGCGGGTATCCGGGCCGGCGACATCCTCATCGCCTTCAACAACGCCCGAATCGCCGATATCTACGACTACATGCGCCTGATGCGCGAATTTCACCCCGGCGACAAGGTGGCGGTTACCGTAATGCGGGAAAATGAGGAAATTTTGCTGACGGTGGTTTTTGAACCATGAAAAAAGCTTATGAGATTACAAGCTGATAAGCTCTTAAGCTCTTAAGTTTCTGTTTTTATGTGAAATATGATCCCAGCCTTATGGTCGTTCTTTTCAATCACGTTTAGGGGGAGGTACAATTTAATCCCCCGCATCACAGACTTATCAGCTTAAGAGCTCAAGAGCTCATAAGCTTCAATTATTCCTGTCCAGAAAATGCGTTTTCCCCTCCACGCTGTATTTCCCGGCGGCCTGGGTGATGGTGTTGAGGCCGAATTTGTTGTTGATCCGGTCCACAGCGCGGTACATGCCGAGCATTTTTTCATCTTCCTGGAAGAATAGCTCCAGCTGGCGCTCGGCCGTCATCTGAACGGTGTGAAGGCCGATGCCGCGGATCCGGTGGCCCTCCTTCAGAAAGCGTGACAGCAGGGGCATGGCCGTGTTCAGGCAGCAGTGGAGCACGTACTCGTCGAGGTTGGTGAGGCCCGGGGTGTTGAACAGGAAGCTGATCCCTTTCCAGGATGCATCCTGAAAGCGGATGTACCCGCTGTAGGTCGATGCCCGGCACCCGTAACCGCGCATGCGGTAGCAGAGCTGACGCACCGCCCGCGTAATCTCGCCCCGCACCCGGTCGGGCTTGTCGGTCCAGTCGGAAAACGTGTGCATGTAGGTGATCTCCTTCGGAACATGGTTGTCGTGCCCCTGTACCATGGCGCGGTCCTTGCCGGTTACCGTCTCGAACAGCATCTTGCCGAAATAGGCCCCGAACAGGCGCTGAAATACCATCGGGCCGCGGTCGAGGGCGTGCTGAATGGTGATCAGCCCCTCCGCGCCGAGTTTCGCGTTGCGCCTCGACCCGATGCCCCAAACCTCGTTGAGCGGCAGCGGATAGATAATCTCCTTCGCGTCGTCTTCGGTGAGTACCGGGGTCATGCCGTTGGGCTTGTTCAGGTCGGAGGCCAGTTTGGCGTAGGTTTTTGAATAGGCGATGCCCACCGAGCAGACCAGCCCCGTTTTATGGTAGATTTCGTTCTTGAGGCGGTTTCCGAAATAGATGATCTCCTGCCGGCTCCGCTTAAGCAGGAAGCTGATGTCGAGAAAGTACTCGTCCATGGAGTAGCTTTCCGTATCGGGGGCATAGGTGGCCAGGATGGCGTTGATCTCCCGCGAAATGGCCTGGTATTTCTCGTAGTGTACCTGCAGCATCACGATATAAGGGCAGATCTGCTGGGCTTCGAACGCACTCATGGCCGTTTTAATGCCGAGCTGGCGGGCCTCATAGCTGCTGGTGGCCACAATGCCCCGCGCGATCCCGTTCTCCTTGCGCCACCCGCCCACGATGATGGGAATGCCGTACAGATTGTAGCAGAGCTGCTCGACCTGCGCGTAAAAACAGTTCATATCCAGATGCAGGTACAGCCTCGGCCGGCGGCTGGTATGCTGCTGGTCGGCCGCAATCGTATTGTACAGCGTGATGCGGTGCACATTGCGGTTCAGGTCGTACGCTGGGTCGGTGGTCATAGCATATTATACACATATTTCGCACATATATTTTCCAAAAAAAAGAGGGAACCTGAAAAGAGGGAAACCTGCGAGAGTCCGGAGAGGCGCGAACGCAGTGAAGCGCAGCGCAGGACCTGGCAGAGTTGGGCTCTTTGGGTACGTTAGTACCCATAATGGCGCGCCATAGAGAGGCACTCTTCAAGGTCCTGCGCTGCGCTCCGGACTCTTGAAGGTGCCTCTCTAAAGCGCTACATTCGGGGAAAACGTTATGCGCTATCTGATGCTGTTGGCCTTTCTGGCTTTTTCCTGTACAACACCCGGAACGTCTGAGCCGGATGTAAGACAGCTTCAACATTCTATAGAGGGGTTGCTCGCCCGGTTCAACGGAGATGCGGGGGTGTACATCAGGCATTTGCCCTCGGGGCGTGAGATTGCGGTCAACGCCGATACGGTGTTCCCCACGGCGAGCATGGTGAAGGTGCCGATCCTGGCGGCCCTGTTCGACCGCATCGAGAACGGTGATCTGGAGTACCGTGAAAAGTTTTATTTCGACGGGCAGCACAATTACGGGGGGTTCAGGGATGTGATCAGCAATATGACCGACAGCTCCGAGGTCTACCTCGACATGCTCATCCACCTGATGATGAGTACGAGCAACAACACCGCCAGCCTGTGGAACCAGCACATCGCCGGGGGCGGCGAAGGGATCAACGTTTGGCTCGGTGAAAACGGGTTTGAACACACGCGGGTCAATTCCCGCACACCCGGCCGCGGGGAGGCCCAGGCCAGGTACGGATGGGGTCAGACCACGCCCCGCGAAATGGCCCGCCTGCTTGAGATGATCTACCTCGGCGAGGCGGTGAACCCCCACGCCTCCGAAAAGATGTACCGCATCATGACCCGCAATTTCTGGGATGGCGAGGCACTCTCGCAGATCCCGCCCTACATCAATGTGGCCTCGAAAAACGGCGCTGTGAGCCGGTCACGGTCGGAGGTGCTGCTCGTGAACGCCCCCTCCGGCGACTACCTGCTGTGCATCATCACCAAAAACCAGAACGACAGCTCCTGGGATTTCGAAAATGAGGGATGGGTGCTGGCGAGGACCATCTCGCGCCTGGCCTGGCAGACGTTCGAACCCGGCGATACCTGGGAGCCGGATGAGCGGGTGGCGCGGTATTGATTATTAAAATAGTTGGAAAATCATTCCTGAGGCTCTGACTGAGAGGATTGAAGGCTTCAAATCGATTATAAGAATCGAACAAAGGAAACACACCTGATTCCATGTACGACTCATAACCGTTACAACTCTTCACATCTCCCCCCTTGCCAAAGTTGCAGGATTGGGGTATTTACCTGTGTCCCGCTTCAGGGTTTAACCCTGCCAATCCGGGAGCTCTCAAATCCTTTTAACTGTGCCTTACCTGCCATCGCAAATAATCCACCGCAATGAATTTCCATCGTCACACAACCACCACCCTGCTGATTACCCTGTATATCACCCTGCTGCTGCCGGCCGCGCTGCTGGCGCAGGTGAAATCCTTCAGCGACATCACCGGTCACCAGTTCGGTGAACGCATCACCCAGAGTCACGAGATCATCCGGTACCTGGAGCACCTGGGGGATGCATCCAACCGGGTGGCAATCGACACGATCGGCTATACCTGGGACCGCCGCCTGCAGATGTACGCGGTGGTTACGGCCCCGGAAAACCACGCCCGGATGCATCAGATCCTCGAAAATGCGCAAAAACTGAACGATCCGCGCACAACGTCCCGCACGGAGGCGAACGCGATCGCCGAAACCCAGCCGGCTATCGTCTACCTGGGCGGATCGATCCACGGGTTTGAGCTCTCAGGCACCGAAGGGCTGCTGAAACTGCTCGAGCACCTCACCACCCGCGATGATGCCGAAACGATGGAGATGCTCCGCAACACCGTGGTGGTGCTCGATCCGGTGATCAACTCCGACGGGCGTGATGCATTCGCGCAGGCCAACCACCGCAACACCGGCAGCCGGCCGAATCCGAACAACGACGACTGGAACAACGATTTTGTGTCGTGGGAGGCGCTCAGCTACCGCACCAGCCATTACTATTTCGACATCAACCGCGACTGGTTTGCCCACACCCACCCCGAAAGCCGTAACCGTGCCCGCCTTTTCCAGCAGTGGCGCCCGCAGGTCGGTGTGGATGCACATGAGATGGGTTCGGATGTGGAATTCTATTTCGATCCGCCAACCGATCCGGTTTCGCCCTTCTTCCCGCAGTACACCAGCCGGTGGTTTGTGGAATTCGGCAAGGCCTACGCGGATGCGTTTGATGAGGCCGGGTATGAGTACATGACCCGGGAGCGCTTTAACTACTTCTATCCCGCCTATACCACCTCGTACCTGACCTATCAGGGCGCAGTGGGGATGCTGTTCGAGCAGGGATCGACCCGCGGGCTGGCGATTACCCGTCCCGACGGTAGTGTGCGCACACTGCTCGATGCCCTCGATCAGCAGTATGTGGCTGCCCTGGCAACAGTGCGGCTCTCCTCGCAGCAGCGTCAGGCCCTGCTTACCGAATACTATCAGGCCCATGCCGATGCCGTTGAAGACGGGACAAGGGGTATCCGCCGGTACCTGATCAGCCCGGGGGCCGATCCAAACCTGGAGGCGGAGCTGGTGAACCTGCTCATGCGCAGCGGAATCGAGGTACACCGCCTCACCGAAACGGCCTCCCTGCGTCAGGTCCGCGACCGTGAGGGGGCATCGGCCGGGAACGTCACTTTTCCTGCCGGCACCTTCGTGATTGAGGCGGCCCAGCCCCGGAACCGGTTCATCCGTACGCTGATGGAGCCCGGTCTGGAGATGCCCCAGGCGTTTCTCGGGCAAGCCAGGGCGCGGCTCGACCGGGGTGAAAATCCCCGCTTTTACGACATCACCGCCTGGTCGCTGCCGCTCATGTTCAACGTGAACGGATACAGCACGTCCGACGGTGCCCGGCTGAACGCAGTACGCGTTGAGGGCCCGGCGAGGCAGGGCGTGGAACTCCCGGATACAAATCCGTCCTACGCCTGGCTGATCGACGGGCGGCAGGCTTCGGGGCTCACCGTGCTCAATACCCTCCGTAACGATGGCTTCCGCGCGGCCGTGCTGTTGAAGCCGACCCGCATTGAGGGTAAGGAATTTGCATCGGGCACAGCCATTTTCCGTGTGGGCCAGAATGACGATACCCTGCACGATGCGGTACTTAAGGCGGCGGCGAAATACCGGGTAGATATTGCCGGTGTGAATACCGGTCACGCCGACCCTGGTTTCCCGTCGCTCGGTTCGGGCGATACCCGCCCGTTTCAGGAAACCGAAATCGCCATACTGGCCGGACATCCGTTCAACGGATACTCGTTCGGATGGGCCTGGCACAAGCTCGACCGGCAGTACGACATTCCGGCCACCATTCTCAACAACACGTCGGTGGGCAATATCCGTCTCGACCGCTACAACGTGATCGTGATGCCCGCGGTGGGCGATTCGGCCCTGCTGAGCCGTCAGCTGGGTGAGGCGGGCAAAAACCGGCTGCGCCAGTGGATCCGCGACGGCGGCACGCTTGTTGCCATCGGCTCCTCGGTCGACTATGTGCGTAAAAGCCTGAACCTGACCCGTCTGGGCAGCTGGTACGAGGAGGAGGATAACCGGCAGGAACAACGGATTTCCGTCCCCGGCGCGTTCTTCCGCGGGGTACCCGATTCGGAAACCTGGCTCACTGCGGGCTATTCCGGAATCATACCGCTGCTGATAAACAGCAATTCCCTGTTTCAGGCTCCCGGTGGACCGCCGGCATCCGGCCGCAGAACAGCCGTAACCATTGCCGCCGAAAACGCACATATCGCCGGGCATGTTTGGGAAGAGTCGCTTGAACGGCTTCCCGGCAGCGTGTTTGCCTACGACGAGCGTGTGGGCCGCGGCAGGGTTGTAGCCTTCGCCGAGGATGTGAACTTCAGGGGCTACTGGCGGGGAATGGACCGGCTGTTTTTGAACGCGGTTATTTTGGGACCGTCAGGGCCTTAAGGTGGTGTTTTTAACCGCAGCGGGTTCAGGATCCGCTGCGGTCAAAACATACTGCCTAACAGGTGGTCGGCGAGATATAAGCTGTATCAGCCATAGGAGCTAAATCAGCCAAATCTGGTGACCATCGCTCATTAATTTAATTACCCACCGAGAAAACCGCATTGCCCAGCAGCATTTTGCCGTTGTACCAGAACTGCCGGAAAATCGGGGTGTCGATCATATAGATCATCTGTCCGCGGCCCATATTCTGCACGCCGAATACCAGGGTATCATCCAGCTTTTCCCGGACATTGGCACCCACAAACCCGCTGCGGTGGGACCCCGGCCGTAACGCGCCTACATTCCAGCCACCGTCGAGGTATTCATAGAGATTGGTGCCCGATTTCAGGGTATAGTAGTGATTGGGCAGGCCGAATGCGAGCGGATGGGTATTGTCGAGACGGATCCGGAAAATGGCACCCTCTACCGTATTGCTGATCGCCTGCCTGTTTCGTTCGCCATACACACGCAGTTTGTCTTCCGGGGAGGTATCCTCATCCTGCTGGTCCTCTTTGCGCTTCAATTCGGCGAACCCGTCTTTCCCGGCAAAGAAATTGACGGCATTATGCATGGCTATTACGCGCCCGCCGTTCCTGACCCAGTCTCTGATAGCATCCAGGCCGGAATTCCCGACAGAATTATTGTAATTGCCACTTGGCAGAATCAGTACATCCAGATGCTGCAGAACCCGCTCATTCAGTCTGTCTGCCAGGATTACAGCCGTCTGGTATTTGAGGTCCTGATCAAAATAGTGCCAGACTGCCCCGAATTCGGTAGGTGAAACGCCGTCGCCGGCGAGGATGCCAACGCTCGGTTTTTTGATCAGCCGCACGTTATTAGAGCCGATATCGGGATGCTGCTCCATAAAACCGGTCGGTGTGGTGTAGAGTGTGCGCCCGTGTTCCGCCGCCAGCTGGCGCACAACCAGGTCGAACCCGTCGTCGTTCAGCTTGCGGGTAATGATGAGGCTCCCGCGGTCGAAATCGCGCCCGTTCATCCGGAACGGTAACAGGGAGTGCCTCACGCTGATCCCGTTTTCAAGAAGTGCAGCCAGAAACTTCACATCAGAAAAGCTGGTCCAGTGCATAATGTAGGCATATGGCCGGGCAAGGTCGCCAACCACCGGCTGCTGCTGAGTGAATGTATATTCGCCGGCCGGATTGATCCGTTCGGTGACAGCATAGCCCTGGAGCCCGTACACGTAGGGCAGCGCCCATGCGGTAATATCGTAGGTGAGGGAGTCGACCAGCGCCGTTTTGGGTTCAAAAAGCACCTTGGTGAGTACCGATTTCGGCTGATAGGCGCTGATAACCACATCATTTTCGGTGAGCGTGAATGTGCCATTCTCACCAGTTGAGTAATCGTATCCGCGCACATTCCGCCGCTGCGGAGCCTGGCCATACTGAATCTTGTGCTCGTCGAGCAGGCTCAGCAGCGCCCGCAGGTGGTCACGGTTCCCATCCCCTTTAAGGATGTAGGTTTTATACTCGCCCCGGGGGTTTGTGCGGGCATCGCTGTAATACTTCTCAAATTCCTGAATTACCTGCCGGTAGTTATTGGCGACCGCCTCAACCGTTCCCATACCGGAGTTGACCTGGTTGTCGACTCTCCGGGCGAGTGTAAGTGTATCGCCTTCATCGGTAATAACGGCCCGGCCGCCAAGGCCGCCGCCGCCCTGTTCGTAGGTCATACCGATGGCCCCGTTGTAGGTCGGGTAGGAGTCGCCATAGCTCGGGTAGAGCAGGTCGAAGATTTCACGGGTATAGTAAACCCGGTTTCTTTCGTCGAAATAGCGGGCATTCGATTTCCCGATGGTAAACTGAAAATCGCGCTGCCACTGGGTGATGTCTTCGTGATAAGGCTGGGCGGCCGGCGCGAAATAATAGGGGCTGTTGTACCCCATTTCGTGATAATCGACATGAACATGCGGCATCCAGCGGTGGTAGATTTTCAGCCTCTGCTGGCTTTCAACCTGGGTGATCCACGCCCAGTCGCGGTTCAGGTCGAACAGGTAATGGTTGAACCGACCGCCCGGCCAGGGCTCGATGTGTTCGCGGGTAAACACGTGCGGGTTGGGCACCCTTCCCGAAGCCTGGGTATGGAAATTCATATACCGGTCGCGGCCATCGGGGTTCAGGGCCGGATCCATCACAATTACGGTATTTTCGAGCCATGCCGACCGTTCAGCATCGTCGGGATTGGCAAAACGGTAGATGGTTTCCATGGCCGCTTCCATGCTCGAAGATTCGTTTCCGTGCACATTGTAGCTGAGCCAGGTGATCGCTTTCCGGTTTTCGCCGGGGGTACCGTCAACCAGCCCGGTGAGCCGCAGGTTGTTCAGGCGGATCTCCTCCAGGTTGCGGATGTTCTCTTCGGATGAGACGTAGGCCACGAGCAATGGCCTGAACTCGTAGGTCTCCCCGTAGTACTCCAGCTCGACCCGCGGTGAATTTTCAGCGATATGTTCGTAGTACTGAACCACCCTGTAGTGCGGGGTAAACCTGTCGCCCAGCTCATAACCAAGAAATTCAGCGGGAGTTTGAAGTTGTTGAGCTTCTGTTGATGCTGATGCAGCCAGAATGAGAATGGCACAGATTATGGATGCTGAGAGTTTTTTCATACCGGGGATTTTTTTGACAGGTTGGATATTTCGGATTCAGGTCGTGAATGTACAATTTTTTGATTTAAATAAGTTGTTAAAAATAATCATCCCACAACAACGTCATGCTTGAGCGCAACGCAGCGCAGCTGCGTGTAGTCGAAGCTCGTGGAGGCTTTTCAAAAAGCCTTCGGGAAGCGCACTCCCCGCGCAGTGTTGAACACTGCGCACATGGTTCGACTACAGCCCTCGCCAGGCTCGGGCTTGCGCTCACCATGACGGGGGGGGGTTAACGCGGCAGGCGTTCCGGCATATCGGCCACAACGTAGGCCATTACGGCAACGGCGGCAACACAGCGGGCTAATTCACCGGCATCGATAATCTCCATGCGGTCGGCCTCGGTGTGATGGTACCAGAAATAGCGCTCTGTGTCCACATCCAGGCCCATAATGGGCACGCCCTCACGATTCAGGGGGCCTATGTCGACCGTGCCGGCTGTACCCTCCCTCAACGTTGCAGCCCCGATCGGTTCCAGAAGCGAGGCGACCTGCTCAAGGATCAGAAAGGCCTCTTCGGAGCCGGTAAAACCGAATCCGCGGGGTTCAAACACTCCGAAATCGACTTCCAGGGCGAGCACGTGGTTTTCGATTTCTCCGCTTTCGATAACCTTATCGCGGTAGGCAAACGCACCCCTCATTCCGTTTTCCTCGTTGGTGAACAGCACAAGCCGGATGGTGCGTTTCGGTTTCAGGTCCAGCTGATGGATCAGCCGCAGCGCCTCCCAGGTGACAATGCACCCTCCGGCATCGTCCATCACACCATGGCCCACATCCCAGGAGTCGATATGGCAGCCTATCACCACGATTTCATCGGGGTATTCGCTGCCGGGTATTTCAGCGATCACATTGCGCGACATGGCATCAGGCAGGGTTTCCGCTTCCATATAGAGCTCCAGTTCCACGGTCTCCCCGCGGTTGACCATACGCTGTATCCATTCGGCATCCTCCGGGGTAATAGCGGCGCCGGGAATACGGGGCACTTCAGGATCATACCGCATCCCCCCGGTGTGCGGGGTTTGCATGGAAAATTGCGTTACGGAACGGATTACCGATGCGACAGCTCCTGCCTTTGCCGCCTCAATGGCTCCCCGGCCCCGGTACTGTACGGTTGCGCCGTAGTCGGTGAAAGGCACATTCCACACCACGATCCGGCCACGGGCTTCATCCGCCCGGTCTTCCAGTTCCTGAAAGCTGCCGACAACCAGCACCTGTGCTGTGACTGGCTCTCCGCCGGTTCCCACCGATCCGCCGAGGCCGAGCATGGGCAATTCTTTGGGTACCGGGCTCAGCACACGGGCATATTCATCACCACGAACCCAATGGGGCACCTGTACTTCCTGGGTCCGTACTTCAGGTATACCATCTTCTTTCAGTTTATTGACCGACCAGTCGATGGCATCTTCGAGCATCTGTGAACCGCTCAGGCGCCGGGGATAATAATCGGTGAGGTGCGCCAACCGCTCCCAGGCCTGATGATCGGAGGTGGCGGCCTCGATCAGCCTGCCTGCAGCAATCCGGTAGTCGCTTGTGATTTCGGAACCGGGTTGATCGGCCATACTGGAGGAGAGTATAATTGTAAGCAGGAGAAAACTGATAGGTGCCATATTAACTTTATTTCACAAGTACCATCTTGCGGGTCAGGGTTTGTCCGTCAACGTTGAGCCGGTACAGGTAGATGCCCGATGAAAGGTTACCCGCATCCCATGTAACACGGTGCTCGCCGGCCGCGAGCCTGCCCTCGGTTATGGTAGCAATTTCCTGCCCAAGCATGTTATATATGGCCAGCCTCACATCAGAGTCGGTGTCGAGGCGGAAGGGGATAACTGTAGCCGGATTGAACGGATTGGGGTAGTTTTGTTTCAACTCGACGGTTGCCGGAACATCAGAATTTTCAGCTATTGATGTAAACGTGCCGGTGATAAATTCTCCGGTTTGCATATCGGCATAAAATATGGCAGATGAGCTGAATCCGGTAAAATCGGAAGCTCCATATTGAAGTTTCCACAGGAAGCGGTCGCTTGCCAGATCATCTTCCAGGTCTACCCAATAGAAATTGGCGGCCGAGTAACTGATGAAACTGATGGCACCCTGTTCAATCATTTCCCTGAATGCTGCACCCCCATTCTGCTCGATCACCGCCGTAATCATATCACTGTCGGCAAAGGCTGTGATGGTGCCCATTTGGCTGTAATCGATCTGGTCGGGGAAATTCTCGTCCTCACCGGCAATATCCATAAACCAGCCCTCAGCATCATCATCTATTTCAACAGAGCCAAATGGAAAGAGTGTGTAGACCATGGCGATATCTTCAGACCTGTCGTGATAGACAAATGCCCAGAAAATGCTCTTTCCCGTTGCCTCAACGGTTGAACCAAATGAGCTTGTGAACGTGATGATGCTGATGAGTTCCTGCCCTTCAATCAATGGGGCATAGGTAGTTGTGAGGGTCTCCAGGGCTTCAGATGCGGTAATCGGGCCTAAAGATCCCAGAACCATATCAATGCCGCTCACATTGGATCCTGCCACCGTTATGGTAGCCGGTACCCCGGTGCCGTCAGGATCGTAAAAACCAAAGGCTGCCTCAAATCCGTCTTCTTCAAACGCTATGGCGAAGGGGTAATACACCCCATCCCTCACGTAGGGTATGGAGTAAGAACCGTCGGGGTTGGCTATTGCCGCAGCTCTCACGACCGGTTCGGTCTCTTCATCATCCTCATCGTCGAAGGCAAACGGATTTCCGTCGAATAATACTGCCACAGCACTCATTTCATCATTGTTGAAGATCATTTCGGGGTTTATCGATTGTTTGTCGGTAGTACCGGTCGTTTCTGCCACATAGGTACGTACCATATCGATCACTTTTTCCCTTTGAGCTTTTGAGGGAGTTGCCAGCCTCTGAATGGTACCCGGCGAATAGACAACATCCCGGCCAAGCTGGCTGATACCGGAAGCGGGCAGCCCACCATTATCGTCATCTTCAAAGGTCAGATTGCCACTCACCTGCCACGGGCCATTTTGATCCAGCGTTGTATATCTCACCAAATAAGGAACTGTCTGGTCTGATCCATCTGCCGCACGTGCCCCGGTAACAAACCAGAGGTAATCACCCTCCTCGAAATGGATTACTGGCAGGGTGATTGTCCGGTCGTTGTTGCTGAATGTGGGTTCACCCGAAATAGTTACAAAATCATATGGCTCAGGGTCGAATACCTCTTCATATTCAAACAGCATGGCTTCTGTATCAAGAGCTTTGTTAAATGTAAAACTCACATTGGTAACCAGCTGTACACTTGTTGATCCGTCGGCTGGATTTGACGATTGCAATACGAGAGATTGCGCATTCAACAGAGCCGGCAGACAAAAAAAGAATGTTATTGCAAGAGTAGCGATATTTTTCATGTTGCCCTCAAATTTTAGAGTGAAGTTTATCGATAGGATTTCCGACCTGTACCCTTCACATATTATAATGAAATGTTGTTTTTGAGCAAAAGGTGAATTGCCGGAAAACCGGGTTTCATTTAATAAATCTATCGATTTATTAACATAAAAAAGCTCAAACGGCAGGGAATTTTATGCTTTGGAACCGGGAAAAGTAATAGCAAACACCGCTCCGCCATCGCTTTTTATGTCCAGTTTCCCGCCAAGCTGCGATGTAAGCGCCTCGATAAGCTCCATACCGAGGGATTTTTTTGAGTCAATCACATCCTGCGAAGGCAGGCCGGGGCCATTGTCGGCCACAATGAGCCGCATCACATTTTCGGCCCGTTTATTGAGGCGTATGGTCAGTCTGTTCTCCCTTTGGACCTGTTTCCTGAACGCGTATTTAAGGGAATTCGTCACAATTTCATTGATGATGAGGCCGAGGGGAATGGCGGTGTCGAGAGTGAACATGGTATCGTCAACACGGATGTCGGTTGTAACGTCGCCGGCATCGTACGACTGCAGCAATCCGTTAACCAGGCTGGTGATGTAATCCTGCATGTTGATACTGCTCAGGTTATCGGTTTTGTAGAGCTGTTCGTGGATCATGGCCATGGTACTCAGACGGTTCTGGCTTTCCCTGAACAGTTCGCGATCGTATTCATCACGTACGTGGGCCGATTGCAGTTCAAGCAGGCTGGATGTGATCTGAAGGTTGTTCTTCACCCGGTGATAGACCTCCTTGAGAAGCACTTCCTTCTCTTTGAGGGAGATTTTCAGCTTCTGCTCCACTTTTATACGGTCGGTGATGTCGACAGCAATGCCCCCTACGAGCACACGGTTGCCGTGTTTGTCGGGGATGGGGAATTTGGCGGTTATCCACTGGGTTGCATGTTCGCCCTCGCCGATGGTTTCAATGATGTGTATGCCCTTGCCCGAGTCAATCACTTTCCGGTCGTTCATTACAATCTGACGGGCTGTATTGCTGCCATAGAGCTGGAAATCCGTTTTTCCCAGCCAGTCGGTCTTGTGCTTGTGGAAAAGCCTGGTGAGCAGTTCGTTGGCGAACATGTAACGTCCCTGGCTGTCTTTCATGAAGGCGACCCCCGGCAGGTACTGCATAAAGGCCTGGAAGCGTTCCTCACTGTTTCTGAGGGCCTGCTCATAGTTCTTCTGTCGGGTTACATTCTGTACCAGCGACATCCCGAACTCGATGTTGCCGTCTTTGTTGTATAGCGGCAGCACCGTAATCTGATAGATGCTGTCCCTGAATGTATATTCGGAATTCACCTTTTCGCCAAGCAGGGCGGTGCGGTACATGGGCAGCAGGGCCTGTGTTGTTTCAGCATCAAGTACATCCTCAAGTTTTTTGCCCTCAAACTGTTTGCTGCTGAAGCCCAGGCGTTTCAGTTCGGTGCCCGCTGCAATGAGAAATTTCAGGTTGCGGTCGAACAGGTAGACATCCCCGTTCGGAATATTGTCGGCCAGAGTTCGCAGCCGGTATTCGCTGAGCCTGATCGACTCTTCGTACTGTTTCTGATCGCTCACATCCCTTGCAACGGCGATTACGACCGCTTTGCCGAAATATGAACCGCTGTTCAGGGTAATACTTTTCGGGAAAATCTCGCCGTTTTTGCGTTTGCCCCACCATTCGAGGTGCTGCACCTCGCCCTTGTACGCTTTTTCAATGATGGTGCGGAGGCTGTCGAGATCGTTTTTACCAGGGGCGCTTAGTATTTCGGGCGACCTGCCGATAAGCTCAAGCCTTGAATAGCCGTACATTTTGCAGGCGTGGTCGTTCACATCCAGAAATGTTCCGTCTTTCGTCTGTATATAAATGGCCTCATTTACCGAGTTGAAAAGGCCCCTGTAGCTCTCTTCGCTGGCTTTCAGGGCTTCCTGCTCCATTTTCCGCTCGGTGATGTCGGTGCCTGTGCCTACAATCAGGGCTGTACCGTTTCCGGCATCGGAAACCGATTTGAAAACCCAGCTGATCCATCGCCAGCCCTTTTGGGTCATGGCCCTCTGGTTGAATTCAACCTGATGGGGCGGCAGGGCCAGCTCTTGCAGGATGTCGGCAGTGGCAGGTGTGCCGGTCCCGGTCTCATCAAGGCTGAAAGATGTACCGATCAGCTGACGGGGGGATTTGCCGAAGAGATCGCAGTAGGCCTCATTAACGTAGAGAAAACAGTTGTTGCTGTCGATAACAGCCACCAGGTCGGAGTGGTTTTCAACAATCTGTTCAAATTTGTCGAATCCCGTTTTGAATTCCGGCTCAGGTTCAACGTGATAGGGCCGGTGCTCCCTGCGGGTAATAATAAACAGAAATACAAGCAGCGCAATCGCGATCAGAATCAGGACGGGATAACCTCCGGGAACGGACGCAGTTTCGTCCGACATCAGCAGAACACCCGCAGGAGCCTCCGCCAGTGAATAATATAGGTTGAGTAGTTTTAGATCCACGTCAGATAACAGTAAACTTGCTTCAATCGCAACAAACCGGTTTTCGAAAAGCTTCTGTGCGAGTAATTTCAACCGGTTTTTTTGAGAGCGCACCCACTGATGTTGCTCCCCGTCTTCTCGTAATGAATGTCAATTTAATAAATACAGATGGTACCGGATATGTTTGAATTCATTTAACGGGAATTGTTCCTTTTCAAGGATTATAATATGATAATATTTATCGTAAGATGCTGAATTAGAATTACTTAATAAAATTGAAGCCGGGTTCGCCAGACTCGCAAAAACCGGTTGATAAAAGTATACGATCAGGCTTATTTGATCCCTTTTGCCCCCTCGTTAATATTCAGGATATGGTCGCCAATTCGCTCGAGCCTGTTGATGCAATCCAGGTATACGACGCCGGCCTGAACAGAGTAGATTCCTGATTCAAGTCTTTTATAGTGCTCGATTCTGAGCGTTTCACGCATCAGGTCAATTTCACTTTCCAGTTCAAGTGCTTTGCCGAGATTTACATATTCCGGCTCAAGAAGCAGGTTGGCACGCATCTCTTTAATGGCTTCCTGTACCAGTACGGTCATAGCCTTAAGCTCAGTCAACGCATCTTTGGGCAGCTCGATATTATTTTCGAGCATTTTCTCGTAGGAACGCGAGATCTGATAATAGATGTCGGCTATACGTTCCAGATCATTGATTATACTAAGTATGCTCCTCACTTTTTCGGAGGTGTACCGGGTCATATTCCCCACGCTTATTTTGCTCAGGTAATCGGCAACCTCCATCTCAATATTATCGGTGATTTCCTCGCGTTTTGCGATTTTATCAAGGAATTTCTGCTTGTTTTTCTTTTTGAACATCAGTGCGCTCACGTTGAAACTGATCTTGTCGACCAGCTTGGCCATCAATTCGACTTCTTTCTGGGCCTGGGCAATAGAAAGTTCAGGCGACGACATCAGACCGCTGCTGATATGCTTAAGGCGGAACTGCTCATCGGCGCCGTCTTTTGAGGGCTGAAGGCGGATAACAAGCCGGGCTATCAAGGGAACAAATGCGAAGAGCAGCACCACATTGAACACATTGAACAGCGTATGAAATAGTGCCAGGGCCAGGGTGGCATTGATGCGGGAAGTCTCATCGAGATCGTAAACCGATGTATGCGTATCGGTAATGAAATGCATTCCCCAGTCAACCAGGTCCAGGAACCAGGGGAAGAGCATCAGCATCCATGTAACGCCTACAATGTTGATGGCAAAGTGGAAACGGGCGGCACGCTTGGCATGCACATTCCCGATTAACGCTGCAATATTTGCCGTAACAGTGGTACCGACATTCTCACCCAAAACCATCGCCGCGGCAATGGGGAAGCTGATCCAGCCCTGGGCCAGCATAACAAGTGTGATGGCCGTTGCTGCACTTGAGGACTGGGTAACCAGGGTAAGCAGGGTACCCACAGCTATAAATATGATCGTAGTGAGGAATCCATAATCGGTGAAGCGATTCAAATACTCCAGGATTTCTGGATTATCCTGGATACTGGGTACCGAATCCTTTAAAAAATCCAGCCCGATAAACAGGATTCCAAACCCGATAATGGCTTCGGCAAGATTCCGGAGTTTGGGCTTGCCAATAAAAAGAAAAGGGAAACAAATGCCAATCATACTTACGGCAACGGGGGTAATGCTGAATTTGAAACCCAGTACAGATACCATCCATGCCGTGAGGGTGGTTCCGATATTTGCACCCATGATCACACCGGTTGCCTCAATAAATGTGAGGAGTCCGGCATTCACAAAACTGACAACCATTACCGTGGTTGTAGTTGAAGACTGCAGCATTACCGTGGCCATGAATCCGGTAAGGATACCTGTAATTCTGGTTGTGGTCATGCCTTTGAGAATGGCCCTGAGCTTGCTGCCGGCAACTTTTTGCAGGCCGTCGCTCAGAATTTTCATCCCGTATATAAAAATTCCCAGAGATCCTATCAGCTGCAGGAAATCGAAAAATGAATAGGTCATTTACT
>RECM01000079.1 GCA_007694035.1 Balneolaceae bacterium
TACAGTATTTCCTTTAACGTCTCTCTTAAGATGTTTTTGTCTGGCCTGATTGGTTGTTTAACTTGCTGCCTTTTGTTCCTTATATTTATGCTGATGCCTGCATGGGTTCGATTTTGCCTGTTCCGCGTGAGTTTTGCTGACTGGCTTCACGGGCTCGATGTTAACTGTTCCGAATGATATTGACGCTACCCGATCTGTTTATATACAAGGTTCCTGATTTCTAATCCGTTGCCCGCTATGAAAATACAATCCCATTCATCCCATCCGTCCAATCTATCAAATTCATCCCAATTACCCCGGTTAACCCGGCTAACCCATTTATCCAAACTGACCCATCCATACAGCCGCATCATAAGCACATTTGCGGTTGCTATACTGTACATGGCAGCCATCTTGATGATGAGTGCCTGTTCGCGTACGGAGCCATCAGGCGGTGCGGCTCAGGTTCCTGCCGAATTTATCGCCTCGCATACTGCCGGGATGGCAGGCAGCCACGATGCCATCCGGGTTACACTCACCTCCGACGCTTCGTCGAAGCCGGAAACCGGCAGGCTGTTCACACTTGAACCATCGGTGCGCGGGGATGTGACCTGGGAAAACGACCGTACGGTCATCTTTCGCCCTTCATCGCCGCTGGAAAGTGGCAGGGAGTACCGGGTCCTTTTTTCGCTGGGTGATGTAGCCGAGGTACCGGATGAATACAGAGTGGTACAATTCGGCTTTACGACGATCCGGCAGGACATGGACATCCGTGTGGATGCCGTGAGCCTGACCGATGAGGGGGAATTCGTAATCCGCGGCGCGGTGCTGACCGCCGATGTGGCCGTACCGGCCAATGTGAAGAGGGTTCTGCGGGCCGAGGTCGACGGGCGCGAACTGCCGGTGTTGTGGCCGGCTGGCGGCGACCGGCGGAACCATCCGTTTGAAGTGGCCGGAATCGGCAGGACGTCCGCCGATGCCATGCTCCGGATGCGCTGGGACGGATCGTCCATCGGGGCTACATCCACCGGTGTAAGGGAGACTGAAATCCCGGCAACGGGCCGTTTTACGCTGATGACCACCCGGGTGATCCATGATCAAAACCCGCACATCGAGCTTACATTTTCCGGCATCCCGGATGCCCGGCAGAACCTGCGGGGACTGGTGCGCATCGGGGAATCCGACGATCTGAACATCCTGGTGCAGGGCAACCGGATGCGGGTGTTTTACACGCCCGGCGAGGAGGAGATGTACACGCTGCACCTCGACCGCGGTATCCGGAACCGCGAAGGCCAAACCCTGGACCGCGCCTATGAGGAGCGCCTCAGGCTGAAGCGGGTGATGCCGGCCGTGAACCTGGCGGGACGGGGTGTGATCCTGCCGGCATCCGAAAGAATGCTCATCCCCTTTGAGGCCACCGGACTTGGCGCGGTGGATGTTCGCGTTGAGCGCATTTTTGAGGACAACATCCCGCAGTTCCTGCAGGTGAACGACCTGGGCGGCGACCGGGAGCTGAACCGTGTAGGTGTGATGGTGTTTGGTAAAACCGTGCCCCTGGCAACACTGGGCACGTTCGACCCCGACAAGCGGACCACCTTTGCACTCGACCTGTCGCGCCTGATGGAGCCCGAGCCCGGGGCCATTTACCGCGTGAACATCGGTTTCCGTGCACACCACCGGGCCATTGCGTGCCCCGGCGAAACCCTGCCGGGCAGCTTCGCCGACCTGGATCCATCGCACTGGCTGCTCAACGCCGCTGAGGAGGCCGACTGGTGGGAGAGAACATCAGGGTACTGGTGGCCCTCCGACTATAACTGGATGGAGCGGGACAATCCCTGCAGCAACTCCTACTATACCCGCGACAAATGGGTGGGCCGCAACCTGCTCGCCTCCGACCTGGGCATCATCGCGAAGGGGGCCGATGGCGGTCCGCTGGAGGTGTTCGTGACCGACCTGAACACCACCAGAGCGCGTGCCGGGGTGGACCTTCAGTTCTATTCGGCCCAGCGCAGGCTGATCGGCGAGGCCCGGACCGGAAGCAACGGCCATGCGAGGATTGAACTTCCCGAAACAGCGGCCCTGCTGATCGCGACCGCCGGAGAGAGCAGAGGTTACCTGAGGCTGCTTGGCGGACAGGCCTTGTCACTCAGCGCGTTCGATGTATCCGGATCGAGGGTGCAGGAGGGGCTCAAGGGTTTCCTGTACGGGGAGCGCGGGGTATGGCGTCCCGGCGATTCGCTGTTCGTATCACTGATCGTTGAAGACGGGGCGGGCCGGCTGCCGCAGAACCATCCGGTCGTATTTGAGCTCCGGAACCCCGAGGGGCAGGTGATGGAGAAGCGGACGGTGACCGGCGGTCTGAACGGGTTCTACAGTTTCCGCACGAAGACCGACGCGGCAGCGCCCACCGGTTTTTGGTCGGTGAATGCGCAGGTGGGCGGGGCACGGTTCAACCGGAGTTTGCGCGTGGAGACGATCCGTCCGAACCGTCTCGACATCAACCTCGACCTGGAGCAGGATGTACTCAAAGGCGGCAACCGGACCCTTGCCGGAACCATCCGGTCGGCCTGGCTGCACGGGGCGCCCGCATCGGGGCTGAACACCGATATATCGTTGACCATGAGCCGCGCACCGGTCCGTTTTGAATCCTTTCCGGGATTTATGTTTGATGACGCCTCACGCACGTATACATCCGAAACACGGCAGATCGTTGAAGCGAAGCTCGATGAGCAGGGAGCAACGATATTCCGTTACCCGATTCCGCGCATCACCGAGGCCCCGGGGCGGCTCACCGGGCGGATGTCGTTGAGGGTTTTCGAGCGTTCGGGCAATTTCAGCACCTCCACCGGGCAGTTCGACTACTACCCCTACACCCACTATGTGGGGCTGAAACTGCCGGAGTCGGACCGCATGACCGGCGGGCTGCAGCAGAACCGGGAGCATGAGCTGGAGATCGTGACGGTGGATGCGGAGGGCCGTCCGGCCGCGCGCCAGGATCTGAGGATAACCATTTTCGAACTGGGCTGGCGCTGGTGGTGGCAGGAGCCCGGCGACGGATCAGGTCTGTATGTGTCCACCCGGAATCTTGAGCCCATGGCCCGGATGACCGTAAACACCGGCCGCGACGGCAAGGCGACAGCGAAATTCACCATCGGCGACATCTACGGTCGAATCCTGGTGCGTGTCGAGGATCCGCAGGGCGGCCACTCGGCATCCGATATGGCCTACATCGCCTATTCCTGGCAGGAGGGCGCCACCGACGACGGCCCGGCCCGCCTGGCCCTGAGCACCGACAAGGAGAGTTACCGGAGCGGGGAGCGCGCCCGCATCACCTTCCCGTCGGCGGCCGGCAGCCGTGCCCTGGTGAGCCTGGAGACCGGGTCGCAAATCCTGCGCACCTTCTGGGTCGATACGCAGCAGGGCGAGACCACCGTCGATATCGACACCGGCCGCGAGATGAGCCCGAACATCTATGCCCATGTGATGCTGCTGCAGCCACACGGACAGATGATCAACGACCTGCCGGTGAGGATGTACGGTGTGGTACCGGTACTGGTTGAGGATCCGCAGACGAAACTGAAGCCCGTGCTGAAAATGCCCGCTGAAGTGCGCCCGGAGAGCCGCTTCACACTGAACCTTCGCGAGGAGGAGGGACGGGCCATGACCTACACCGTGGCCGTGGTCGACGAGGGGCTGCTGAGCCTCACCAATTTCCGCACACCTGATCCGCACGGCCACTTCTACGCGCGCGAGGCGCTGGGCGTGCGTACCTGGGACATGTTCGATCTCGTTGCCGGCCCGTACACTGGCAGCATGAGCCGCATCCTGGCCATCGGGGGTGACCGCGAGGCGGCCGATGTGAGCAGTGAGCCCGAAATCACCCGCTTCAGGCCGGTTGTGCGGTACCTCGGCCCTTTCCACCTGGCGGCCGGCAGGGATGCATCCCACGTAATTGACATCCCCAATTATATCGGCTCGGTAAGGGTGATGGTGGTGGCCGGGCAGAACGGCGCCTACGGTCACGCCTCCGGCAACATCCCCGTTCGCCAGCCGCTTATGGCCCTGGCCACACTGCCGCGGGTGCTGGGCCCCGGCGAGCAGGTGCAGCTGCCGGTCACCCTGTTCACCGGTCCGGCAACATCGGGCAGCGCGACGGTTGATGTGAGCACTACGGGAAACCTGACCATTGAAGGCGAATCGCGGCGGAACGTAGCCATGAATAGCAGCGACCAGAAAACCACCCGGTTCAGCCTCCGGGTACCGGCGGAAACCGGACCGGCCGAGGTGACCACAGGGGCGGAACTCGGGGGTGAGCGGGCCTCCGACCGGATCGAGATCATGGTGCGGAACCCGAATCCGCCGGTAACGCGCGTGTACCAGACCCTCATCCAGCCAGGCGAGGCCTGGGAGGTGACGCCCGTATTGCCGGGCATAACCGGCACCAACCGCGTTACCCTCGAACTGAGTGCCATTGTGCCCATCGACCTGGAGCGGCGCCTCGGCAGCCTCATCCATTACCCCCACGGATGCCTCGAACAGATCGTTTCGGCGGCATTCCCACAGCTCTATTTATCGAACTTCAGCGAGATGAGCCCGGCGCAGACACAGCAGACGGAGAAGAACATCCGGGATGCCATTGAGCGGATCCGGCGCTTCCAGACTGCGGGCGGTTCGCTGGCATACTGGCCTGGGCGGCAGGAAATCAACGAGTGGAGCAACATCTACGCATTTCACTTCCTGGTGGAGGCGGCCAGGAAGGGTTACAGTGTTCCCGACGGGCTGCGCAGGGGACTGTCGCGCGAGATCCGTTCGAAAGCGCTGGGCTGGCGTCCGGGCCCCGAGCGCAACGATGCCCTCATGCAGGCCTACCGGCTCTACGTGGCGGCCCTCGACGGATCGCCCGAGGCGGGCGCGATGAACCGGCTTCGTGAGCATGAAAACATGCCGTCGGCGGCAAGGTGGAGGCTGGCGGCCGCCTATCAGCTCGCGGGGCAGCCCGAAGCGGCGACGGCCGTGGCCTCCGGGGGAACCCGGACGGTCGAAACCTACCGCGAGTGGGGCTATACCTTCGGATCGGCCCTGCGCGATCAGGCCCTCATCCTCGAGGCCCTGAGCCTGATGGACCGCCGCACCGACGCGGCCGACCTGGTGCAGACGGTATCGCAGCGGCTGGCCTCACACGACTGGCTCAGCACCCAGGAGACGGCCTTCAGCCTGATCGCGGTGGCCCGTTACCTGGAGGGCATCCCCGTATCGGACCGGATAGAGGCGGAATTCCGCTATGGCGATGAGAACAGTAATAAGCGCAGCGACGAGAACAGCAACGGGCACAGCACCGGGGAGTGGACGGTATCCAGTTCCCTGCCTCTTACCGGCATCCCGCTTGATCCGGTGGATGGATCGGCCCTGACCGTACACAACCGCGGCGGCGGGGCGCTTTACGGGCGCCTGATCGTGAGCGGAAATCCGCTCGAAGGCGAAGCGGAACCCTCATCCAACGCCCTCAGGCTGCAGGTGCGCTACCTGAACCTGAACGGGGAGGAGACGGATCCGGCAAACCTTCGTCAGGGTGAGGACCTGGTTATCGAAACCCGCGTGACCAACCCCGGCCTGCGCGGGCGTTACTCCGAAATGGCTCTCACACAGATCCTGCCCTCGGGCTGGGAGATCCGCAACACCCGCATGGACGCGGTTGCATTCCGTGAGGTCACATCAACTCCTCAATACCAGGACATCCGCGATGACCGGGTGCTCACCTACTTCGGCCTGGCCCCGAACGAGACGAAGATTTTCCGGGTGATGGTAAACGCGAGCTACGCCGGCCGTTACTACCTGCCGTCGGTTTCGGCTTACGCCATGTACGATGAGAGCGTGTTCGCCAGGACCGGCGGGAAATGGGTGGAAGTGACGGGGGTGGAGTGATAGGAATAGTGTATCGAATACAATCAAAAAATAAATAAACACTTAAATCGTTTAAGTTGTATAGTTATTTATATATATTAAAATTGAATCTGAAACCGGGCCAGTCCCGTTAGTAGGATTCCCCCGGGACGGTGAAAGCCGTCCCTTTTTTATTGTTCAACAATCCCAAGTGGATGTTTTGCAGTGGCTGCTTTGTTAATTACCGGGTCCAGCCTCTTATAAAAATTGTGTCATCCTTTCTTCTTCATATAGTTGTTTGGTTCATAAATTTGTCTAGCTGAATACGCAACGTCCAGGCAAACTCAAATACATCATCCGTCGATCTTCGGTTATGCTTGTCAATGCAAACAGTGGTCACTGAAATTTCTGAATTTGAGGCAACCCAATCTATACATTGTTTCATGATGTCAACTCTGTCATGACGTTTAATACGCTTCAAATCGCCTGGACTGTTGATAAAATCTGTAGCATGAATTTCATCACGTAATTTCAAATTTTTTGTATTACGTAAATGTCTCCGAAAATCCACAAGGTTATCTAAAAGGTCTCTCCACCTCAGCTCATGTAAAACTATGGAAGACATAATAAAATAACGGGTCGGACTGTTCACATGAATACCCGGATCCCCGCTCTCATCGATGTACATCAAATACATATAATCTTTATCTGTTATAGATTTTTTTGACAAAAGTGAATTATAATGATTCCCTGTACCGGGTAAACTGCTCTTTGTGCCGGGTTCCGGAGAGCGGTTCGCCGATGTCTTTGGCTTCAATATAACCGACGGGAATATCTTTTTTTGTGAGTATAAAATCGGGAGCTCCGCAATCGATCCGGGCCGGTTCGTTGGTGACGAGTACATTTTGCAGCATGGATTCAAGAAGTGTCTGCAGGTCCCCCCGATAACTGTGCTCACGTGATATTCCCGTTTTGTAACGCTGATCGATTCGTTTGATGTACTCCGGAATGGTCATGTTGCAGTATTTGATAGAATTAGCGGTAGGGGGAATGTACTAAAAAAAGATACTACTTAACTTGAATTCGTTGACAAAATGTAAGTATCAAGCGGAATGATATGTACAAAACACTTGCATGATTATTCAGGGAATGTGGAATCAGATTGATTGTTTGATTCACTCCGGGCGGTTTAACATCGCACCAAAAGAGTTCAATAGAAATCATGGCGGGTAGCCTCTGTATTTGTTTCATAGATGAAACGCTTTTCCATATAAATCGTACTATGCATGATACGATTTATAAAAAATTCGCAACTCATACACAATCTCCGGTCGTCGGTTCAGGGCATCAGCCTGATGAACAAACCCGACAAGATCTATCTGCGGAATACCAGTCTGATTGCTGCACTGGCTGAAGGTAATCCTGATAAAGGGAACCAGCGTGAAACATTTTTTCTGTCACAGCTGTCGGGGGCGGGTTATACGGTTACATACCCAAAGACAGGTGATTTCAGAGTTACGAAAAATGAGAGATCATACCTTTTTGAAGTGGGTGGAAAAAATAAAACCAACCGGCAAATTGCAGGGCATGAACACTCCTTTCTGGCTCTGGATGATCTGGAGTATGGACAGGGCCATACCATCCCGCTGTGGCTGTTTGGATTTCTGTACTGAGCTTTGTTCGTGTGGCGATCGCCGAAGGAAGGTATTGCTTTTCAAATGAAATCGCTCTTGGTGAATTGACACGGAGATACTATGACCTGACAGTATATCATAATGATTTCACGTCGGACTCTTGTAACCAATCCATAAATTAATGACATTATATATGCATGGGCCCAGGCCCTGTAAAAACTTGCCTTTCTGGCTTTATATCATTTAGAAAAGGAGGAATCTGGAATGAGCAACAAACAAACCGCTAATGGCCGGGCGCGCGTAC
>RECM01000263.1 GCA_007694035.1 Balneolaceae bacterium
CGGGACTGCGCTCACACTTCGACTACGTCCCTCACTATGCTCGGGACTGCGCTCAGTGTGACGCAGGTTATTTTAGCCCCAAACTCACTACTCAATCTCCCTACTTCACAAGCATAAACTTCCTGCTCTGCACAAAATCCCCCGCCCGCAGCCGGTACACATACACGCCGCTCGACACAGCAGAGCCGTCAAAGCTCACAGTATGCCAGCCTGCCGCACGGTTTTCGCCGGCCAGTAACGCAACCCGCCGCCCGGTCAGGTCGAATACCTCGAGCCGTACCTCCGCCACTTCCGGCAACCCGAAACGAATTACCGTGGCCGGGTTAAACGGGTTGGGATAGTTCTGCGACAGGGTGAATTCTGCAGGTAAATCGGTTCGCTCAATGGATGTCGGCAGCTGCACCGTAGTAATCGCCTCGGGCTCTGAACCGCGAACACTCTGGTTGCCCGTCCAGTCGGTGGCCGTGCTCCAGAAGGCGTAGACCGACCCGTCGGTGCCCTGGAATACCATCGACTGCTCCACCGTATCCGGCAGCCAGATGGTGGGCTCCCCGCCGTTCTCCGACACGTAGATGGAAAAGAGCCGGATCCCGCTCGCATCGTCTTCACCCGACCAGCTCACGGTAAACTCCGCCGTGGTCTGCACGCTGTCGAGCGGGCTCATCGAACTTACCGGGGCTTCGGTGTCGAGCGTATTGCTCCAGACCGGCGTGTCGATGGGCTCGTTCTCGTCGAAAATGATGCGGGCCGAGCTGCCGAAGCGGGTGGCCGAAGGCACATCCTCCTTCAGCGATACGAAGTAGCTTACCAGGCCCTCGCCGTCGAAGGTTTCGTTGTTGGGTGGCAGGAAGCCTGCGAGTGGATCTGGCGTGGGTTCGAGCGTTTCCGGATCAAGGGAGCTGAATACCCAGGTGATCACGCCGGTAACCGGGTCCAGGTCTGCTTCAATACGTACTACAAGGTGCATGGCGGGGCGCAGGTCCACATCGGCGGAGGCCCGGAAGGCATAAGGTGCACCACCGGAACCGTTCATGCCACCCGACCCGTTCGTGCCGCTAGTATCGGGCTGAAGCACCGCCGAGGTGTCGGTCCAGGCCACTATCCCGAATGAGAAGGTAGCGAGGTCAACCACGGCCACATCCAGCGTGTCGGTGATGATCACGATCTGTGCAGGGGCTGTAGCCTCCGGTTTGTTCTCGAAAAAGATGGTGTAGCCCATCGAATCGCCACTGGCAATGTAGCGTTCGGCCAAAACACCCTGCGGCCCGTATTTGTCGTTGGGGTCGGACGAGAAGATGCAGGTGGTGGTGGCCGCCGATGATCCGCTTACCGAGCCGCTGCCGCCCGTGCTGCTGCAGGCATCGAGGGCGCCGGCAATCCCGCCGGCCTGGCCGGCCAGTTCATTCAGTTTCAGCATCACTTTGATGGCTTTGGATGCGGGAAACACATCGCCGGCACAGTTTATAGCCCCAACCATATTGGCCGCGAGGTAGGCCGGCAGGTCGAACTGGCCATTGTATACGCCCTCACCGATGGATGTCCCGATTCCGGCGGCCAGTTTGAAACAATCGGCCCCCGGAACAAATTCAAGCGCCAGTTTGGCGATGGCATAGGCGCAGCCCGCCATATTATCGTTGGTTACCGGTGTTCCTGCATTTACCGATGCACTCAGGGGATCAAGTTCGCAGGTCTGACTGCGCCCCCAGTCGAGACTGCCGGTACTGCCCATCACAGCGGAGAAACCGGAACCGGAACCGCCACTGCTGCCACCGGATGATGGAAGTACAGGAAACATTTCTGTTGCCAGCATGGGATATTCTTCGCCCTCTTCAGGCTCGGGTGGAACAATTCCGAATGGCGCCAGCCGGCATTTCAGGTTCTGGTAGGCATCGTCAATTGGGCAATCGGGCCCGGGTGCCTGACCATTGCGATCGAGATTCGTGGTCTCAACCCCGATGATTACCGGCTCGCCGGGGCTGAAGATGGTGGCGCGAAAGGGCGCGTTGCGTCCGGTGCGCTGAAAGGGTGGACTGCTCACTAGCACATTCATTGAGGGAGGTGGTGCAGCGGTGATGTCTGATCCATCATAAACCTCTACGGCGAGGTTGCCGTAGCGCACAGCCAGAAACAAATCACCTGCTTCCTGACCCTCAACGGCCGCAAACGAGCCGGAGCGCGTACCACCCGGCCATGTGGCCACCTGAAACACATCGTTCTGCCCGGGGATGTAGCCTCCGGTGAGACCAAGGCGGAGTGTACCGTCAAGCACCATGTTATCCGCCCTGAGCTGGTCGTAGTCTGTGCCTGCAGTCTGACCGCCGATGAAGGTTTCCAGCACCCCCTCATCACCCTGCGTGTAGGTACCGTCGATGAAGATCAGGCCGGCTCCTGTTACGCCTGTTCCGGGTGATACGATCCCGGACTGATTATCAAAATTGCCTGTAAGAGTACCTTTTCCGGTGAGTAAACCACTGTTTGCCGCGCCCCGGTTCAGCCGAAGTACAAGTGCATTTTCGCCCAGGTCGATGGTGCCTTCGTTGATGAAATCCCAGTTCACCGTCATCGGCCCGCCGGTCTCAACAGCCCGGAGTGTACCCCGGTTGATGTAGGCCGGAACCTCCGTGCTGCCGCCGAAAATACTGAATGTGGCTGTACCGTTTGGTAAATCGACCGTAGCGGTCACATCCTCACCGACAATCAGGCGCCCACCGTTGCCGCCGTTCATAAGGGAGCCGGCGATGAGCATGTCGCCGCCGGCTACCTCAAGGGTATGCCCGTCGAGGTATTTGTTCCAGCTTGCGCTGCCTGCTGTTCCGGTAATGGTAAGCCCCCCGTTCACGGTTGTAGGCCCGGATCCGTCCAGCGAACCACCCCGCCAGGTCATCAGGCCATGAACCGTGGCCGGATGGTTGCTTGTGTACCGGCCTGAAGCATTGTCCAGAAGAAACGTTCCGTTTACCGTGAGGGGGCCGCTCAACACCAGTCCGCCTTCGAAGCCAACATGCAGATCGCCAACGGTTAGCAATTCAGTTGTATCTATAAAAAGTCGCCCCCGGTTTCCACCCACCAACAGGGCTTCGCCGCCAGGGCTGGCAAGGCGGGCCGTTGAAGGGATGCTGACCTGGGGTACATCACTGCCATTCAGGTTTTTTACCGAAAACGTACCCGGAAAATCAAGATCTCCGTTAAGCTCATAATAGGCGCTGTTTCCGCTCCCGCTACGGGTTCCGAGATTGATGCGGCCACCCGGACCGGCATACAGACCCGAATTCTCAGTAAAAATGTAGGGTTCGGTTCGGGCCGGCGGCGAGAAATGGAGCATACCGGCATCGGTACGGTAAGTGCCACCGTTGTCGGTAAGCGTGCCGGCCAGCCTCAATTCTGATGCTTCCAGATCGAGCAGGATCGATCCGCTGTTTTCAATGTCCCAGTCAATGTTGATCTGAAAGGTGGTACCGGTGTTCTTGCGGATGGTGCCGCGGTTAATGATTGTGGCACCGCCCGCGCCGATCGGAAGCACCTGCGAATTGTTGGTCATGGCCAGGTCAAACAGGGCGTCTTCCTCTATTTCAATGACCGCGCCGTTAAGGCCTCTCAACAGATTGCCGTTATAGGTGATCGTCTGTCCCGATGGAAGGATAAGGCGGCGGCCATCCAGGCTTTTATTGTTGCCTGAACTGCCCGGCCCTCCGGTTATGAACATGCCGCTGCCAGCCTGCAGGGTAGCGGAATTGGAACCGATAATGCTTCCGCCACTCCAGGTGATCAGGCTGTCGACCAACACATCAAACCCGGAAATCAGACTGGCAGAAGCGTTGTTAATCAGCAGGGTACCACCAATCGTGAGCGGGGAGGCCACCTCGAAACGGCCCTCAAAACCGAGTTGCACATTGTTAACATCAAGGGAATCTTCGTTCTGAATCGTTAAGCGTCCACGATTGCCCCCAATCTGCAACATTTCACCCGAAAGACGTGTTATCTCAGCGTCAGGCAGAATGGTCAGTTCCGCCGTGTTGTTGGTGGCGAGCGTCCTCACCGTGAACGAACCGTCAACGTCGATCGCGCCAGCTATTTCGTAGGATGTTAACGATCCGGTTCCGGCAGAACTGCTGAAAATCAGGTGTCCTTCCGGCCCGGCGGTAAACCGGGATGCTGCCCCGAAAGCATATGCATCCATACTGGCCGGGGCATCAATGCTCAGGATGCCGCCATCTGCCCGGTATTCCCCTCCAACATCATTCACCGGGCCACGGAAACTCAGATGCGCCCCGCCCTGATCCAGTTCGATCACGCCGTGATTGACAAGATCCCAGTCAATATTCACCTGAAACGTGGTACCGCTGCTCTTGCGGATGGTGCCGTGGTTCACGATCTGTGCCCCGCCTGCGCCCTTGTTCATTACCGATGCGTTGTTACCGGTGGTTATATCGAAAACAGTACCGGATTCGATATGGATGGTCGCGTTGTTCGTACCGGTGAGGAGATTCCCCGCGTGTACTTTGGGCAAACCACCCCGCAAGTACATCAGCACTCCGTCGAGCACTTTCGTGTTGCCTGAACTGCCCGGCCCGCCAGTGATGTTCAGGGATCCGCGCACATCAATCATGCCGTTACCGCCAATCGTACCACCCTGCCAGGTGAAATCCTGTACCGATATAAAATCCATACCCGGGTGCAGATAAGCCGAAGCGTTGGTCATGCTCATGGGCCCGTTTACCTGAAAAGGGTCGTATACCTCAAGGCGCCCTTCGAAACCGATTAGCAGTCCGCCGATATCGGTGAATTCAAAAGGCTGGGGGATCTGGAACACCCTAACCGTACCCCGGTTACCACCGATAATGAGCTGACCCCATGCCAGGTTCTGCAGTTCGGCTGTACTCTGGATGGTCAGGGTTGGACGATTGATGGTACCGGTCTGATTAAAGACCGACAGCGTACCGAGAATATTTACGGTCCCCTCTATCTCAAAAAATGTGTCGTTTCCGGTGCCGTTCACGGTTCCGAAATGGATACGCCCTTCACTGCCCGATTCGATCAGCGAACCGGAGTTGAACACATAGGGCCCGGGATCGGCCCTCATGTCGAAATCAAGCCGCCCGGCTGTTGCCCGGTATTCACCGTCGTCGTCGGTTAACGACCCGGTAAAACGCAGGTGGGCGTCGGCCTGATTGATCAGAATAACCCCGGGGTTGACCAGGTCCCAGCCGATATCGAGCTGGAAAGTGGTGCCCGATGATTTAACCAGCGTACCCAGGTTGATGAGGGTCGCACCCCCCTCGCCGGCATTGAAAAAGGAGAAATTGTTGTCGGTGGTGATCTGCAGAGTCGCGCCCGACGCGATTTCATATTCCGCCCCGTTGATTCCATTGAAGCGGTTGCCACTGTGGGTGGCTGTCTGCCCGGCCGGAATCAACACCCGACGTCCATCCAGAAACTTGTCGTTGGTAGAGCTCCCCGCGCTGCCCGAAATGGTCATTCCGCCGGTGGCAGTCGTGGTACCGGCTCCGGTCATACGTCCGCCCGACCATGAAAAAAGCCCCTCGATCACGATGTCGCCTTCAAAATCAACCAGGCTGTTCGCATTGCCCAATTCGAAGGTTCCGGTAATGGTCAGGGAACCCGATCCCGTAAGCTGCCCGCTTGAGCTCATTATTACTCCACCCACAGTCCGGCTTCCGGTAGTGGTAACCTGCCCCGATGAAATCGTTACCACGTCGTCCGCTCCCGGTACGCCAACCGGATTCCAGTTCGTGGCATCATCCCAGTTTCCGGTACCACCGACCCACTCGTAGGCCAGTATAGTTGCCAATCCGGATGTTGATGCATTGGCCTGCCCGGTAAAAAACAGCATCAAAAGGATAAGGAGGAGGTGTAAGAGTTGGATTGTTCGCATGATGATTCCTTACTGGTTACCCTGTGTAATAATTATTTTTCGAATGGTGGACAAAAGCCTGAAGCGTGCTGACCTGGTTCGGATTTTCGTGTTTTCCGGTGGCCATTATGACCTGCATGCTGAAATAATGCATTCAGTAATTTGTATATCGTCATAAAGTCATAGAAAAGATCATTTACGTACTACGGCGCCGGTAAAAAAGTTCCGTTTTTTACAGCGTTATTTCCCGGTAAACGGCTTAAGAGATCAGGAATGAAGGTTTTTGTCTTGAAGAGGTATATACTTATCAATAAGAAATAATTTTTTAATGATTTGGAAAAGTTACAATTAATGGTAGTTTCCGGTCAAACAGGGGACTAAACATCGTAATTACCTGACCATGGACAGAAAAGAATTTCTCAGGGGCAGCGGGTATATGATCGGCGCAGGGCTGGCAATTCCCATTCTTCCCGGATTTAAAGACTATACCGTTTCGGCAGCCGGCCGCATCCGGCCCGATAACTGGGCGGATGTGCGGAACCAGTTTTTGCTGGAACCGGATGTGATCCACATGGCCATGATGCTGCTGGCATCGCATCCCAAACCGGTGCGGGATGCCATCATGAAACACATGCGGGAATTTGACAAAAACCCGGTCACCTACTGGGAGTACCATTTTATGACCGCCGAACCCGATGTTCTGAATGGTGCAGCCGCTTACATCGGGGCCGATCCCGGCGAAATCGCCCTTACCGGAAGCACCACCGAGGGGCTTGGCACGCTGTATACCGGGTTTAAACTCGGGAGTGGCGACGAAATCCTGACCACCACCCACGACCACTATTCCACGGAGATGTCGCTGGAGTATGCGGTACGGAAAAGCGGCGCGTCCATACGAAGGGTAACCCTGTACGAACACGGTGAGGATGTAACGGCCGATGAACTTACCGACCGGCTCATCGCGGCCGTTGGTCCTGCCACAAGGCTGGTTGCGGTAACCTGGGTGCACTCATCGTCGGGCATGAAGCTGCCCATCCGCAGGATGTCGGATGCCATCAGGGAGCTGAACCGCGGCCGCAGCGAGGCCGACCGGGTCTGGTTCGCGGTCGACGGCGTACACGGTTTCGGAGTTGAAAACATCACCATGGGCGATCTGGGATGCGACTATTTTGTGGCGGGCACCCACAAGTGGTTATTCGGTCCGCGCGGCACCGGCATCATATGGGCGGGCCGCGACGGCTGGGACCGGCTCGTACCGACCGTGCCGGCATTCAGCCCGGCCTACGGCACATGGCTGGGCGAATACCCGGAAGAAAACCTGACCTTCAGCGACCTGTTCACGCCCGGCGGATTTCACAGCTTCGAACACCGCTGGTCGCTGGGCGAGGCGTTCCGCATGCACATGGCAATCGGCAAGGATAAGGTTCAGCAGCGCACGCATGAATTTGCCACAATCGTGAAAGAGGAGCTGCGGAAGATGCCGCATGTGAAACTGATCACGCCGGTATCGCCGGAGCTGTCGTCGGGCATCACCTGTTTCCGGGTCGACGGAATGGAGGCCGGCGAGGTTGTGGAGCGCCTGCACCGGAAACACATCATTGCCAGCGCGTCGCCCTACCGGATCAGCTATCCGCGGCTCACCCCTTGTATCATCAACACCGAAGAAGAGGTGGAGGCCAGCCTGAGGGCCGTCGCGGAACTGGGGTGACGGGTACGATGGGTGTTCAGCCCGGTCGAGTTGAATGGTTGTTCAGCCGAGTGCGTTGCACAGATGTACAATCCGGGCGTGTTGCGTTTATGAACAGCCGGCTTCCTATCTTTGCACTATGGACATCCATTACCGACCTTACCACCCCAGCGACGAACCCGTTTTAACCCGGTACATCCTCGACC
>RECM01000275.1 GCA_007694035.1 Balneolaceae bacterium
ATTCACGGATTTCTTCGAGCGGATAGTCGTCCCAGTGGCTGATCCCCGTCCGGGCAGGCGTTGGAATTTCGGCCTTCGCCCAGTCGATGCGCGTGCGGTTGGCCACAGCCTCCTCGAAGGGCAGAATTTCTTTTCGGTCCTGGCGTTTGGCGTGGTCTTCACGTACTTTTTTGTACTCGTTGCGCACATTTTTCACGAACCCGGACCGGTGAATCTCCGACGTAAGGCTGCTCACAACCGGCACGCTGCGTGAGGCGTCCAGTACGTGAACGGTGGTCCCGCTGTACTGAGGCGCGATTTTTACGGCCGTATGCACGCGAGAAGTGGTTGCACCGCCTATCAACAGGGGAAGGGTAAAGCCTTCACGCTGCATTTCGGAAGCCACATGCACCATTTCGTCAAGCGACGGGGTGATGAGGCCGCTCAGGCCGATCACATCCACCCGCTGCCGCCGCGCTTCTTCGAGGATTTTCTCGGTCGGTACCATCACACCCATGTCGATCACCTCAAAGTTGTTGCATGCCAGCACCACGCCCACGATGTTTTTTCCGATGTCGTGCACATCCCCTTTTACCGTGGCCATGAGCACTTTGGCCCGGGGCTTCGCGTTGGGGTTTTTCTTCTTTTCCTCCTCGATATAGGGGATGAGGATGGCCACCGATTTTTTCATCACCCGCGCGCTCTTCACCACCTGCGGAAGGAACATTTTGCCCTCGCCGAACAGGTCGCCCACCACGTTCATCCCGGCCATGAGCGGACCTTCGATCACGGCAAGGGCTTCGGGATATTTCTGGCGGGCCTCTTCGGTATCTTCGTCGATATAGTCAACAATACCCTTGATGAGGGCATGTTTGAGCCGCTCCTCGACCGTTCCCTCACGCCAGGCGTCCTTTTTGGCAACATCCGCAACCTTGTCGGAGGTATATTTTTCGGCGAAATCGACCAGCCGTTCGGTGGCGTCGGGCCGCCGGTTCAGCAGTACATCCTCGACGTGTTCGAGCAGGTCTTTGGGGATCTCTTCGTACACCTCGAGCATGCCGGCATTCACGATGCCCATGTCGAGCCCGGCTTTGATAGCGTGGTAAAGAAACGCCGAATGCATGGCCTCGCGCACCGGATTGTTGCCGCGGAAGGAAAAGGAAATATTGCTGATGCCACCGCTGACTTTGGCCAGGGGCAGGTTCTGCTTGATCCACCTGGTGGCATTTATGAAATCGACCGCGTAGTTGTTATGCTCATCGATGCCTGTTGCCACGGTAAGTACGTTCGGGTCGAAAATAATGTCCTCTGGAGGGAATCCCACTTCATCGACCAGTATCCGGTAGGCCCGTTCGCATACCGCGATTTTGCGCTCATACGTATCGGCCTGGCCGGTTTCGTCGAAGGCCATCACCACGGCAGCGGCCCCGTAGGCCAGAATAGTCTGTGCCTGCTCCCGGAAAGCCTCTTCGCCCTCCTTCAGGCTGATGGAGTTGACGATGCCCTTGCCCTGTATGCATTTGAGTCCGGCCTCGATCACCGTCCATTTTGAGGAATCGATCATGATGGGCACTTTTGAAAGATCCGGCTCCGATCCGAGCAGGTTCAGGAACCGTGCCATCATCTTTTCGGAGTCGAGCAGGCCCTCATCCATGTTGATATCCACAATCTGGGCACCGTTTTCCACCTGCTGTCGCGCAATGCCCAGGGCGCCCTCGAAATCGCCCTCTTTGATGAGGCGGGCAAATTTCGGCGATCCGGTTACATTGGTGCGCTCACCAACGTTTACAAAATTCGTTTCCGGGCGGATAACGAGCGGTTCGAGCCCGCTCAGTTTCATCAGCGGTTCCTGTGCGAAGGGCCTGCGGGGTTTCTTTCCCTGCACCACATCAGCAAAAGCCCTGATGTGGTCGGGCGTGGTACCGCAGCATCCGCCGATGATGTTCACAAATCCGTTGTCGATGTAATCGCCAAGGTAGCGCGACATAAAACCGGGATCTTCATTGTAAGCCCCAAACTCGTCGGGCAGGCCGGCGTTGGGATAAAGGCTGGTGTAGCAGTCCGACACCTTGCTGAGCTGCTCGATATAGGGCCGCATCTGGGCGGATCCCAGCGCACAGTTCAGGCCGATGCTCAGCAGGTTGGGGGTGTGAGAGAGGGAGGTCCAGAACGCTTCGGTGGTCTGCCCGGAGAGGGTTCTGCCGCTGTTGTCGACAATCGTACCGGAGACCATAACCGGGAGCACCCTGCCGGTTTTGCGCCGGTGGCTGTCGATGGCCAGCAGGGCCGCCTTGGCGTTGAGGGTGTCAAATACGGTTTCAACCAGCAGGAGGTCTGCCCCGCCGTCGACCAGGCCGCGGATCTGTTCTTCATAGGCATCCCGCAGTTCATCGAATGTGATGGCCCGGTAGCCGGGATCATTAACATCGGGTGACAGTGACAGGGTTCGGTTCGTTGGTCCCATGGCCCCGGCCACAAAACGCGGTTTTTTGGGATTTTCTTCCGTAAAACGGTCGGCGACCTCCCGGGCGAGCCGGGCCGACACCAGGTTGAGTTCATAGGTAAGGTCCGACTGCCCGTAATCGGCCAGTGAAACCGGGTTGGCGTTGAACGTGTTCGTTTCGAGTATGTCGGATCCAGCCGCCAGAAATTCAGTATGGATATCCCTGATGATATCGGGGCGCGTAAGGCTGAGCAGATCGTTGTTTCCCCGCAGGTTTTTGGGATGGTCCCTGAAACGCTCGCCGCGGAAGTCGTCTTCGGTCAGGTTGTGCTGCTGGATCAGAGTACCCATGGCTCCGTCGAGCAGAAGGATGCGTTTTTCGAGAAGTTTGGCTACAGGATGTTCAATCATGAAAAAGTTGGCCGACCCGTATATCGATTTCTGAGTGTTGAATAAAAAAAGTGCTGATAAATATAAGCAAATTATGTGTCTTTAGACGATTTTAGCACATTATCATACAACCCGTTACCACCCATAAACATGAGCAAAACCGCCAATCTGATCATCAGGCCCATGACCGATGCCGATGCAGCCGATGTATTGCGCATCTTTGAGGAGGGGATGAAAACCGGGCTCGCATCCCTTGAAACAGAAGTGCCGGACTGGGTGCAGTGGGATGCATCCCATCTGAAAACGTGCCGGCTGGTCGGATGCATTGACGGCACCATTGCCGGATGGGCGGCGCTCACGCCGGTTTCAGGTCGGTGTGTTTACGGCGGGGTAGCCGAAGAGAGCGTGTATGTTGGCGAGTCCTTTCGCGGAATGGGAACAGGCGTACAGCTGCTCAATGCCCTGATCGGGGCCTCCGAAAAGGAAGGATTCTGGACCCTGCAGGCAGGAATTCTCTCCGAAAACAAGGCCAGCATACGCGCACACGAAAAAGCTGGATTCCGCATCGTGGGCATCCGCGAAAAGCTGGGCCGCCGTAACGGCACCTGGAAAGACATCGTACTAATGGAACGACGAAGCACCAAATTCTAGCACTTTGCCCTTTTGCCTCCCCCCTTCTACACTTCTGCCTTTTGCTTTCTGCCTTTTGGCCGCCTTTTCGCCGCCTTTTGCCCGTAGCCGTAAGCTCCGCTTATGGCTACGGCACCGGAGTAAACCGTATAACCTGACCACCGCCCGCCGCAAGGCGGATGGGTAAAATGGTGTTGGCATTCACGGTGATCTCTTCGATTACCATATCGTAAGGGTTCGATTCCCAGTCGGCATCGTGCCCGTCGCGGTAGATGATGGCGTTGTATTCACGATCCCGGTCGAGGAAGTGGAGCGGTGCTTCGAGAAAGCGTCCGTTTTCGTCGGTGATGCTGCCGAGATACCAGTCGTCGCTGTTTACGTCTTTGCGCACGATGGTCACATAGTTGCCGATGCTGGCGTGTAGCACTTTTGTGTCGTACCAGTCGGTTGGCACCATTTTAATGAATTCAAGCGCATCCGGGCGGGCTTCGTAATGTTCGGGCAGATCGGCGGCCATATGCAGCGGGCTGTAGATGGTAATGTAGAGGGCCAGCTCTTTGGCGAGTGTCGATTTGATGCGGTTATCAGGCCGGTATTGATCGAAGTGGAGGTCGACCACACCCGGCGTATAGTCGAACGGACCGGCAAGGCTGCGGGTGAACGGAAGCTGTACAGTGTACTCCGGCGGGTTGCCGCCTGCTTCGCCCCAGGCGTTGTATTCCTGGCCGATGGCCACTTCGCGGGTCATCAGGTTGGGCCATGTACGGCGGAGCCCGGTATCTTTAACGCCTTCATGCACGTTGAGGGCGATTTTGTGCCGGGCGGCCAGTTCAACCACCCGCTGATGGTGGTTTACCATGAACTGCCCGTGGTGCCATTCGTATTGAGGCTCTCCATCGTCATCAAGCCAGAAAATTTCCTGTCCGTGGCCGACATATCCGCTTTTTACCGCTCTCACCCCGAGGCGTTCGTAGAGGGCGAAAGCGTCCTCCATCTGGTCCTCATAGTGCAGTACCGAGGCGGAGGTCTCATGGTGGCCCATCAACCGAACACCGTTATCGAGCGCGTACTGTGCCACGCCTTCAAGGTCGAAATCCTCATAGGGTTCGGTGAAGCTGAAAACCACACCGCTGGCATACCATTCGCCGTCCCAGCCGGTGTTCCAGCCCTCCACCAGCACATGGTCGAAGCCGTGTTCGGCGGCAAAGTCGATATAGCGTTTTGCATTTTCAGTAGTGGCCCCGTGTTTCTCGCCCGATCCCCAGGTCGATTTGTCGAGGTGCATTTCCCACCAGATACCCACATATTTAGAGGGTTTTATCCACGAGGTGTCCTCGATTTTATTGGGCTCGTTCAGGTTCAGGATGAGGTAACTGGTGAAGAGGCCGCCGGGCGTGTCGGAGATCTGTATGGTGCGCCAGGGCGTGATGACCGATGTGCCACCTTTTACCCGTACGCCATCTGCCCAGGGCATCAGGTTGGCCTTCAGGGTGTATCCCTCTGTGCGCTCAAGGGTCATGGTGGAGTAATCGACCAGTGCCGCCTCATGAAAGCTCAGGTAGAGATCATCGGCGGTTTTCATGGTGAGCGGAGTATGCACGGTATCGACGGCGCTGAGCGGGGTTTCCTGCGGGTAGTACTCAAAACGGTTCCACTGATAGGCGCCGACCCACCAGGCGGTATGGTTGCCGGTAAGGGTGAATTCGGTCAGTTCATCCAGAATGTCGATAACCGGCAGGTTCTCTTGCTCCGGGATTTCATAGCGGAAGCCGATCCCGTCGTCATACACGCGGAAAACCACACTCATTTCGCGCCGGGCGCCCTCAGCCTCCTGAAGCTCCACCCGGAGTTCATTATAATGGTTGCGGATGTGCTTCTTTTCACCCCAAACCTGGGTCCATGTTTCGTCGAAGGTTTCGGTGTGATGTGCTGCGATCCTGAAATTCCGGTCGAGCGGGGCGGTACCCTGCAGCTGGAAACCAAGCCTCGAGGGCGAAATTACAGGCACGCCAAAGCGGTCGACCGAGTAAAACGGAACGCCGTCGTTAAGCCCGAACGTAACGCTGAGTACATTTTCCGGTGAAGTTACCGTGTGTGTCTGGGCGGTTGATGTAATCGGGAAGGCGGCGATGATTGATAGCATGAACACAAGGAGGATGCTGAATAGCGGGGTTCTCATGGCGGTGGTGGATCGGTGATCAGTTAGGTAAATACTCCTAAAATAGCAAAATCCCGGCTCAAGCCGTTTAAGTCGTTTTGGAAGGGAGATTTGGTGGGCTGTGGGGCCGGGGCTGGGGGCTGGGGGCTTTTTAAAAAGCCCCCACGTGCTTCGACTACAGCCTGCTGCGCAGGCTTGCGCTCAGCATGACGTTAGAATGAAGCGCTCACCACGGGGCCATTTCCACATTCCCTATTCTATTGTTCTAATGTTCCCCAGCTCCCTCATCCATTATACTGAACCAGGAGCATCGTAATGTCGTCGCTTTGTTCGTAGCCGTTTACGAAACCTTTTACAGATGCGATGATATCTTCGGTAACTTCTTTCGGTTTTTTACCCCCGCCAATCTCTTTCAGGGTTTCTTCGAGTTTTTCGGTGGTGTAAAAATCCTGTTCCTTGTTCATGGCTTCTGCAACGCCATCGGTGGTGAGTACAAGGATGTCGCCCTTGTTCAGGTTAACCCGCTCTGTTTCGAAATCAATAGGTTCGAATTTGCCGAGCAGCAGGCCCTGGGTATCCTCCAGTGTCTCGACCGAACCGTCGGCCCGCAGTACGAGTGGCAGGTCGTGGCCGCCGTTGCAGTATTTTACCGATCCGGTACGGATGTTCAGAACACCGTAGAAAACCGTAACAAATGTGGTGATATCGCTGTCGGGGATGAGCATTTTGTTAACACGGCGCAGGCATTCACCGGGATCGGCAACCTGTGAGGCCACGGCACGCAGCATGGTCCGGCAAATGGCCATATAGATAGCAGCAGGCACGCCTTTGCCCGATACATCGCCGATCAGAAATGCGAGCCGTTCGTTGTCGATAAAAAAGTAATCATAAAAATCGCCGCCCACATCTTTGGCGGCATCCATACTGGCGTAGATGTCGATCTGCTTTTTGTCGGGGAACGGGGGAAATGTTTTCGGGATGATCTTTTGCTGGATGCGCGCGGCCGTTGACAGATCGTACTGCAGGCTGCTCAGCTGGCTTTTGGCCAGCAGGGCCTCCCTGAGACGGTGGATCTCGTCCAGCGTTTTCTGAATGGTCATTTCCAGATCGCCGAAATCGATGGGTTTGGTCACAAAGTCGAAAGCCCCGCGGTTCATGGCGGTACGGATATTGGCAATATCGCCATAGGCCGACACCACAACGGTTTTCAGATTGCTGTCTTTCAGTTTCTGAATTTCGTCGAGAAGTGTAAGCCCATCCATCCGGGGCATGTTGATGTCGGTAAGAACCATGGCGATATTATCGTCGCCGTTGAGTACTTCAAGGGCTTCCACGCCGTCGCCGGCAAACTGCAGTGTAAATTTCTCATCCCGTAACTGCCTGCGGAATTTTTGTTCCATCAAAACCCGAACATCAGGCTCGTCATCTACTATCAGAATTGAATACATATATGTTGCTCAGTTATCTTTTTGATCCAGGAATTCATTGATCTTCATCTTCAGATCTTTAAAATCGATGGGTTTTGTGAAAAAGCCTTCGGCGCCCGACGACTTGGCCTTGTTGTAGTTATCGCTGTCTCCGTATGCCGAGATCATACTGACTTTTATTTGCGGGTGTTCGTCCTTGATCCTGTCAAGTAACTGTAAACCGGACATACCCGGCATGTTGATGTCGGAAAAGACGTAGACTACATCGGGCGGATTATTGCTCGCCAGTATTTCCATCGCCTCCTTGCCCGAAAAGGCAAAGCATAATTCGACGCTGCCTGCACGGATTTCCCGCCGGAATTGCTGGAGGAACAGGTCCTTTACATCTTTTTCGTCATCAACAATTAAAAACTTCATAGTCTTTGTCGGTTACGTTTTCTGCCAGTGATAGGGTGTTAATGTAATAATCAATTTGTTTCCATACATCTACAATGTTTCATTAATTATATGCCCAGAGGCAGGTCTTATAATAAGATTGGCAGATGATAGTCTCAAATCTGGAATTCGGCAATTATGCAGTACAAGACGCAAGACGCAAGACACAAGACTTTGCCTTATACCTTTTACCTCACTTTTGCCTTTTGCCTTCTTAATTCTTAATTTTTGATTCTTGTGTCTTGTGTCTTGTGTCTTGTGTCTTGTGTCTTGTGTCTTGTGTCTTGTGTCTT
>RECM01000126.1 GCA_007694035.1 Balneolaceae bacterium
GCCTGGATCAGGGCCCACTGCACGTAAACCAGTAACATTGAGGCGATGAATCCGGCAATATTGACCGATAAGATGGCGGAAAACCAGCCTTTTTTCCTGGTCTGATACCATGCTATGGCCCCTGCAATCAACATGAGATAATACACCACCCCGATCAATGCCAGCGGGATGCCACCAATCTCCGAATAGATGCTTGTAAGAACTTCATCGCAGCCGGTGAGTATGGAGCAGCCGAGCGTATGCTGCCTTAAATGTGAGATTGTAAGGTACAGCGCATCGGCGAATCCCGCCAGGCCTGACAGACCGTACCAGATATACCATTTCTTCATGGGGTTCAGTTGCCCTCCAGCCTGCGGTCGATCACCGACCTGAATTCATCGAGTGTTCTCGGGTTCATAATTTTCTCGCCATTTATAAAAAAAGAGGGCACAGAGGTGATGTTAAGCCTCATTCCCGAATTGAAACTTTGTTCTACTCGTTGGAATGTTTCCGCTGCACCCAGATCGTTCTGGAACCGGTTCATGTCAAGGCCCAGCTCACGTGCATAACCGGTAAACTCAAACGGCGCGTTACCGCGCGACCATCGCTGCTGGTTTTGGAAGATCAGGTCGGTCATTTCCCAGAACCTGCCCTGTTTGCCTGCCGCTTCAGCGGTGCGGGCCGCAAGCGTGGCGTACTGATGGATATTTGTGAGCGGGAAATGCCGGAATACATACAACACCTGGTCGTCGTATTCCTCCATCAGCTCTTTTATTATCGGATGATAGTAGGCACAGGCTCCGCATTGAAAATCGGCGTACTCAACCAGTACGATGTCAGCGTCCGGATTGCCGAGTGTCCACTCGTCATCACCTACGCGGATTTCGGCAGTGGTTTGCACGTCAGGTTCCTGGGCATCGGGCATGGTGAACCACCACACTGTTACGGCCGCAACGATAATGATCAGTGCGAAACTGAACCAGATCGTCTTCATTTTCTGCTGTTTCTGCTTTTCAGCTATACGCTCTTTACGCTTGCTCATGGAATACTTAATTCAGTAGATGGTTAATTATTGTTCCGTCAGTTCAATTATTTAGTCTGCCACTACAGCCCCGCCTGCACGCTGCGGGAATTGTAATGCTCATAGATCAGCCGGGATATCTCAGCGCCGGCATCACGGCCGTCGTCGTTATTTGAAAGGTTTTTGGAAAGAATAACCAGAACATAACTGCGGCCATCGGGCAGGTAGACGATTCCGGAATCATGTTTAACGCCGGTAATACTGCCGGTTTTGTGCGCCACCTGTACATCATCCGGCAAACCGGCCGGGATCATGTCCCGGAAGTGCTGGTCTTTCAGGATGGCGATCATTTCGTCGCAGGCTTGCTCCGATACAACCGACCTGCCGGCAATTTCGCGGTAGATGATGGCCAGGTCCATGGCCGTGGTTTCGTTGTTCAGGCCCTGATCGAACGCTTTCATGTCTTCCACACCACGCAGAACCTGTATGTTTACCGCCCCCAGATCATGCATGGTACGGTTGGCGTTCTCAGCACCTACCAGGTCGATCATCAGGTTGGTTGCCAGGTTTCCGCTGCGGGTTATCATGTCGTAAATCACATCACGCATCGGTACACGTGTGCCCAGCTTGTCGTACAGGGCATCTCCCCAGTCCCGGTCAATGCTCAGGCTGAACGGACTGCCATCCACAATACTGCTGAATTCATTTTTAACCAGAATGGAGTCCTCCAGACTGAATTTACCCTCTTCGGCCTGTTTGAAAGCTTCGATCATGACCGGTGTTTTCATGGTGCTGGCAGCATGGAACCGTTCGTTTTCGTTGATCAATACATGCCCGGCAGCATCATCCATACCCAGCATTACAACAGCCATGTCGCCGTCAACGGTATTGATCACATCCATAATCTGATCACGGAGCGGGGGCGCCTCTTCCCGGTTGCAGGATGTGGCTGATAAAACGAGCAGGCTCACTGTAAGGCCCTTTAATACAGTTCTGTAAAAATTCATAGTGATAACGGTTTTTTGTACTTTCGGGGGACAACATCATACTGCCACGGGGTATTGCTTATCTGCACTTCACGAAACCTGATACCTCCGTTTTGGTATCATGAAAGTAAGCAAAGCAGCAACTGTGAGAATAATCTGTTTTCCCGGAACATTATCTGCATAAAATACACACAACACCGCATCCATGCCCGCAAAGTTGATAGCCGGCTTTGCAAATTTTTAATCCAGCCCTTTTCAACCAATCATTAACGCCATGAAAACATCCGCATATCTGGCCCTGTCTCTGATTTTAATACTCCTTCTTCCCCAGGTTAACGCTTTCGCCCAGAACGACCTCAGTTACGGCTTCCGTATCGGCACGAACCTTGCCGATATACAGATGGAAGATGATGAATTTTCCGAATCGTACGGCAACCGTTTCGGCCTGGCTTTTGGTGCGTTTATGAGTTTTCCCCTTAATGAGCGCTTTTCTGTGCAGCCCGAAGTTTGGTACATGCAAAAAGGAGGAGAAACCGAATTTGAATTTTCATTTCTGGGAGAAGATTTTTCCTTTAAAAGTTCACTCATATTCGAATACATTGAGGTCCCGGTTCTGATCAGGTATGCTCCCCTGGTTCAGGGTAAAGCTTCACCAAACCTGTTTGCCGGCCCGTCTGTCGGTTTCCTCACAGCGGCAAAATTCAAGCTTGAAGCAAACGGTGAGTCGGAAAGCAGCAGCATCAAAAGCAACCTCAAGTCGACCGATGTCAGCCTGATTTTTGGTGGCGGACTTGATATCGGGCTAAGTTTCGGTACGCTGGCGGTCGACATCCGCTACATGCTTGGCCTGAGCAACATCCTTAAGTCGCCCATCGAAGACGATTTCGAAGATGGATTTGATGATTTCGACAATGGGGACGACAACGGATCTATCAAAAATAAAGGGCTTACAATTTCTCTGGGGCTGAGGTTCTGATTCGGGTTCCCGGTAAATCTCATCCAACACCTTTTTAACAGCACATCACTGACATTTTATACCCGCTTGCCCGGCAAGGTTATAGCTTTACCCTTGCTGTCACTATATTGTGTGTGGTTCTGAACGCTGGCACCCTTCTTATGTGTTATCGAAGCCACTTTAACAGTATCCGATCGCAAACGATCATCACACAGCACGTTATTCACACACGATGTCGAAAAAAATAATAGTTATAGGAACCGGTTTCGGTGCCCTGGGTGCGGCGGTTCGCCTGCTCGCAAAAGGTTATCAGGTTGAAATGTTCGAAAAACGGGACAAACCCGGAGGCCGGGCCTACGTCTACGAGCAGAACGGGTTTAAATTCGATGGGGGCCCTACGGTTATTACGGCACCTTTCATGTTCGACGATATTTTTGCAGCCGCCGGAAAAAAGCGGGAAGATTACATCACATTTGTACCCTGCCATCCATTTTACCGGATTTTTGACCACAACAACCGTTATTTCGACTACAACGATAACGAGGAATTCACACTCGGACAGATCGAAAAGTGGAATGCAGACGACAAGGAGGGCTATGTAAAATTCCTGAACACGACCAAAGCCATCTTTGACAAGGGTTTTACCGAGCTGGCCGACAAGCCTTTTCTGAAATTCACCGACATGCTCAAAGTGGCACCCGACCTGATCAGGCTGCAGTCATACCTGAGCGTGTATCAGTACGTGTCAAAGTATGTGAAAGACGATTTTCTGAGGCGCTGCTTCTCGTTCCATCCCCTGCTGGTGGGCGGCAATCCGTTCGATTCCACATCCATTTACGCCATGATTCACTACCTGGAGCGTGAGTGGGGCGTACACTATGCCATGGGCGGAACCGGCGCCATTGTGCAGGCGCTCACAAACCTGATTGAAGAGATGGGCGGAAAAATACACCTGAACGCGGAAGTGGACGAAATCCTGGCCGAAAAAGGCCACGTGAAGGGTATCCGCCTGGCCGACGGTTCGCTCCATTTTTCAGATGCTGTGCTCAGTAACAGCGATGTGGCCTTTACCTACCGCAGCCTGATCGACAAAAAGTACCGTAAAAAGTACACCGACCGCAAAATCGAAAAGATGAAGTACAGCATGTCGCTGTTCGTGATCTACTTCGGCACCAAAAAACGGTACCTCGACAGCGAACTCAAGCACCACAATATTATTCTTGGTGAACGATACAAAGGGCTGCTCACCGATATTTTTAATAAAAAAGTGCTGGCGGAAGATTTTTCGCTCTACCTGCACATGCCAACCATTACCGATCCGTCGATCGCGCCCGAAGGGCACGAATCGTTCTACGTACTGTCGCCGGTACCCCACCTTGGCGCCGGCATCGACTGGACAACGATGGCTAAACCCTACCGCGACCGTATCATGCAGTTCCTTGAGGACAACTATCTGCCCGATCTGCAGGCCAACATTGTTGCCGAACACTACATCGATCCGCTGCACTTCCAGAATACGCTGAACAGCTACATGGGATCGGCGTTTTCGGTGCAACCGCTGCTCACGCAATCGGCCTGGTTCCGGCCACATAACCGCAGTGAAGATTTTGCCAATCTCTACTTTGTCGGGGCGGGTACCCATCCGGGCGCCGGTTTGCCGGGAGTGCTGTCATCCTCAATTATCGCCGACAACCTGATCACAGAAGATTTCCCCCTGTGATCTGATCGTGTTATCACAATAATTCGGGAACGCGCTACACCGGGTGATCCGGTCGCTAATCATATTCAGCACCGTCACCAGCATCAGCACCAGCATCGTCACTGTCATCGTTACCGTCGTCGTTACCGTTACCGGAAACGTTACCAGGAACGGAACAGCTGAGTTCGTGGGAAACGTCTACGAGAGTGATTTCTGAAGTTTCTCCCAGTCCTCGAGGAATTTGGCCAGACCGATGTCGGTGAGCGGGTGTTTGATGAGCGATTTGATCACGCTCAGCGGCATGGTCGACACATCGGCACCGAGCCGGGCAGCCATCACCACGTGCATCGGGTGCCTGATACTGGCGGCCAGAACTTCGGTCTTGTAGCCGTAATTGCCGTAAATTTCCACGATCTCGCCAATAAGCTGCATCCCGTCGGTAGAGATATCGTCAAGGCGACCGATGAAGGGAGAAATATAGGTAGCCCCCGCTTTTGCTGCGATAAGCGCTTGTGTGGGAGAGAAACACAGGGTGCAATTGGTGCGGATCCCCTCATCACTAAGTGAGCGGATGGCCTTTATGCCGTCTTCAATAAGCGGGATTTTTACCACCACATTATCGGCGATTTTGGCCAGACGATGGGCCTCTTCCATCATCCCGGCGTACTTTGTGGAGACCACTTCGGCCGACACATCCCCCTCAACGATACTGCATATACGGGCGATATGGGAGTCGAAGTCGGTAACGCCTGCCTTCATGCAAAGTGATGGGTTTGTAGTAACTCCATCCAGAACACCCATGGCACTGGCTTCTTCTATCTCTTTAAGATCGGCGGTATCAATAAAAAATTTCATAGAAACGATTTGGCTTGGTATATGGTTAACTTGCTTTCAGACAATGAGATTTATGAATCCCAAAACAAAAGATTTACTTATTTTACGGTTCTTGTGATGCTCTCCGGCGGGCATCTTCTACAGGGTAATCACAATCCGGCTTTATGAACTGAATCAAGGGGTAACACCGCGATTATGGTCATGCGATGATGCCCTGATAAACCTTGTAAAAACTTATAAAAAGAAGAAGTTTAAAACAACCTGACGAGCACAGGCACGTCAAACAGTGATACCTTCTTTTCCAAAATAACACATAAGACGATTAACTGTGAGAAAAATATCAACAGCTGCTGCGGTTTATTCCCTCATCCTGATTTTAACCGGATGTTCCGGAAATCAATCCGCACCGGGGGGGCCCCAGTTCGGCAATATGCCTCAGAGGGCTACAAGCGTAGAGGTAATCGAGGTAAAACGGGAACAGATAAACCGGCAGATCCGGTCATATGGCAACGTACGTGCCCAGGATAATGTAACCGTTGTACCGCAGGTGTCGGAACGCGTTACGGCTATCCATGCCGACCTGGGCGATACGGTTCAGGCCGGACAGCTGCTCGCCAAACTGCGTGACGTAACATTTGCCGATCAGGTACGCAGGGATCAGGCCCAGCTTGAACAGGCCCGCATAGCCCTTGAGCGCGACAGTACCAGTTTTGTTCGTTCTCGGGAACTCCATTCCCGTGAGCTCATCTCCTCGTCCGAATTCGACAACGCCAGATCGACCTGGCTGAACAGCAGGGCAAACTATGAATCGGTTTCCGCATCGCTCACCCAGAGCCGCGAAAATCTGGCCAATACCGAGATCAGGTCGCCTGTGCGCGGTGTGGTAACACGCCGGAATATTTCTCAGGGTGACCTTGCCAGCGGCGGGCAGGCAGCTTTTGAACTCGCCAACCTGGTGGGTTATGAAATCCGGCTGTTTGTACCCCTTCAGGACCGGCGCAGAATCAGGGTCGGCCAGGTGAGCGATATCAGGGTTTCGGGCGAACAGGAATACTCGGCAAGAGGTATTGTTGCCCGGATCAGCCCTGAACTGGATCCTGTTACCGGACTTTCTGAAATCGTGATTACCATTACCGGGCATGACAACTCCCTTTTCCCGGGTGCCCTGGCAGAAGTACATACTACGGTAGAATCCAGGCCTTCAGCGGTTGTAATACCGCGTGTGGCCCTCGTCGAAAATGTTCAGACACTTATTGATCCCGAATCAAATACAATCCGCCTTTCACGTACCTTTTCAGCCTTTGTAACCCGCGGCGATTCGATCGCGGTGCGGCGCGATCTTGAGCTTGGAATTGAACAGGGAGACCGCATAGAAGTCGTCTCCGGCCTGAACGATGGTGAACGGCTCATTATCACCGGGCAGGCAAGCCTTGAGAATGAATCCAGGATACGGGTGAGTGGCATGCAGCGCGGCACACGTCCCGGTGCCGTACCCGATACCGCGTCCCTCAGCCCTGATGATGAGGCACGCCGTGCCGAGCTACGCAATATGTCGCCTGAAGAGCGCAGGGAAGCCATGCAGAATATGACCCCCGAGGAGCGGCAACGATTGATGGGCGGCCAGGGACAGCAGGGACAGAACCGGCCACAGGGCGGTTCCCAACAGAGTGAACCTGCCAGCGCCGGCAACTCGCCGGAAAACAATAACACCGGAAACCGGTAACAGGCACAGCTGAATGAAAAATCTATCGAGAATTGCAGTACAGCGGCCTGTTACGTTCGTCATGATCACTCTGATCGTGATCGGGTTCGGTGTATTCGGGCTTTCCCGCCTCAGCCTGAACCTTTATCCTGATGTATCCTTTCCGACCATCTCGGTATATACTACCTATGATGGTGTGGCACCCGGCGATATGGAAACGCTGGTCACCCGCCCTATCGAGGAGCTGGTCGGAAGTGTTAGCGGCCTGCAGCGTATCCGCTCCCTTTCAAGCCAGGGCGCCTCGGTCATTAAACTCTACTTCAACTGGGGCACCGACCTGTTCGTTGCCCAGGCGGATGTACGCAAGCAGATTGATTTCGCCAGGCGGTCGATCCCGCAGGATGCCGATTCGCCCA
>RECM01000265.1 GCA_007694035.1 Balneolaceae bacterium
CTGAGCATGTACTGAGCGCAGGCTGAGCAGAGCGAAGCCGGAGTCGAAGTACGCAACGCAGTGGAGTCGAAGGGCGAAGTCGAACCACGTGGAGGCTTTTTAAAAAGCCTCCGGGTGACGTCCTATAGTGTAATCTCGCCCATAGCCCACCCTGAGCAGTGCAGGCACTGCTCACGTGCCTCGACTACAGCCTGCTGCGCAGGCTTGCGCTCGGCATGACATTTTATACTTCAAAACTCAATTACTCAATTACTCCGTAGATCCCTAACTCATAGCCTGATCACCGCCGCCATCCCGTAACTTATCCAGCAAACCATTCAACACCTTCACTTCTTCTTCACTGAGCGCGGCCATGATCGAATCGAGCTCATCGTTGCGTTTGTCGATGCGGGAAAGGGCGTCGAGGCCTTTTTCGGTGATAACGATGTCGACGCGCCTGCGGTCTTTGCGGCACAGCGAGCGTTTCACGTGCCCCGATTTGAGGAGGCGGTCGATGATGCGCGTCACGTCCGAATTTTTGTCGATCATGCGCTCGCGGATGAGGCTGTTTGTGGCCGGACCTGGATGCTGCCCCCGCAGGATTCGCAGCACATTGAACTGCTGCATGGTCAGGCCTTCCTCGTTCAGGATTTTCTGGATGGCACCACTCACCATATTATAGGTGTACAACAGGTTCACCGCCGCCTTGTGGTGATCGTTCCGGAACGAGACCTGCTTGATGGCTTCTTCTATTCGCATGATATGATCAGGGTTATGAAAGCGGAAAGATAGGATTTTTTTTGTTCGATACAACATTTAATGTTTAAACATCTATTCCGGGGGAATCGATCCTTCACTCATATCATTGTCATAAATCGCTACGTCGGTACGTCGTTGAATCTTTGAATCGGTAAATCAATGGATGCGCATATCAGAACGTGATCCCGCCGCCTCGTTTTCAAAAAGCCTCCGGGGAACGCCCAATAGCACAATCCTGTGCATAGCCCGCACGACTCCGTCCTTCGTCTCCGCTTCACTGCGCTCAGTACATGCTCAGGACATGCTCGGCATGACGGGGGGCTTTCTCCCCACTTCCACATTCCATATTCCATATTCTATTGTTCTACTGTTCTCCCATTCCCATACATTTTTGCCCGCTTCAGCCTTGACTGTAATGGAAAAAAGGTATACCCTGTTTGAAGAAATAAATCGTTGAGCTGCCTCCCTGCTCCTCTCTTCAGGCATCAACACTTATTTCGTTACTGCAACATTCTGATGCTTGTTGCTGCAATAATAATTAATAACACTGATCACAGCTGATACGGAGAATTAAAATCAGCTTCAACTCTTGTTTACATTTCCAAATCTTGCGTTGAAAATAATTAAAAACCTTACCCAAGGACTATATCATGCAATGTACATCTACAAACCAGTGCTCAAATCGAGCCATTAAAGGTATATTTATACCCCTTTTGCTTATCCTGCTGTTCCTGGGCAGCGCTCCCCTGGCATGGGCGCAGACCACTGTACAGGGCACAGTTACAGATGCCGAAACAGGGGAGGTTCTCACAGGTGTGAACATCCTCATACAAGGCACTTTTCAGGGAACCACCACAGACCTGGAGGGCAACTTCACCCTGGAAGTTCCCTCGCTGAATGCAACCTTGCTTCTGTCATACCTCGGCTACCAGACGCTTGCCCTGCCGATCGACGGCAGAACCAGCCTTAATATTGCACTCAGGCCGGATGTAATTGTGGGCGATGAGCTTGTGATAACCGCTTTCGGTGTGGAAAGGGAGACCAAATCGCTTGGCTATGCCATTCAGCAGGTTACAACCGAAGATATTATTCAGTCGCGGCAGCCCAACCTGATCAATTCACTACAGGGCAAGGTGGCCGGTGTGCAGGTAACCAACTCGGGCGGATCGCCGGGGGCATCATCGATGATCCTCATCCGCGGCGGCACCTCGCTGAGCAGCGACAACCAGCCGTTATTTGTTGTTGACGGTATCCCCATCGACAATTCGACCGTAGGAGGCCTCAATTCTCCAGGATCGAACAGGGCCATCGATATTAACCCTGCCGATATCGCCAGCATTACGATCCTGAAGGGCCCTGCTGCAGCGGCCTTGTATGGCCAGCGGGCCGGTTCGGGTGCGGTGGTCATAACCACAAAACGGGGTGTGGCGGGCAGAACCTCCATCGACTACTCGAGCACTCTCTCTTTTGATAAAGTGAGCCAGCTGCCAACGCTGCAGTCGCGCTACAAGCAGGGTGAACAGGGTGTGTTTGATCCGAACGCATCGTTCTCATGGGGACCCGAATTTGGTTCCGGTGAACGTGTTTACGATAACCTGGGAGATTTTCTGACAACCTCGTTCACGCAGAACCACGACCTGTCTATCGGCGGTGGTACAGCCGTATCGCGTTTCTACGCATCCGCTTCGATCATGGACCAGGGAGGCATTGTCGAGAACAACAATGATTTCAGGCGGAACTCTTTCCGGGTTACTGCCGACACCCGCGCCGGCGACAGACTGCGGCTTGAGACTACGGCCAGCTACACGGAAACGGAACGTTTGTATGTTTCACAGGGCAGTGCATCGGGCGTGATGGGAGCCCTGTTCTGGCCACGCAACGACAATATGCGGGACTATCTGAACCCGGACGGCACCCAGCGCACCATTACCGGCAGCGACAACCCTTACTGGGGCACCATCAACAAACCGTTTGAGAGCGATGTGTCGCGTACCATGATTATTGGTAGTGCGTTCTACGATCCTTTCGATTTCCTGAATATAACCTACCGCCTGGGCACCGACCGCTATACCGACCGGCGCATGAACTATGAGGCAACAGGGTCTACACTGAACCAGCGGGGTATTATCAACCTGTCTGACATCAACAACCAGATAACCACATCCACGCTGCTGGTAACGGGCCGAACCACCCTGGCCGGCGTTTTCAATACGAGCCTGACCCTGGGTAACAACCTTGAGATGGCCGACCAGCAGGCCATGTTCCAGACGGGTCAGAATTTCATAGATCCTGATTTCCCCAGCATCAATAATGTGCTCGAGCAGGACCGCAGAACCTCGCGCAATGAAACCAGAAGAAGGATTGTCGGGGCTTTTGCCGATTTTAATATCGACTGGAATAATATTGTATTCCTGAATTTCAGGGGCCGGAACGACTGGTCATCGACCTTGCCGGTCAATTCCCGTTCATTCTTCTATCCGGCCGTGAGCACATCCATTGTTGTGAACGAACTGCTGAACGAGCTGGGATACGACATTGAAGGCCCGGTACTGTCGTACCTGAAGCTTCGGGCTTCCTGGGCGAGGGTGGGCAAAGACGCGCCTCCGCACATTCTGGCCAATACGCTTGCCACGTCGACCAACACATTTACCATCGCTCCAACGGGATTTATTTCGAACGTGAACAACTTTTTCGGAAATCCCGCACTCAAGCCGGAATTCACCAATTCGATTGAAGTGGGAGCGGATGTCAGGTTCTTCGACGAACGTGTCGGGGTCGATTTTTCCTACTATAAAACCACGACCGACGAACAGATTCTGGGCACGCGCACCCCGCCGTCGTCGAGCAGTTTCCTGGCCTACCTGAACGGCGGAAGCATTCAGAACGAAGGTGTTGAAATGATCGTGAGCACGTTCCCTGTACGCGGTACCGTGTTCAACTGGAAGCTGGACTTCAACTTTGCGAAGAATACAGCCACGGTTAAGGAACTGCCCGGTACGCTCGACCGTGTTGAACTTTCAACCGCATGGGCCGCATACAACGTTGCACAGGGTTCCGCTTTCCTTAACGGGCCGCTGTTCGGCATCAACGGCAGGGTATGGAAAACCAACGACGCCGGCGAGCTGCTTCTTGACAATCGGGGCTACCCCCAGGTTGATCCGGTACTTGCCTTCATCGGCAACCGTGAACCCGACTGGATCGGCGGCATAACCAATACGCTCAACTACCGGAGCTTCTCGCTCTCGATGACCTGGGATGTACGCATTGGCGGAGATATTTTCAACGCGACCGAAAACGCGCTGGTACGATCCGGCCTGAGTACAAAAACGCTCAATCGTGGCGAAACCGTGGTATTCGACGGTATCGTGGAATCGACGGGTGCACGGAATACGCAAAGTGTTGTGCTCGACCAGAACTACTATACCACACTCTATGCCAACAACGGGCGTGAATTTGTTGAAGACGGCACCTGGTACCGCATGCGCTTTATCACACTCGGCTACAGTGTGCCCACACAGCGGCTCAGTGCCCTGCCCATTCGAAGCCTGCAGATCTTTGTAACCGGACGCAACCTGCTTCTGTTCACCAACTACTCCGGTGTTGATCCGGAAGTTACCGGCAGCGGCGCAGGAGTGGGCGGAGCCGGATCATTCGGTTTTGATAACCTGGGTGTTCCGTCAACCCGCGGATTTGACTTCAGCGTTAGGCTGTCGCTCTGATGCCTGCCGGTTTTATTCGTATTTATATATTTAATTTCTATACATTTAAAAGGTTTTTATCATGAAATCAAAATACCTGAAAATAAGCAGCCTTTTCATCCTTATGCTGTTTGTGGGTACCTCTTGCGAAGATTTTTTATCGGTGAACGATAATCCGAACCTTCCCTCAGACGTACCTGCTGAAAACCGCATAATTGGGGCTATCAGAATGACCAACGGCGCAGCGATGTGGCGCGGCACCAGGGAAGTAAGCGCCGTGATGCAATATGGCGCCACCCGGAACACAACCGGTGGATTCTACAATGCGGAGACATGGCGGTTTACATCAGCCTATTTTTTCTGGCAAAACGCGTATACCTGGGCCCTGCCTAACGCGGTTGACCTGATCAGGCTTGGCGAAGCCGACGGTTCACCGCATTTTGTAGGTGTCGGGAAAACACTTCAGGCCCTTATTTTCGGTATGCTTACCGATCAGTACGGTGCCATTGTGGTCAGGGATTCATATGACGGCGTATCGCAGGTGAACCTTACACCCCGGTTCGACGACCAGGAATTTGTTTACCAGGAAATAATCAGGTTGCTGGATGAGGCCATTGCCGCTTTCCGCCAGACACAGAACACAACATCGCTGAACGCAGCCGGCGGAGACATTCTCTACCAGGGTGATGTACGCAAATGGGAACGTTTCGCATGGACGCTCAAAGCACGGTACCTGAACCACCTGTCCAAAAAAAGCAGCCTGTACGATCCGGTAGCCATAATTGAAGCCGCCACAAACGGTTTCAACGCCGATGGCATGGATGCCCAGTTCAATTACCAGACCGGTAGTCTGCAGACCGAGGAGAATCCGTTCTTCAGCTGGGGCGGATTTACCAATCTAGACAACCCCAGGTTTTTCACCTGGAGTCAGTTCTATGTTGATCTGCTCACCAACTTCCCGGTAACGGAGACCGACTATCAGGATCCGCGTATCAGCCGCATCATGCAGCCTGCGGCATCCGACAACCAGTTCCGGGGACTTCGTTCAGGTATGGGCCTTGCAGGCGGCGAGGGCGGATCGGGCAACTTTACCTCCCCCGACGACTACGGCCGGTTCAGGGGATCGGGTTACTATACGAATATCGATTCTCCCTTCCCGTTCACAACCTACTCGGAAGTCAAATTCATTGAAGCGGAAGCCAGGCTTCGCTCAGGCGATCCCTCCGGTTCACTCACTGCGTTTGAAGAGGGCATCAGGGCCCACATGCGCAAGCTGGGTGTACCTGGCGATGAAATCGAAGCCTACTGGTCGGCGCTTGTTGCCGACGGTGTAGCGGGCCATTTCAACAACCTCACGCAGGGCTTAAGCCACATTATGCGTCAGAAATACATCGCCCTGCCCCTTAACCCTGAAATCTGGGTGGATATGCGCAGGATGAACTACAGCCAGAACATCTACGGGCCAACCCTGCAGCGTCCCGCCAATCTCAACACCATCATTTTTGATGCGAACGACGAGTCGGACTGGATTCAGGCCATGATCTACGAAGGCAACGAAGAAGTGCGTAATCCCGACAACGTTGGCGACAACACACCGGCCGTACGCCTCAGAACCCCGCTTTGGTGGAACATTCCTGATTAACGGATGAACATGCACAAAAAACCACTTCAACCTTCTTCATCAAAGAGCCACAGAACACTGTTTCTGTGGCTCTTTATTTCCCTGTTTATATGGTCAGGGTGCGGCGATACCCGGAATTCATCGGAAGCCACATTCCGCATCTTTGAAAAACCCGTTGTGTTTGACGAAGAGCGCGAACAGCTGTCGCTTGAATACCTGCGCGATCGCCACGGCCTGATCAAAGAACGGGCCACCATCGAACCCCGTATGGTGGTGGTTCACTGGACGGCCATCTATACGCTTGAAGATACGTTTGATGTTTTCAACCGGACCCACCTGGGCGGAAGGGCCAATCTGCAATCGGCGGGCATGCTCAATGTATTAGCCCAATTCCTGGTTGACCGGGATGGCACCATTTTCCGGCTGGTTCCCGATACTACGTTTGCCCGGCACACCATTGGCCTGAACTACATGGCCATCGGTATTGAAAACATTGGCGGCTCCAAGGCCCCGCTTACCCGGGCCCAGCTTAAGGCCAACGCCGAACTTATCACTTACCTTGCAGGCAAATATGACATTGAATACGTAATTGGTCATCATGAATACCACATATTCAGAAACTCGGATGTCTGGAAAGAATCAGATCCCGATTACCTGACCGACAAGGTCGATCCCGGCCCCGAATTCATGAGCAACCTCAGAAAAGAATTGCTGCCGCTCGAGTTCAAATCCCGGCCCGACTGAGCGAATTTGTTGGGAAACAAGCGGGATGATAATGGAGACGAAGCGGTGGCGATGCAGTTGAACAATTGAACAATTGAACAATTGAATATGGAATATGGTTTGGGGAAGTGGTTCTTTTGCCTCACGCATTCTAACTTTTGCCTTTTGCCTTTTGCTTTTTGCCTTTTGCTTTTTCGCTATGCGGTTCTCCATTCCGTACCGAATCACTTGTGTCTTGCGTCTTGTTTCTTGCGTCTGATTCCAGTATGTCGTTGAATCTTTGAATCGCTAAATCAAACCTGTCGTCTATCAAGGCGCAATTTCATTTTGCGCCCTATCGGGCAACGACCGAAGCCGATCAATGTGGAGGTTTTTTAAAAAGCCTCCGGGGAACGCCCGGTAGCACAATCCCGCACATAGCCCATTCTGTGCAGTGCTGCGCACTGCACACGTGCCTCGACTACAGCCTGCTGCGCAGGCTTGCGCTCGGCATGACGTAGGGAGGGGGGGGGCTTTCTGCACCTGATCCATTACTTCCAAACTCAATTGCTCTATTGCTCCGTAGATCCCTAACTCAGAGCAAACTACCAGCACCGCCGTGGTCACCGCCCAAATCCTGCAGCCCACTCCGGGCTCACCATGACGGCACTTCCCCATTCCCTATTCCATATTCTATTGTTCTATTGTTCCCCCCCTTCATTGTTTCATCTGATCCTGATTTTATTTAGATTTAGTCTACTCAAACATAAGCTTTAACTACGGAATGAAGTATTATATAATCGCTTTTGTAATCATTGTGGCCGGGCTG
>RECM01000266.1 GCA_007694035.1 Balneolaceae bacterium
ATGCGCGGCCTGGCCGAACTCAGGGGACTTGAATTGGGAATCCGTAAAAGTATTTCAATAAACCAGGCAGGGTATTCATGAAGATTCTGCAAGCCGTTATAGCTCCTTTTTTACTTCTACTCCTGCTGTCATGTGCCAATAAGGCTCCTGATAATGTTAGTGAAACTGCTGTGATGGTTGCTCGCCTCGACAGTATTGCGAAGAATGTGGATCCCTGGCTTAATGAATTTGCAGGCAGAGAGCGGGTTGCTGCATTAACGGGAATACCGGTGCCTGGTATGCTGCATGAAAGGATAATGTATACGGGAACACTTGCACAGGAAATGATTTATGCCGGTTATACAGAAGAAGCCATTGAACTTCTTGAAAATATGCTGGCTCAACTGGAAGTTTCAAGTACTGTTTATCAAGATAATTTTACCGAAAACATCCTCGATTTGCTGGCTCTTGCCTGGCTTCGGCTTGGTGAACAGCAAAATTGTATTCTAAACCATTCTTCAGCTTCATGCCTTTTCCCAATTCAGGGGGATGGCATTCATACACTGCCCCAAGGCTCCCGCAAAGCCATAGAACTTTTAGAACGGCTCCTTACAGAGTGGCGCCCCGGCGACATGGAATCGATCTGGCTGCTCAATATTGCATACATGACTCTTGGCGAACATCCGTACAACGTTCCGGAACAATGGCTGATTCCTGCAGAACTTTTCACCACATCTGCAACATTCAATCGCTTTTATGACATTGCTCCATTTGTCGGGCTGGCCGATGAAATGGGGCTGTCAGGCGGCAGTGTCACTGAAGATTTTACCCAAAACGGATTTATTGATATCATGGCCTCCTCCTGGGGAATATCAGACCAGCTCCATTATTTCGAAAATACAGGCAACGGTGCATTTGTTAATAAAACTCAGGAAGCGGGTCTGAGCGGGATTACCGGGGGATTAAACCTCATTCATGCCGATTATAATAACGATGGAAATCCTGATGTATTTGTCCTACGAGGCGCCTGGTTGGGACGCGCCGGCCACCATCCCAACTCGCTTCTCCGCAATAACGGAGACGGCACCTTTATCGATGTAACAGAAAGTGCCGGGTTGTTAACCTTTCATCCCACACAAACCGCGGTCTGGGCTGATTTTAATAATAATGGATGGCTTGACCTCTTTATTGGCAACGAGTCCACACCCGGTGATCCCCATCCTTCTGAACTTTACCTGAACAACAAAGACGGAACATTTACTAATATAGCCGCTGAGGCTGGTCTTGACATCAGAAAATTTGTCAAGGGTGTTACCGCCGGCGACATCAATAACAATGGATTTCCCGATATATACATTTCAATTCTGGGGGGTGAAAATTTACTCTTCGAAAATCAGGGCACCAGCAGCGATGGGATACCCAGGTTCCGGGAAATCGCTGAATTTGCTGGAGTGCAGGAACCAATTGAAAGTTTTCCAACCTGGTTTTGGGATTATAATAACAACGGCCTGTCAGACCTGTTTGTATCCGGTTATTATGCCAATGCTGCCGATATTGCCCTCGAGTACCTGGGCAGGCCCACTAATGCCGAGTTGCCGAGATTATACAGGAATAACGGTGACGGTACATTCAGCGATGTTACCTCAGAAACAGGGTTGAATCGGGTTATGTATACAATGGGATCGAATTTCGGAGATCTTGACAACGATGGTTACCTTGATTTCTATGTTGGTACAGGAGACCCTGATATGCGGGTGTTGATTCCGAACAGGATGTTCAGGAGTGTAAATGGCGATCGTTTTGAAGAAGTTACAGCATCAGGAGGGTTCGGCCACCTGCAAAAAGGACACGGTGTTTCATTCGCCGACCTGAATAACAACGGACACCAGGATATCTTTACTGTAATCGGAGGTGCACTTGAGGGCGATGTTTATATGAATGCACTTTTTGAAAATCCCGGAAACTCAAATAACTGGATAACACTTACTTTTCATGGTGTTGAATCTAATCGATCCGGGATCGGAAACAGGGTTAAGATAACCATCGAAGAAGCAGATTCTGTTCGTAATATACACAGAACTGTTACAACCGGAGGAAGTTTTGGTTCATCGAGTTTACAGCTCGAAATCGGTTTGGGGAAGGCTGTAAAAATTCAGGAACTGGAGGTATACTGGCCTGCAAGCAATTCAAAACAGCATTTTTACAATGTACCAATCAATCAATTTTATAGGGTTACTGAATTTGCCCAGGTTATTAAACCGGTAGCCCGTGAATCATTCCGTTTCAATACGACCCCGGTTCCACATTCACATAGCCATTAGCTGATGACAAATCAGGCCAACGGTCTCACATATCACAGTCCGGAGAGCTCGCTCCGGGTTACAGAATCAGTAAATACCCATCATCGGCCGTAAACCTGAGAAGGACGGGATGAGTATCCCGATAATTCCTGTGAAGTTCGTCGTCAACGCTCTGCTGAGTCATTGACCAATATTTTCACTATCCGAATAAAATATGGTATAATCCATTTTGTCCTGTTCGATTGATATTTCTTCTGTCTTCCCATCAAACCATCTCACCTCTATCGATACTGCAATGTGCTCACCTACACCAAGCACCTGAGTATAACTGTTTTGAGACCAGAAGCCCGAGCCGCTTTGAATTTCCCGTCTTGGGCCTGCGGTTCCGTTATCATAGATCAGCCGTATTGCTGATCCGACTGCATTTTCATTCGATGGCGGCCCTTGTAGTGTTATACGGATACCACGATTCGCAGACATATTCTGGAAAACCGTCAGTATGCCTGCATTTTGTGAAACTGCGAGATCTGTTTTCCCGTCTCCATTGAAATCTGCGAATGCCGCTCCTCTCTGTTCACCATAAATCTTTATTCCGCTGTCGGTTCCGCTCATTGCTGTGAAATTTCCTTCTCCATCTCCTAATAGCACCAGCCCTCGCCCTGCATCCATTCTTGGCTGGTTTTCACGCACTGCAAAAAAGTTTTGGCTCAGAAATATATCTTCATTTCCGTCATTATTCAGATCAGCTACCCCCACATGAAACCCTGCCGAAATCTGAGCCTCAATTGGCAGCGATATTGCTTCAAAGTGATCACCCCTGTTCAGGAAAACCATATGTTCAAGCGTGTTAATCTCTTTATATGTTGTCTGCTCATATCGGCTGCCTAATATTTCCCTGAGAGTGGATTGTGCAAATTCGCGATGACTCCCCATTCGGTTCAGGTTCATTTGTTGCTCCTGAAATTTGTATAACCGGCGCCGAGGCCGGTACGCGCCATCGGCACCTGAGTATGCTTCGATCATATCAACAGTCCCAAATCCATCCAGGTCGCCATAATAAAGCCTTAACGGATTTCTGTACTCTGATTGCCAGGGTGTATTGATTCCGATATTTGCTGCAACGATATCCGGCAGTCCGTTATTGGTAAAATCCCCTGTTGCCACACCCTTCCACCAGCCGGTCCGTGAATCCAGACCCATAAGTGCGGTTATATCGACAAATTTACCATCCCTGTTCTCAAATAATCGCAATGGCCCCCACTCGGTGCTGATAAGCAGATCCGGATTGCCATTTCCATTGAAATCTGAGAATACTGCTCCTGTCACTAGACCCACCCCAGACAATACCGGAGAATTTTTGGCATCAAACCGAAATGTACCTGTTTCATTCAGCATTAATCTCGAATCGGCATCAACAGGGTATTGTCCCGGTTTAAAATGGCCTCCGATAAAAAGATCAAGATAACCGTTTCCTGTTATATCGGCCGCTGCCAAAGGGCCAGTTGAAGAAAAAACTCCCCGAATACTATCCTTAACTACTGTCCCATCACGGTGAAGGTTAAAGATGTATACTGACGCGACATCAGGTCTGCCCTGTTCGTAATTCGCAGAACCTACCAGGAGCCGATTTTTTCCGTCTTCTTTCCATCCGATAATTGCTGTCTGATCTCCCCGCGCTGTTTTAGTCAAAGGTTCAACATTCGGAGAAAAAAAATTACCATCTCTATCTCTAGTCAAAATGGCAAGTTGCCCTCCACGTCCTGAAGCCATCAAGAGCTCATCGTTACCATTACCGGTTATATCCAGCCATGCCACTCCTGGTCCTGCCTGGCTAAGTTTGAATGGCAGAAATGGCTGAATTTCAAAATCTGGAAAAAGTGTTTCATGATGGAGGATTTTACCATGCATCTCAACTTCACGAAATAGCGGATTTACAATTTGAACTCCTGCTGAGTGAGCCGGATCACCTTCTGTAAATGCCGATTTCTCCTGGAATATTTCGTAAATCCTGTTTGCTTTTACCGATGCGATCACACTACGCCTTCCGTCAGGCCAGTTAACATGAATTTCATGATTAGTATTGTCCGGATTAGCTGCAAATGTAACTTTTGAATCAGACCCCGACAGATAGTCACCACCCGAGGTGATCTCTTTTTGCTGGTGTATACCTGCGCCATACAGTTCTATCCGGGCTCCGATGGCGGCGGTATTTGGCTTTTCTCCAATAAGCCTTACGGCAATACGGGGTGCACGAGTCCTGTTTTCAAAAATAGCAGCTTCGCGGTTCATCCGGTTTATGATAATATCCAGTGTACCGTTATTGTTCAAGTCGGCAAATGCCATTCCGTGTGATACATCCAGGTCCCGAAACCCCCATTCGGTGCTTACATCCGAAAAAGTCAGATCACCATTATTTCTCAGAATTTTATTTTGCTGGTATAAAGGATCAACAAGGCCTGTGAATTCCACAAAGTGCTCATCCATATTACGCCGGTTTTGGATCATGGCAATCTGCCCGTCGATATCAAGGATATCGTACAGGTACCCTGTATTGATAATCAGGTCTTCATAACCGTCCAGGTTAACATCCATAAACCGTGTAGCCCACGACCATCCTGTTGCCTCAACACCGGCCAGGTAAGAGATCTCGGCAAAAGTCATGTCTTCCCTCTGAAGATAAAGGGAGTTGCGATTGTAAAGAGGCCTTCTCTCAATCTGCCCGGGCTCAACGGGCAGGTACTCATCAGAAAACGCCTGCCGAAGTCGCCGTTCATGATCTGGATCGAGCATTTCCGTTGCAAAAATATCGATGTATCCGTTCCTGTTGATATCGGAAAAATCGACAGACATACAGGAAAAACTGAGATTCCTGAATGCTTCCCATGAAGCAGCTTTAAAGGTTGGAGGGGAACCGTCACCAGGTGCATCACCCTGGTTAATCCAAATTCTGTCTGGCGTATGAAAGTCATTGCAAACATAGAGATCCTGCAGGCCGTTATTATTGATATCCTGAAATTTTGCCGTGAGGCCCCAATCAGGCTGCAAACCGAATGGTTCGCCATTTTCATCAAGAAAGAACGCTTTTGTACCGGTAACTTTTTCAAAATAGCCACCTCTGTTCAGATAAAGTTCATCACTTTCTCCCAATTCCGATACCCCTGCAAGCGCCCCGTGATGTCTTACAAGCATATAATGACGATCAAAAGGGGGCACCAGTGTATATTCATCATAGGGCGACCCGAGCGGCTCATTCAATATATTACCCCATTCCAATTCCCGGGTTGTGAACATATCTTTCACTGATCTCTCTTTATAATTGGTGATATAAAGGTCTGGAAAACCATTACCTGTAATATCCGCAAGGGCCATCGTCATGCTCCCTTTAGCAGGTCCTAATCCGCTGTTTTCCGATTTTTTAAATTTACCGGTTCCATCATTCAGATAGAGTACATTATCACCGTGCATGGCTGTCACAATCAGATCAAGGTGCCCGTTGCCATTCACATCAGCAAATACTGCGCCTGTGGAATAATATCCTTTATGCAGTACACCGGCCTCTTCAGTGATATCTTTAAATTTCATCCCCCCAAGATTTTTATACAGCCTGTTGGTTTCTGTTAAACCCGTGAAATAAAGATCCACCAGCCCATTGCCATTGATATCGCCGGCAGCTACACCTGAACCGTTCAGATAATGCCGGTTTTTGGCGATATCATCTATTTCAAGATAATTATTGAAGCGGATATTGGTTTTCGATGGTTTTAGCTGCCTGAATCCATCAGAACCAAAATATCCCGGAGTTACTTCCGCCCAGCGATAGTGTCCTTCATCAATCCATTCCAATTCGGAATGCCTTGAACACCCGGCAAATAACCCGGCTAAAAAAACATACACGAATATTGACCTGATAATGAATAGACTGGTACAGCAGGAATTGTTTTGGATGAATTGAATGGGGGGCATATGGACTTCCCTATTCGCATTGAGTTTTCTAATGGTCAGGTTGCTGTGAATAAATTGCCACGGAAACACGGAAACCAAAAAAATCCCATGCTTTTCTGTTTTTCAGTGGCAATAAAATACGATATAATTATTTTGACTGAATATATCAATGTAGTTACGGCTGGCACTTGGCAGGTAGCAGTTAAAAAAATTTTGAACGATGAAATAATCAAGATTCAAAATCCAATTGAATTACCCCCATCTACCGGAAGATTGATACCCGTTACAAATTTCGAAGCGTCTGATGCAAGATATACAGCAGCCAAAGCCACATCTTCTGCAGTTCCAAAACGTTGCATTGGTGTACGTTCAAGTACCCGCCTTTTACGTTCAGGATCGGCATTAAAAGCTTTTTCATGCATTGCCGATGTGATAAATCCCGGTGCAATCGCATTAACCCGCACTCCATGCGGAGAAAAATCAACAGCGAGCGCCCGCGTTAATCCCAGCACACCGGACTTCGAGGCAGAATAGGCAGCCACACGCGGAATACCGTACAAAGCTGCCATTGATATTATGTTGATGATTGAACCCCGTTTTCTTTCAATCATTCTATTCCCAACATCCCGTGAGAGCGCAAAAACACTATTCAGATTAGTTTGAATAATATTTTCGAATTCCCGGTCTGACACTTCAAGGGTATCCTTTTTCTGATTTATACCGGCATTATTCACAAGGATATCTACCGACCCAAACCGGTTTTCGACCTCTTCAACCAGCCCGGGCAATGAGTTCAGGTCTGTAACATCGTTTACGATGTATTCTGCCCGCCCCGATAGTTCGTGGCTGGCATCTTTTAAAACCTGTTCCCTTCTTCCTGTAATTACAACTTTTTCCAGGCCGGCTTCGACAAATGCTTTGGCAATTCCAAAGCCCAGCCCTGTTCCGCCCCCGGTTACTATGGCAATTTTACCGGTGAGTTGAAATAATGAATGACCCATTCTCTGTTTTTCTAACATTGTTAATCACTGCCAGGTACTCTTCCCGACGAATCACATGATACTTGGCATGTACGAATCATCGATGACTTCATAGCAGTTTGTTTAATAAATAAATTTTTACGGTTAGTTAATTCTTTCTGTATCAGGTGTTATTTGAGTAGTTAACTCAAATTCTAAAATGGCCTACCGGCTGAGTTCATAAGCCTGAGTGGTAATGAAATATTTTGTCAGCAGATTCGTCCGCTCCCACTCGGGAATGCTTCCATTTGAAAGTGCTTCAAGATATCGTTGTGTGACCCTGGTAAAATGTTCTTCATGTGTTTCAACATATTCACCAGGTATTGAAATTTTCCATC
>RECM01000096.1 GCA_007694035.1 Balneolaceae bacterium
ACCTGTTCAATATACAGCGCCCGTACTGGATTGAGACCGGCCGGGCCATGCAGTTCGAATTCCTGCAGGACATACAGATCCGCGGAAATATCGAACGCATGATCCTGATGTACAACGACCGTGTGATCACCGATTTCCAGCTGTATGATCCGGAGAACAGGGTCATCCGCATCTCCCGCGAGCAGTTTTTGCGCGACCCGACCATGCGCTCGTTCAGCACCGGCGAAATGCCGGATGATCTGCCGGGCCCGGTCGAGATCATGGCACGACCACAACTGTAGGGATCGCAGCTATCATGGCAACGCAGGACGTGCGGAAACGAATTGACGAGCTCAGGGAACTGCTTTCAAGGGCAGATGATGCCTACTACGGTAAGGCCGATCCCATTATGCCCGACCGGGAATACGACCGGCTGATGCAGGAGTTGCTTGGTCTCGAGCTCGAACACGACCTGCAGGATCCGCAGTCGCCGTCGACCCGGATAGGCGGCAAGCCCTCGAAAGAGTTCCCCACAGTGGTACATCCCGTGCCCATGATGAGCCTGTCGAACACCTACAACCGCGATGAGCTGTTCGATTTCGACCGGCGTGTTCGCGATAACCTGGGCCACAGCGATTTTACCTACATGGCCGAGCTTAAATACGATGGCATGGCCATCCGGCTGCGTTACGAAAAGGGCCGGCTGGTGCTCGGGGCAACCCGCGGCGATGGCGAGAAGGGCGACGACATCACGGCAAACATCCGGACGGTGCGCGACATCCCCCATCGCCTGGCCGGTCCGGTTCCGGATGTGGTGGAGGTGCGCGGCGAGGCGTATATGGAACGGGAAGCCTTCGCCCGGCTTAACCGCGAGCGGGAAGAGCAGGGTGAAACCGTTTTCGCCAATCCCAGGAATTTCACTGCCGGCAGCCTTAAAATGCAGGATCCAGTGGTTGTGGCATCGCGTCCCATCCGGTTTTTTGCCTACGACCTTCTGTTCGACGAAAACGACCTGGCACGCACGCAGGACCAGAAGCTTGATCAGCTGGCCCGGTTCGGCCTTCCGGTTTGCTCAGTACGGAAAAAATGCGGCACTATTGAAGAAGTTGCAGATCTGATCGGCGAATGGGACCAAAAACGCCACTCATACCCTTTCGAGACCGACGGCGCGGTTGTAAAAGTGAACGAAGACCGCTACCGCGAAGAGCTCGGCAACACGGCAAAAGCGCCCCGCTGGGCCATCGCCTACAAATTCGAGGCCGAACAGGCCACCACTACCATTGAGGATATAACCCTGCAGGTCGGGCGGCTGGGCACCATCACCCCTGTAGCCGAACTCACACCGGTACTGCTGGCCGGAACCACCGTAAAGAGGGCTTCGCTCCACAATGAGGATGAGATCCTGCGCAAGGACATACGCAGGGGCGACTCGGTGGTGATCGAAAAAGCGGGCGACATCATTCCGCAGGTGATCAGCGTGGTTAACCCCGGTGCACCGGGTAGGCAGGAACCGTTCAGCATGCCGGCGCACTGCCCTGCCTGCAACAGCGAACTCCAGCGGCTTGAGGGAGAAGTCGCCTGGCGCTGTGTAAACCCCGCCTGCCCGCCGCAGACCCGCATCCGCATCGAGCATTTTTCGTCGCGCAACGCCATGGATATCGACGGCCTGGGCACCGCCATTGTAGAGCAGCTTGTGGATGAGGGCCTCATCGAAACCTTTGCCGACCTGTACGAACTCGATGCCGGCCGGCTCATCCCTCTTGAACGGATGGCCGAAAAGAGCGCCCGCAACCTGATCGATGCCATCGAAAAAAGCAAGTCCCAGCCGTTTGAACGGGTGCTGTACGCCCTTGGAATCCGGTTTGTGGGTGAAAAGGTGGCCAAAGATCTCGCCGACCATTTCAGATCGGTCGACCGGCTGATGCAGGCAGGTACCGATGAGCTCACCGCCGTCGACTCCATTGGCCCCCGCATCGCCGAATCGGTTGTCCGTTTTTTCGGCAACGACGAGAACAGGGCCATAATCGCAAGGCTCAGGGAATATGGCCTGCAGCTCGAGCAGGAAGAAAAAACATCCGTATCTGATAAACTGGCAGGAAAAACATTTGTTCTAACTGGCACACTTCCTACTTTAAAACGCGACGATGCTGCACGGCTGATCGGGGAAAACGGCGGGCGCACGGCAGGATCGGTGAGCAAGAAAACCGACTATGTTCTGGCCGGCGAAGCGGCAGGCAGCAAACTGGATAAGGCAAAAAAACTGAATGTTGAGATCATCGACGAGGAACAGTTTTTTAATTTGCTGAAATGATTAAATTCAGGTGCAATCACATACTTAATTCAAACGAGTAATTACAGCCCATGAAATTTGAGATCGAACAGGATGACAATGTTACCGTAATGACCCTGAAGGGATCAAAACTGGATACCAAAATCGCCGCGGAATTGAAAAGTCAGTTTATCCTGTTATCAAAGGCGGGAGAGAGCGGGCACCTGATTCTGGATCTTGGCAGCGTCAATTTTGCCGATTCATCGGGTTTGAGCGCATTGCTGCTGGCCCATCGCCTGTACAGGGATGCCGACAAAAAGCTCATTCTCTGCAATATGACCGACCGTGTTAACAAATTGCTCGAGATATCACAGCTTACTTCCGTATTTACCATCAGTAACGACAAAACCTCGGCACTGGAACACATCGACGCCACTGCCTGACCCCTGTTTCCACCGACCGCTCCCTACAAACTGAATTAAGGACTATTGGATTATCTCGACGCGACGGGACTGAACCTGCTCGACCTGGCAGTCATCGTCTTCTACCTCTTATTGTGTGTTTTTATCGGCATCAAGGTGGGCGGCAAGCCCACCGATTCCAACACCTATTTCCGTACCAGCGGGAATACGCCATGGTGGGCCGTTTCATTCTCGATTGTGGCCACCGAAACCAGTATGCTTACGGTCATCTCCATACCGGCGGTAGCCTATACCGGCAGTTTTGTGTTCCTTCAGCTTGTATTCGGTTATATAATCGGGCGGTTTATTGTAGCCTGGCTTATTCTGCCATCCTATTTCAAGGGTGATCAGAAAACGGCCTATACATTTTTCAAGGAGCGTTTCGGAACCCGCTTTCAGAAGGTGATCTCCGTTGTATTCCTGATGACCCGCCTGCTTGCCGACGGTGTGCGCCTTTTCGCCGCCGCCATCCCTATCAAGGTCATCACCGGGCTCGACTACCCCGTGGCCATTGCCATAATCGCTGTACTAACACTGGCCTACACCTATTACGGCGGCCTGAAGTCGGTAATCTGGATCGATGTGCTGCAGCTCGGGGTATACATATTCGGCGCAATCTATATACTGCTCTATACCGCCGGCATCCTCGAAGACAGTGTATTCGACTACATTGCCGATGCGGGCAAAACAACGCTGATAGTACTGCCAACGTCATTTGGTGACGCATACACCATCACCTACACACTTGCCGCAGGGATATTCGGGGGCATGTTCCTGTCGATGGCCTCTCACGGTACCGACCAGCTGATTGTGCAGCGCCTGATGGCCTGCCGTGACCTGAGGGCATCGCAATGGGCCCTGATTGCCAGCGGCTTTTTTGTGCTCATTCAGATCACCCTGTTCCTTATTGTGGGCATGTACCTGTACACCTGGTACCAGGGTGCGCATTTTACCGAACTGGGCCTGGCCAACAACGACGAGATCATACTGCGCTATGTGCTGGATGTGATTCCGCATGGCGCGGCCGGGCTGTTCATAGCGGGCCTGTTTGCCGCGGCCATGAGCACGCTCAGCAGTTCACTCTCGGCCCTCTCCTCGTCCACCCTTTTCGACCTGTTCCCGAAACTATCGGAGCGTGACGATGCCATCTTTATCTCACGGATGATGATGGTTGTGTGGACAGTGATCTTCTTTATGTTTGCCGTGAGCTTCAGCGATACCGAAAACCCGATCGTGGAGCTGGGCCTTGGCATTGCCGGGTTCACCTACGGGGCGCTGCTGGGCGCGTTCTATATAGGCCGTTACACAAGCTATACCACCCGTGAGGTGTTCCCCGGGCTCATTGCCTGTGTTGTCGGTATGATTTTCGTGATCAGCTTCAGCAATCTGGCCTGGCCATGGTTTACCTTGACTGGCGTCATAATCTTTTTTACCGTATCAACACTGATATACGGTATCAACAGAATTTTTGGCCTGAAACGATACTAACTGGTTAATTCGTTATACTCTGCTTATGAGCATCATGGACAAGCTGGGTCTGGCCCGCAAAAAAAAGACACACATCACCCTTTTCTCCGATAAGAAGAGTGATGCAGGTACGCCGCAGTGGAAGCAGATTACCATTAAAGCACTGATCAGTGTACTATTTCTAAGTGTGATTGTAGTACTCTATCCAAGAACTCCGGTACAGGAATTCACCTACCGCGTTGGCGAACCCTGGCGGCAGAACGACCTGGTGGCACCTTTCACGTTCAGCCTGCTCAAGGGCGATGACGAAATCGAAGCGGAAATCAGGGAGATCAGAGAGATCACACCGCCCATATTCCACCTCGACAATGAAGCAGGTGCCCGGATCACAAGCGCGCTCGATTCCCTCTTCACTCGTATGGAACCCGTTCTCGACCGCTACGCCGAATGGCAGATCAACAAGGCGGCCGGCAGCACCGATGCCGATCGCGACAGCCTCAGGTATATGCAGCAGCGCTCGGTGGCCAACCTGCCGCTGAATAATGAGGGCTGGCGTATCCTGCTCGAAAACTACACGCTTCTGCGCCGCGACCAGCAGCGCCGCGGCAGTACCGACAGACGCTTTATTGGCGATGAGATCCGCCTGCGACTCGACCGTTTCATAAACGATGTTCTCCGCCAGGGCATAATCAACGTGGGCAAAGACCGGTTCAGCAGTGATGAGTTGCTGGTGAGGGATCTGCGTGAGCGCACCCAGCGCAGTTTGAGCATCAATTCCGTTCGCGAGGTGCCGGAGGTGACAGATCTGGCCATGCTGCAGCTGCCAAGGCAACTGCCCGATCAGGCCGTACCCACGGCACTGCAACTGCTTGAGGCGGTAATCAGACCCAACATAATTTTTAACGAAAGCGAGACCGAAGCCCAGATAAGCCAGGCCATTGAGAACATCTCCCCGACCAAGGGGGCCGTCACATCCGGGCAGGTGATCATAAGAAAGGGCGACCTTATAACGGCCGAAAAGCAGAATATTCTGTACAGTCTTGAACGTGCAAGGGTATCGCGTGCATCATCTTATGAATTGTGGCAGTACTACGTAGGCGATACCCTGCTCATACTCGCCGTATTCATTGTTTTCCTGTTTTACCTGTACCTGTACCGCCGCCCAATTTTCGATAACAATTCGATGTTCCTGCTGGTGTTCCTGGCCATTGGCATCGTGATCGGGGCCAGCCTTTTTGCGGCACGCATTGACACCATTCCGGCCTATGTAGTGCCGCTGGCCCTTGCCCCCATCATCCTCACCATCATTTTCGACTCACGTGTGGGACTGATGTCCACCACGGTTATTGCCCTGGCCACGGCCCTCATCCACGGGAACAATTTCGAATTCCTGCTGGCCACCATCACTGCCTGCAGCATCGGGGTTTTCTCGGTGAGAGACATCCGGAAGCGCAGCCAGTTTTTCCTTACCACGCCGGCCCTTGTCTTTATCGGCTATGTGTTTGTGCTGCTGGGATTCACCCTCACGCGGACCGGAGGCTGGGACCTGCTGGCCGTGAACATCATGCACGTATTCCTGAACGCTTTCATGGTATCGCTGCTCACCTACCCTGTAATCTTCCTGTTCGAGAAGCTGTTCAAGGTAACCACCGATGTTACCCTGTATGAGCTGAATGACAACAACCATCCCATTCTCAAAGCCCTGATGATGCGTGCCCCGGGAAGTTTTCAGCACAGCCTTCAGGTTTCCAACCTTTCGGAAGCCGCCGCCGCGGCGATTGGCGCCAATTCACTGCTCTGCCGGGTTGGAGCCCTGTTTCATGATATCGGCAAGATGGAAAAGCCCCACTATTTTGTGGAAAACCAGTCGGGCGGCATGAACGAACACGACAAACTGAAACCCCGGATGAGTGCCATGGTTATCAAAAACCATGTGGCCACCGGTGTTAAAATGGCCGAAGAAGAAGGCCTGCCCCAGGTTATCACCGATTTCATCAAAACGCACCACGGCACCAGTGTGATCCGCTACTTCCACGGCAAAGCGAAAGAGCTGGCCGAAGACGACGCCGAGATACGCGAGGAAGATTTCCGTTACGACGGCCCCCTGCCCGAGTCGAAGGAGACCGGCATACTGCTGCTTGCCGACTGTATCGAAGCCGCATCACGTGCCATGACCGACCCGACCTACCAGAAGCTCGAAAACCTGGTAACCCGTATGGTGGATGAGCGCATGAACGAAGGCCAGCTCAACAACTGTCCGTTAACCTTTCAGGACCTTCGCATCATCAAGGATGCGTTCCTCAAAATCCTTGTTGGCATGTACCACGGCCGCATCAAATACCCCGGCCAGGATCAGAAAGACAATGCGCCCCGCAAACCGGATGCCGGTGATCTGGCAATGCCGGGAGGTGCTACAAAGGATTCGGCCCGGGCACCAATCGAGCCGGATTAGTGGGCCGCCCCGGCACGAACGGGATGAAGCATGAGGGATAAACCAGCCATAATGCCTGCATTTGAGTCCGAACTGAACCGTTACCTGCAGTTCATCCGGGTTGAAAAAAGCCTGTCGGACAATACCGTCGACGCCTATTACCGCGACCTCACACGCTACCTTGGTTTCCTGAATGAGGCCCGCGGTCTATCCGACACCGGCGCCATCACGCTCGATCACATCGAGGAATTTCTGAAAGAGCTGGTCGCCCTGGAGCTTTCGCCTGAAACCCTTGCCCGCAGCATATCGAGCATCCGCGGTTTCCATCAGTTCCTGGTAGTGGAGGGGGTCTGCCGGGCGAATCCGGCGGAGCTGATCGAACTGCCGAAAAAAGCGCGCAAACTGCCCGATGTGCTTGATGCGGACGAGGTGATCAGGATGATCGGTTCACCCGGCACCGAAACCCCGGCCGCCATCCGCGACACCGCCATACTCGAATGCCTGTACAGTACCGGCATGAGGGTGAGCGAACTCACAGGCCTGCAAATGGGCCAGCTGTTCCTGGAAGCGGGGCTGATCAGGGTTATCGGCAAGGGAAACAAGGAAAGACTTGTGCCCGCTGGCGAATATGCGCGTGCGGCACTTGAAAAATACATTGCCGATGCACGGCCGCAGTTCACCGGCACTACGGGCAAAACCCGGAACCGGGTATTCCTGAACCAGCGCGGTACCCCTCTTTCAAGGATGTCGGTCTGGACCATTGTAAGCAGGGCGGCAAAGAACGCGGGGATCAAAAAACCGGTATATCCGCACGCTTTCAGGCACTCGTTTGCCACTCATTTGCTTGAGGGGGGCGCCGATCTGCGATCAGTACAGGAGATGCTGGGCCACGCCT
>RECM01000072.1 GCA_007694035.1 Balneolaceae bacterium
TGGTCTCCCCGGCGTAGTATACCGCCTTGTCCGGCGTCAGGTTGATCACCGCCACCGGAGGCAGGTTATTGGCATGGACGAGTGTACTGGCAAGCAGGCTCATGACGCAATATAGCGCCATGGATAAATAGTTGAAAGACCGGGTTTTCATGGCTGGGTCCTCCCGATTTGGCGCTGCTGCTCATCGAGGCGCTGCTGCAGCAGTCGACCGGCCTTTGCGGCCCGTCGCCCCGAGGGGTACTCGTCCTGGAGCTGCCTCAACCGCTGCTCTGCAATTTCCTCCCGGCCGGTAAACAGCAATCCGCGTGACTGCAGATAGAGCATCTCCTCACGCAGCATATCATCCGGACCGGCCTGTTCCAGCATCGCGCCGAGCTCTTCGACGACCTGGGCAGGGTCTGCGTAATCGAGTTGCAGCTCCAGCAAGGCCATCCTGGCTTTTGCTTGCTGCGGAGCCGTACCCAGACCGCTGAGCCGCTCCAGAACATCCATGCGGCGTAGAGGCTGATGATCCCGGCGGGCCTGTTGCTCCATTGTCAGCAGGGCGCGCCTGCGCCAGCGATCTGCCTGCGTGGAATCGGCGGCCAGCATGTTAAGGTGGAATAACCCTGAACGAAGCGAGTCGGGCTCGTCCAGGTAGCTCGGGCAACGCAGCACTAACTACAGCAGATCAAACTTTCCCGAGTTGTACTATAGAGCAACATTTACTATCTTGCCCAATGACAAAAAAGAAGAAAATCCGAACAGTCATTTTTTACAAAGATTACTTTCAGTCTTTTTTTGAGAGTCAAAAAGATAAGGTTAAGGACAAGATTATCTGGACACTTGATTTAATTGAGGAGATTCAGAAAATACCTGAATCGTATCTTAAACACATTGAGAACACGGATGGACTTTATGAAATACGCATTCAACAAGGAAGTGACATTTTTCGGATTTTCTGTTTTTTCGACGAGGGTCAAATTGTGGTTCTGATGAATGGATTTCAAAAGAAAACCCGGAAAACACCAAAAAAAGAAATTGATAGGGCATTACTAATAAAGAGAGAATATGAAAACAATAAAAAGTAACATAACGACTCTTGAACAGTTTAAAGATAAAAACTACGGCAAACCCGGAACTGCAAAACGCGACCAGCTTGAAGCCGGTTATGAGAGTTTTAAAATTGGTGCATTAATACATGAAGCCAGACTCGAAAAAGGATTGACGCAGCAGGAACTTGCTGAAAAGGTGGGTACTACTAAATCCTATATTTCGAGACTGGAAAACAACGTTAAGGAAGTACGGCTTTCGACCCTTCAGAAAATTGTTGAACTGGGTTTGGGCGGACAGCTTGAACTGTCAATAAAACTTTAGAACAGGATGCCTTACAGCAATTGGCACTCCCATCCTGCTCATACAGATACCTCTTGTATCTATATCAACATCAGCCCGATCCAACCTCATTTACCGATACAAAACCGGCTGAAAATCGAGTCAAGCAGATCTTCGGTGGTTATTTCGCCCGTAATGAGCCCGAGCTGATGTAGCGCTCCCCTCAGGTCGATCGAAAGCAGGTCGCCGCTGACGCCCTGACTGAGATCGGCTATAGCCGATTCAAGGTGCCTGCCGGCTTTTTCCAGAGCGTCGCGGTGGCGGCTCGATGTGACGATTAGCGACGATGTATCGATTGTTTTACTCTCAAGCACCGCATCCCGCATTTTCTTCTTCAGCGTGTCGATTCCGGTGCCTTCGGTCGATGAAACCGTTATGTCCGTGTAAAGTCCGGGTGCAATCTGAACCGATTGAGGCTGGCCGGTAACCGTATCCATTTTGCTGTCGCCACTGCCCCCGTTTTTCTCATCTTCTGGCTGCCGGTTCATTGGATCATCGGGCGGCCGGTTTCTCAGGTCGGTTTTGGTGCCCACGATCAGGAAGGGCCGGTCACCTGCCGCTTTTTTCAGCAGTGATATCACTTCCGTTTCCGCTTCGGAGTGCCGGTCGGACAGATCCACCAGGTAAAGAACCAGGTCGGCTTCGCGGATGGCCTTGTGGCTGCGTTTCACCCCTTCGGCCTCGATCGAATCCTCGGTCTCACGGATCCCGGCGGTATCGGTGAGCGTGAACAGAAGCCCTTCGTAGCTCCAGTCGGCATCGATCATGTCGCGGGTGGTGCCGGCGATGGACGAAACAATTGCCCTCTCCTTGCCCATCAGGGTATTCAGGAGGGTTGATTTGCCGGCATTGGGCTTGCCGGCGATCACCGTGCGCACGCCGTTTTTGATAATGCGGCCGGTTTCGTACGTTTCGAGCAGTTTGTGGATCTCATCGTTCAGCCCGCTCAGAAGTGTGAGCAGCTGGTTTCTGCCTGCAAATTCGACATCCTCTTCCGAAAAATCGAGCTCGAGTTCCACAAGGGCGGTGGCGTCGATAATCTGCTGACGGAATTCCCTGATGTGCCGGCCAAGTTCGCCTTCCAGCTGCTGATGCGCCGTTTCGACCGCTTTTTTGCTGGTGGCATGGATCAGGTCGGCCACCGCCTCGGCCTGCGACAGTTCCAGCTTGCCGTTCAGGAATGCGCGCTGGGTGAATTCGCCCGGCAACGCGGCGCGGGCACCGGCGGCCAGTACCGCTTCCAGCACGGCCTGTGTAATGAGCACCCCTCCGTGGCAGGAGATTTCGACAGTGTCTTCGCCGGTATACGACCGGGGTGACCGGAACAGCGTAACGACCACCTCATCGATAATTTTGCCGCGATGGGTTAACCGGCCGAAATGGGCCGTATGGCTGGGCTGATCCGTCAGTTTCTTGCCGGTGAATACCGGATCGATCAGATCGATGGCATCGCGTCCCGATACGCGGATTACCGCAATGCCTCCCTCACCCAGCGGAGTGGCAATAGCCGCGATCGGATCCTGTTGTGATACGGAGTTGGTCATTCGACCAATGTAAGGAGAAAGCAGGAAATCGTCGATCAGGTATTACAACCTTATCCCTAAAAATTGGCGTAGAAGCGGCGGATGCGGTCGGTTACCTGGCCATAGATCGGTTTCGTGAATTCAACAAACAGGTCCTGTGCAGGTGGTGGCGGAACTTCCCTGCGCTGAACGATGCGTTTCTGTTCGGCGGTCAGCGCCCGCTCATCGCCGTTAAAATTGCCCCAGGTGCTGCGCCACACAAATTCACCCGGCATCTTGTCCTGGAACAGGATGCGGTCGCCCCAGGCGTCAAAAATCTGCATATCGAGCAGTCCGCGCGACGATACATACTTTTCATGGATGGTCAGTTTCGCCGTCACCTTGTCGAATACATCGATTTTTGTCCCGTCGGGAAGCGTGGCCTGGCCAATCTTTACACTGTCTTTGCTGGTTACCGTTGTGGTATTTGAGCTGGAGTGGACCTGGCCGACCATGAAATCGTCAAACTGCAGTATGATGATGTGATCCGGCTGCGTAATACCTTCCCTTTCGGCTTCTACCGGCGTGTAAAAACGGACAAATTCATTCAGGCGGCTGTTGGTAGCCAGATAGCTGTCGATCTGATTCTGGAAGAATTCCGCGCTCAGGGTAAAATTTCGGCTGTTCACCGGCACCTGGTCGACCACCACATGCAGTGTGGCCTCGGAGAGCGACTGGTTCATCAGCTCACGGGTATTCCGGAAGTTCGGAACAAGCTGTTCGGCAACAGCGAAATGCTGAAAGGCTTCACGGGCACTCAGACGGTCGTTTGAGCCGAGCAATTCAAGGCCCTTGTTGTAGCGCACATCGGCGGCCCTTTCCCTGGCCCTGTTGGCATCGTCAATAAACGGCCGGGTCTGCGGCACCACCTCCAGGCATGCCGGGCAACGGCGGATGTCCTCGTGCATACGGTTCATAAAATCATAGGACGCGACCATCCCTTCCCACTTGAACGGATCCTGGCTCGCCTGAAGCATTGCGATGTTTTCGGTATGGTATGATGTCGCGTATTGGTAGCCTTTGCCCAGCACGTCACGTGCACTTTTGTTATTGGGCTTGCTGCGCAGCTTATCGATTGACAGGTGTACGGCACGTTCGTAATTGCCGCGGTTGAGCTCACGCTTGGCTTTGTTGCAGCCGGTGAGCCCGGCCAGCATAAAAAGTATAATGAGGAACGTAACAGATCGTTTCATACAATCGCAGTTAATTTTTGTGTAGGGAAAATAACGCCGTTCACGCAAAAAGGTTGCATAATTATTTACAAAAATAAGAAATCCCTAACGTCATGCCACCACGTCATGCCGAGCGCAACGCAGCAAAGCTGCGTGTAGTCGAGGCATGTGGGCAGTGCAGGGCACTGCCCGGGGGGGATGGGGATGCACCATTTTACCCATAGCACTTTTCCGGAGGCTTTTTAAAAAGCCTCCACGTGGTTCGACTTCGGTCTTCGCTTCTCTCAGACCTGCGCTCACCATCACGTTATGGGGCACTAGCGCTGACAATCATCCCAAACCACTTCATAACTCAATTGCTCAATTGCTCCGTAGATCCCTAATTCAAAACATACTACCAGCACCGCCGATACCATCCCCAAAAATCTGCAGCCCTCCAGGCTTCACTATCCCCCCATGCCTTCATGCAGTTCCCGGCACTCTTTTATCACCTTCCGGATTTTGGATTCTTTCAGCCCGATAGTGACCAGTAATTGGGTGTTAACGATGATCTCTTCCGCCAGGATCAGATTGTTATCAATCAGCTGCTTCTTTTCTTTCTGGGTGAGGCTGTGGAGCAGGGTGAGCGGATACAGGCGCACATTTTCGATCCGTTCAACGAGGCTGGACCCGCGGGGGTGGTCCCATCCCATGAGATGCATCCCCGTACATTCGGCATACCGTATGGCATCGCTGGTGAATTTGGTGTTGGTCACGATCCAGCCCTGATGGAATGAATGGTCGCCGCCATCATTGTAAGCGGCCTTAAGGTCCAGGAACCTTGAATTGAAGTACAGGCCCACCCTTACATCCGATTTAACACCCGGCCTGTTGTGGAACTTGCATTCGATGATGAACCGCTCATTGTTCTTTTCCGCAAGTACATCCACTTCGTGGCCCACACATTTTCCCTGCATCATAAGGGCGACTTTGACCTTATAACCCATCTTTTCGAGCAAACGTCCGATCAGGGTTTCGAAGGGGTAGCCTGAGGGGCCGAGGTCCATTACGGCCTGTTTCAGGTTATACCGTGTAGCAGACAGGCGCGATTCCTTGCGCAGCAGCTGGTAGGCCTTCCGGTAGATTTTGCGGGTCGGCATGCCTTCGTAGAGCTCATCCGAAATAGCTGCGACCACCCGGTCGATGGCCTTGTCGCCTGCTCCCGAACGCTTAAGCGATTCGCGCAGCTTGCTTTCGGAAAACACATCGCGCTCGCCCGAAGCCTTTACAATCTCGATATTCCGGGGTGTATTCACTCGTCCTCCTGTTTCCGCCGGGCTTTTTTACCCTCCTTGTCGTGGTCGTAGATCCGGATGGTCTGGTAGGCAAATTCGATCTCCGGGTCATTCCTGAAGGCTTTGAGCGTATCTTCCCAGATGGCCTGCTCCGTACCGCGGCGCCTCCGGGGGTCTGTGAGGTAGCGTACCGTAAGGCGGACACCGTTTTCCCGTACCGACAGGTACACGGTAGGTGTAAGCACATTGAACCTGATCAGTATCGAATCGGAGGCTCTCTGAAGCTGCTGCCCCGCTTCTTCGGCACATCCGGCCGAATGTTTTTCAGCGATTTCCTGCAAAATGTGCCGGGCTTTATCTGCATTGCTTCCGAAGGTGATGTGAACCGGTATTTCGTGCCATATGAACCTGAATTCGCTGGTGTAATTGGCCAGAACCTGGGTGAAAATATGGCTGTTGGGGATGTGCAGAACGCGTCCGGTACTCTGATCGGCATCCACCCAATTACCGATTTCGATCAGGCTGAACATGAGAACCCGCTTGTCGATCACATCACCATGCTGGTCTCCGATCTGGATACGGTCGCCAAGGTGGAAAGGCTGCCGCCACAGGATGAACACCCAGCCGGCAAAATTGCTGATAAGCTCGCGCAGGGCGATGGCAAGGCCGGCCGATAACAGGCCCAGGAAGGTGGCAACCGATTGCATCCCCTCAAACCACTCCCGCCCGATGAGCAGAAAACCGAACAGCGTGGCCACATATGTGGTTGTTCTGCGCCATTTAAACCGGATCTGCGGATCGGACGTATTCCTGAATGCCACAAACAGTATGATGAAACGCAACAGAACAAGCAGGATCACAATACTGACCGAATAGACAACCCGCGTGGCCGCCGCGTCGGAAATATTCAATATGTTGCTGAAAAGATCGGTTATAACCTCCATCGGTACACCTTTTTATACTAAAATGAATTTCGATCTGTTAAGTTAACAGAAGCTGGAACACTCTGCACGCAAGAAATTAAAAGATGCAGCCGGCGTTCTTTGATATAGAAGCCGAAAGTCCATATCTTTGTGATCTTGTCAAAAACATACCGATTATGATTTATACCATCCTAGTTATACTCATCGCAATCATCTGCGTACTGCTCATTCTGGTTGTTCTGATGCAGAGCGGCCAGGGCGGCGGCCTTTCAGGCGGCCTTGCCGGCAATATGACCACAGGCTCCGGCAATATGATCGGGGCCCGGCGTACCGCCGATTTCCTCTCAAAATCCACCTCCGTACTTGGCGGTGCTTTTCTGCTGCTCTGCCTGATGGCCAACTTTGCCATCGACCGGCAGACCTCGCAACAGCGCAGTGTGATTCAGCAGAGCGGCCCGATCATCCCCATGGATGGTCAGGATTTCTCCCTCCCGGCTGAAACCCCGCCTGCCGTACCTCAGACTCCTCCCCAGGACAACGACGAGTAAATCCGGTACAGCAGCAGTATACCTTTTTGCAGCCATACTGCCTGCCCGTTTCTTTTCCGGCCGTTTCAACTGTTTGAAACGGCCTTTTTTTTTGTTTTCGCCTCCTTCCCGCAAAAAGGTCAGTCATTGAAAAAAAGGATTTCCTCAAGCTCCACCACCAGCAGCCAGCACATCTTTTTGCTGTCGTAAACGATGTCGAAATAGCGGTCGCCCGCGGTTTTTACCACAAAATGCACATGCACGGCATCGCCCACCTTTTCGGTATAGCTGCGGCGGATGTGTTCAATCTTGTGCGTCTCCCCGTTCTGGAAATGAATGACCCGCGGAGTGATGCGCCGGCTGATGCCCGGCGTGCGGAAACCGGCAAATACGGCCGTCACGTTGATTTTTTTGAGCTGTGCTTTCTGCATGTGTATGACTCTTTAATGCTTGGTCCTGATAATATACACATATATTGCACATATAATAGTAGTGAGTAGTGAGTAGTGAGACGAAAAATCGCGGGAGTACGGATGATCCCGGTCAAAAAATGAATGATGCGAGGCTTAAGCCTCGCAT
>RECM01000267.1 GCA_007694035.1 Balneolaceae bacterium
AGCCCGTCTTGTGTAGCAACCCAGATAAACCCCGCGCGGTCCTGGATCACATCAAGAATCTGGTTATGAGAAAGCCCGTTTTGTGTGGTGATGTGCCGGAACTCCGGGTTTCCGGCATGGCATATAACAGGCAACAGCATCGCCAGCAGGGTGTACTGCAGAAAGGAAAACGTACCCGGAAAACGACAGAGCATATAGTTGGTAATAGTTGAATTACCACTAAAGTAGGGTCATTCCGGCGAATATTACAACAAAGCTTAGATTTTTTTAATGCGTTTTATGGTTTAGTGAACGTTGAGATCAGGCCGGGCACGTGCCTTCATCGTCATTATCAAATATATTTAGTGAACCATACCCGCCCCTGTTCTGGACCTGGTTTACCAGGGCCTGGACATCGCAGCTTGGCAGTTGCCAGTTTCTGGAAATATTTAACGTAGACAGAACGCGAAAAAGCGAGGTCATGCCCGATATACGGGTCAATACGTTGTTATTCGCAATTGTCAGAGATCCTTCTACATTAAACAATTCACTCAAATCGTCCATATGTAATAGTGCCGGATTAAAGCTTACGCTCAATGAATTAACATTCCTGAGATTATTGAGCCCCTTAAGTGACAAAAGCGAATCGTTCTGACTCACAGATACATTGCCCGTGTCGATTAAAAATTCGAGACCGGACAGATCCTTAAGTGAATGATTTCGGTTAATTCCTACACTGGTAACACTTTCGGAATCCAGCCCGGAGAGGGGTTCAAGTGAGGCTAATTTTGTATTTCCGTCGAGCGACAGAGCACTGAATGATCCGCCAAGTGTTTCCAGGTTCGACAGGGCAACGATCGATTCCAGTTCAGGATTATTATGCAAAATCAGCCCGTCACCTGTTATCTGCTTTAAATTGTCCAGCCCGTCGAGACTTGCCAGGGCCGGATTGTTAAATAACCGGATGGCAGCGGCCGATTCCATCCATTCCAGACCTTGAAGATTAGTAAGCGAGGGGCTGTTCGTTACTTCCAGACGGATATCATTAGCAATATTTGCAGACAAGCCGCTAAAGCTGTTAAATGCTGCATTGTTCTCCAGTCTGATCTGGTTAAGCATGGTAAGCCCTGTCAAACCGGTAAGATCGGTTATTCCAGGGATTTGCCGCAGAGATATTTCGCCAATCGCCGGAATCACATCTATACCCTGTAGGGTTGTCAACTGCCCAAGATTTGTCAGGTTCAATGATGAAAGTTCCGTTAAGCGCTCAAAACCCTGCAGTGACTGTAAAACAGGTGCATTATTGATGATGAGGAATCCAAGCATTTCTACATTCGCCAAGCCGTTGAGCGATTCCAGGACCGGCATATCCGACAGTCTGATCACACCACCGCTGCTGTTCGGATTGCCCGTCACCACCTCGAGGGCTTCAAACAGGGTGAGGTCGGTCAGGTTTGCTACGTTACCAAGTGTGATTCCATAAACCTTTTTAAGAGCTGAAAATGTAACCACACTGGTTAGAGACGGAAGGTTAAAGAACTCGATGTTAAGTAAAACCTCTTCGAGCTGCTGCAGGCCGTTCAAAGATGTGAGGTTTCCCATGTTGTTTATGCTTAAGCTGTTCAGCGATCTTATTCGCTCAAGCCCGTTTAGATCGGTCATGCCTGGCAGACTGCTCAAAGTAAGGCCACCGAGTTCAGCCAATGCTGATAAACCGGTCAGATCTGTAAGAGGCAACAGCCCCAGATTCAGGCCATCCAACCTTCTGATGCGTGACAATGCCCCGATGTCAGAAAGCTGTTCATTGCTCTGCAGTGTAATACCCGATACTCCCAGCATATTGTCCAGACCCTTGAGAGATATGAGGTCCGGATTGCTCGTAATACCGATTCCGCCGGTAACGGTGCGCAAACTGTCGAGACCTGTCAAATCAATAAAACTACTGCCGGAGATTGTCAGGTTTCCGTTGATCATGCAAATACCCTGAAGTGCGTCTAATTGGGTTTGGGTATTTACAAAAACATTCTGGTTTAGCGAATTAACATTATTGAACAGAAATTCATTGCGGCCAATACCCTCGCGACTCTTAATAACTTCGGCAAATTCGGCCAGCTCGCAATGTGAGATTCCGGTATTGGTTACTCTCAGGTCTCGTTCAATTCGCTCAAGCTGCCGGAAACCGTTCCATTGTGTCAACAGCGGACTGCCATCAATCTCTATATTCCGACCCGCCACGATCAGATTATTGAATGAGTTGATATCAGTGAGTGACGGGTTTTGTGATACAGTAATATCGCCGGTAACCGAGGTTATATTATCCAGGAAATTGATGTTAACCAGGTTCTGATTCCTGTCTATAAATATTCTGCCCACCTGTTGAAGACCCGATAAAGCCGTAATTTCCGTGAGTGCGTCCAGATCACGGATCGAAAGGTCACCCTGTATGGTTGTGAGGTTCTCGAATGCAGAAAAAGTGTGCATCACCCTGTTTTGGTTCAGTTGCATTCGGTTCACAGATTCCAGGTGTAAAAACCCGTCTATCACCTCAAGTGAATCATTATTGCCTATAAACACAGCACCGTTCAAACTGGTAACTGCATTGAAACCCGACACCGATTTCAGGGCTCTGTTGTTCCATATATTGATTTCTTCGGTAATAACCGTGGTACTAAAGCCTGATATTTCAGCCAACAACGGATTTTGACTGATCCTGATTCTGCCAGCCTTCAGCAGATTCGACATGCCGTCGATGTCAATCAGGTTTGCATTCGATTCAATGTTAACATCACCGGTTACGATACTCAATCCCGACAAACCATCGAGGTTTTCCAGATCACTTTGGCTGACGCTCAACGACCCGTCTATGCCACATACACCTGTAATCTGGTTCAGATGCTGGGCACTGCTGATGTTAAAATTTCCGGAAACCAGGTTGTCGCAACTAACCGATACAGAACGGGTTGCCTTATCAACAGCTCCTGAAATATCTTCTACTTCGAGGGTGATGGTACGAATTCCCGCTGTAAGATAGGTATGGTTTTCGACCGGAAGCCCGTCGGCCACAATCGTACCATCGCCGAAATCCCATGAATAACGGACAATCTCACCCTCGGTTTCCGACGCATCGACGGTAACCTGCAGGGGTGGCTCGCCGATGTCCGGGCTCACGGTAAAGGAGGCGACCGGACCGGTAAATACCTGAATCTGAACACTGTCTGTACCTGTCCGCCCCTGAGAGTCGGTCACCGCGAGTTTTGCATAAAAGGTGCCGGGATCGCTGTATGTATGCTCCACCTGCTCGCCTTCACCTATATTGTCATCCCCAAAATCCCAGCTCCAGGCCGTAATGCTGCCACCAACCGCGTAGGAACCGGATCCGTCGAAAATGACCGTCAACGGGACGTTTCCAGAATTCACATTTGCTGAAATGGATGCTACAGGCTGGCCGTTTGCCGGAACCTGCTTCTGGCTGCCGGCGGTAATGCCACCCGGGCCTGTTATGGTGAGTTGAACCGTAAATACCTCACTTGAGGCAAACATATGCTGTACCGAATCTCCCTGAGCCGTTGAACCGTCACCAAAGTCCCAGTCGTACGAGGTAATATCCCCTACCGACATGGTAGCGTCGAATGTAAACACGGTGGTACTGTCGCCGGCCGGTGGATCGACGGTAAACACGGCCACCAGATTTGCAATTTCGACCTGTGCTTGATCCGTTTTTGTCGGATCGATTATGCTTCTGCCGGTCACAATTGCCACACCCGGTGCCAGGGCCGTAAATACTCCTGATGAATTGATGGATGCCAATTGCGGATTATTTACCGACCAGATCACGGATGTGTTATTGGCTCCAGTAATATCGGACAGCATTTGTGTTGTATCTCCGGGCACAATCAGGTCCCGTGAGGCAACAACCTCGATCTCAACCTCTTCCACGCTGAAACCCGACATCACATCCGTATTTCTCCATCCGTAAAAATCGATACCATGTGCCATAATTCCCTGATTTCCACCTGTACCAAACAAGCGCCATGCCTGCGTAGCCACGCGCCTTCCGGATGCCAGCAGGCTGGTCTCCTGAGGATTTGTCCAGTAAAAAATATGAACCGGGTTTTCATTTAGGTCGGTACCTTCTGCCTCTATAATCACGATATCGTCGTACAGGTAGGTCATTTCGAATGGATCTTCCTCATCAAAACCGGCATCAGTAGCAATACGGGTTATTTCTACTATGGGAGGTCCACGGCGTTCCACTTCGCAGCGGATGGTTCTGTTGCGTTGATTTTCGGGCACCAGATAGCCACAACTGGCAAATTCATAGGCGCCAAAACCGAGATCAGGCCGCTGCTTCCGGTAACTGAAATTACCGGTCAGCATTTCAGTAATATTCAGAGGCAAATCAGGATCAGACTCAAGCACCGGCAACGAGAATTGCGCCCTGCCTGTTGCATCGGTTGTGGCCTGATAGTTGCATATCTGGAAAGCCGTCTCGGATTCGCAGATGCACTTCCAGACATCCCCCATAAGCGGAATCCGGTTGTCAAGAAGGGTTGCGAAGGCATAATTGAAGCCGGTCATGGAGGGCTCCGACACAAACAGCGGGTAGTCGGGCTGGCCTTCCCGCTCGATATCCAGGAAACGGATGTTGAAGTTGACCCGCTTTGCCTCTTTCAGCGATACCCTGAGATTGCCCAGGTTACGGCATCCGCTCTCCTCGGGGAAGAACGGGGTCATGTAGCCCGTTCCGTCCTCATCAAAAATCGAAATGGCGCATGCAATTTTATCCTCATACACGGCCCGAAAACGGTAAAAATCTGTCCTGTTGTTGTTGTTCCAGTCATCTGACGGGCCGGTTTCCGTGCGGGGAACCCTCGCCTGAAAATAGCCACCGGGGTTTGATACGGGTTTGATGATGTTCGAAAAGAACGAATTGACCGGGGAGCCTGGCATGGAGCTGATGGTGAGCGTGGCATTCGCTACAGGCTGCGAGTTCTGATCCAGTATCCGGCCGGTAACGCAGGCGTCACGGGTCGGGAAATCCAGATTATAAAAGGTAAAATGGTCTACAACGCCCACCATGTAGAGCACGCCCTGGTAGGTTCCTTCCTGAATGGCCTGCAGCTCACTCATGGGAATGGCTCCCCGCTCGTTTTCGAGCCAGCCAAACTGTGGGGTCAGCCGCCAGTCGCCCAGTTCCTCGTCATAATAGTACAGGGGCACGTCGATCGTATCGGTCCGGTTGATGAAGCCCGGCAGGTCGCTCAGGGTTGCCGGATCGCGGATCACGTTGTAGTCGGCCGGGTCGATCCGGAACCTGAGTTCGACCTCCACCCGGTTGCCGTTTGAGTCGCGAAGTTCACTGATGGGCTCCACGCCCCCGGCTCCGTCGCTGCGCAGAAGATTGACAGAGGCGAACCCGCCGGAAACCAGGCCCGATTCCACCCCCTGCTGCCGGGTTGCAAATTCTCCGGGAAAAGCATCGGGGGTCAGGGTCGGGCTGTAGGCCCGGGCCGTGCCGCCCACAATGCCCAGATCGGGTGGGATGTTGGCCACCATCACCGTACCCCCGTCGGTTGCCAGTGTGTAGTTGCCCGTTGGCAGATCTGTACCCCCACCCGGTAATGCCAGGGCCGGCTCGGTATACAGCAGGAAACTGAGTTCATAGCTGCCTCCCGGATGGGGTGTGATCACCCGCGCATCCGGCGAAAAACCGGAGTGGGTTAGCGGGTCGAAGTGCCCGTTAGCGGCCGGCGGGTAGATCACCAGCGAATACATGCCTCCGTCGGCCAGCAATGTCGTAGAGAAGTGGCCATCGGCATCGGTAACGGTTGATGCGTACTCCGAGCCATCGCGGTACACCCTCACCTGAGCCCCGGACACAAATTCCAGCTGGTCGCTGGCTACCCGGCCCGAAATTTCGGCTTCGGAGGGAATAAACGGCCGGATCACATAGGCGCTGTCGCGCGAAACGATCTCGAACACATCGTTCACGGCAAACAGCGAGTCGGTGGTGCTTACAACGGTATAGATGCCCGATGCCAGGGTAAGAGTATCCGGGGTGTTGATCGTCAGGGCAACCTGTTCGCCGGTAATGCGCACCTGCCGGCTCACCGGTTCCTCGCCGGGATCGACTGTTACCAGAGATACAATATTATTGCGGCGCATCTCAACAAGTAACCCCGCCGGATTGCCCTCGATTTCGGGGCTGGTCTCAAAGTTCTGGTAGCGGTCGCGCCAGGCCCGCAGCAGGTAACCCTCTTCGCTGCTGAGCATGTAGTCAGAGCCCGCCTTGCGGTCGATTACCGGCCGGCCCGGGCTGCCCGCTCCGAGGGGTTCCATCCTGAAAACCGGGCCGGGCGAGCTGAAACTGCGGCCCATTTTAACCATTTTTTCCACTTTGGCGTCGCGGCCGGCCACCCTCAGAAAATAAACGCCCACCGGCAGATGGCCCATGGTCAGGTTCAGTGCATAGCGGCCGGCATCGAGCTGCAGCGACTGGCTGGCCACTCGCTGCCCCAGAATATTGAAAATTTCGATGCGCACGGGCTGCGATTCGGGCACGCCCATGTCAACACGGGTTTCGTTGTGGAAGGGATTGGGATAGTTGCTGCTAAGGGTGAATCCGGAGGGCATCTCGCCGGGGGTATCCAGCAGGCTTACGGCGAAATTCATGAGGGCCCGGCCATCGGGGCCTGTAACGGTGGAGTCGAGCAGCATCCCGTCGAAGTAAATAGCCAGGGCCACCGAATCGAGAGCGGCGCGGGTGTAGTGGTCGCGTGCCGTGATGTCGAGCTGCACCTGCCCCGGCGATTGAGCCACCACGTGTACGGGAACAAACAATGAAAAGATTACAACAAAAATTGAATATAATGCCAAACGTGCCATGTCATTAACTCTTATTACCTAAGTTCCGATTTCCACTCCGAAGGCTATCACGAAATCAGCCGTCCGTATGAATTAGTGATATCATCCTGTGTCTTCGTCTCAATTGGAACCCGGCGTAGGACCGGGTTTACATAGTTATCGGAAAACAGAAACAGAAAGTGCCATCAGTTTCAAAAATTTTTTTACAGCCAGTGCAATTCACCTCCGGTATCAAGGCAAATCATTTCTCCCTTTTCATTTTCAAGATCCGGTCTGTTTTTCTGTGAGCACAGAATTATGCACTTATATTCGTGTATTCATGCCAGTACGGCAAAATGTAGTATCCACCATCAACTTTATTATATTCAGATTGAAAAAATCCAGGTAACTACATGACCCCCGACCTCATCCTCTTCTTTCTGGCCGTATCCGGAAATCATAATCTGGACGAAAGGGAACTCTCGAAACGTATCCGGCAGGGTGACCGCGAGGCTTACCGGTCTTTTTTTGAGGCTCACAATGAAGTTCTTTTCGGATTTCTGAGACGGCG
>RECM01000230.1 GCA_007694035.1 Balneolaceae bacterium
GCCGGGCGTGTAGATCTCCGTACCTCCGATCTGAATCTGAAAACTGGAAACTCCCCCAACGCTGCCCTGGGGAGCCCGGATTTCAGCAGGAAAATCGGGTATGGTGGTCAGGTCGTGACCTGCCTGCCCGGATGACTGCGAGAAAATGTCGCCCGTTAACTGCATCCCGTCGCCGGAATCGCCGGAAAAACGGATTACAACTTTCTTCATTTCTGATGTCAGAACATTTGTAGCCATAGTCTTCTCGTGAAAGTAAGATGTAATTAAATCCGGTTGTACGCTTATGCTGTCAGATTATCCGTGAAGGAAGGTCTGTCTTTCAAGCAGAACAGCTTCCGATTCAACATGATCAGGATCAGGGATGATACAGTCGGGTACCGGGCAGAATGCGATGCACTGCTCTTCATCATGGAAACCTTTGCATTCGGTGCACTTGTCGGTAACGATATAATAAAATTCATCGGAGAGTGCTGTCTGCATTTCGTCTGCATCTACTTCTTTTCCATTGAGCAGGGTCACTTTACCGGTCAGGTTTGTGCCATCTGCCATAGACCATTCTGCGCCCGGCTCATAGATTGCCTGGTTCGGGCATTCGGGTTCACAGGCTGCGCAGTTAATGCATGTGTCGGTGATTAAAACGGCCATAATAGTTCTCTGTTTTTTATTTGTATATGTAGTTAAAACTATAAGTTTATAGTCTTTTGCTTAATTTTTTTACGTCTATTAATAGAGAAATGGATATAAAACTCTAATTAAAGGTAATACAAAAGTGTCGGCCCTACAACTACAGACCATAAATCCACATAAATTTAGATTCGGTATAGATAAAAAACGAGTTAAACAGCCCGTAATCCCGTTCATATTCATGCCGGTTTAACGACTACATCGGATGTAACCGGACCGACCCTGCCGGGACACAGGTACTATCTGAAATTCTCTGGCCTGAATCCCTGAAGGATCTTAATATAATTGGCCCGCTCAAAAGCACCCGGATCCGCAACTGAAGCGGAGCTCATGGCACCTTTCATCTCCTCAAGGGATTCGTATTCCTTCTCTTCCATCCACTCTGTCATATCTTTCAATATGGTTTTGAGAACACCGGGCCCGTTATACAGTAGTACGGATGCCATCATGGCAACATCAGCACCGGCAAGGATCATTTTTATCACATCTTTCGCCGAATGGATACCGGTTGTTGCCGCCAGGCTGCATTTCAGGTGCGGCCTGAGCATGGCGATCCAGCGCAACGGCAATCTCTTTTCGAAACTGCTGCTCAACTCAAGGCTGGGCTGTACTTCCAGTGTTTCAAGGTCAATATCGGGCTGATAGAACCGGTTAAATAAAACGAGCCCGTCGGCACCGGCTTTTTCGAGTCTGAGGGCCATATTGCCGAATGAGCTGAAGGAGGCCCCAAGCTTCACGGAAACCGGGATACTGACCGATTCTTTTACGGCCGTCAGATCATCGAGGTACATCTGCTCTACGGTTTCGGATGTGAGCGTCGGGTCTGCCGCTATGTAGTAGATGTTCAGTTCAATGGCATCGGCGCCTGCATCTTCCATTTTTTTGGCGTACGACATCCAGCCGCCTTTCGAAACGCCGTTCAGGCTTGCGATAATGGGTATTTCAACCGCGTTTTTCAGGCTCCGTATCTGCTCGAGATAATCTTCGGCATGCAGGTTATGGTATTGCTGCGGCTCCGGGAAGTAGCTGAGCGCTTCCGCATAGCTTTCAGCGGAGGTAGAGAGGAAATGGTCGAGTGCCTGGTTTTCGCTGTTGATCTGTTCCTCAAACAGGGAATACATCACAATGGCGGAGGCGCCCGCGTCTTCCAGCTGTCTCACACTGTCTACATCAACAGACAGGGGCGAAGCTGAGGGTACAAGCGGGTTTTTCAGGGGAATTCCCAGGTAATTGGTTTCTAATTTCATGATTCATTCCTGTTTTTTAATTATTGTTCCTCACCATTTTCAGGTTGACCCTGCACTTTGGCCGGTTCATACACCGATTGCATCTGCTCGTATACGCGCCATTGATCATGAACCCCTTTCTGTGCCTGGGTCATAAGTTCTTTTGCGATTTTGGGATTCGATTTTGCCAGCATGAGATACCTCATTTCGTTGTAGGCATAATCCTGGAACGCGATTTTCGGCGCTTTTGAGTCGAGCTGGAATGGGTTCTCACCCTTCTCGGTCTTGCGCGGATCGAATCTGAACAGTGGCCAGTAACCGGAATCAACAGCTTTTTGCTGCTGCTGCAGACCGTATTTCATGTCGTAGCCGTGTGCAATACAATGGCTGTAAGCAATGATGATCGACGGGCCAGGATAGCGCTCGGCTTCCAGTATAGCTTTCATGGTCTGTGTATCGTTGGCGCCCATTGCAATCCGTGCAACATAGGCGTGCCCGCCGGTAATAGACATCAGGCCGAGGTCTTTCTTGCCGGTGCGTTTACCTGCCGCGGCAAATTTGGCGATTGCCCCGAGCGGTGTTGCCTTGGAGCACTGACCGCCGGTATTGGAATACACCTCGGTATCCATCACCAGAATATTGACGTCGCGTCCGCTTGCCAGTACATGATCGAGGCCACCGTAACCGATATCATATGCCCAGCCGTCGCCTCCGAATATCCAGACGCTCTTTCTTACAAGGTAGTCGGCCAGGCTGTGCAGCATTTTTGCCTCGCTCTTACCGGATTTTGCCAGGATTTCTTTCAGTTCGTGTACACGTTCGCGCTGCTCGAATATACCCGGTTCAGTCGACTGATCAGCACTCAGTATTGCTTCAACCAGTCCGTTGCCAATCTGGCCGTTCATGTTTTTGAGCAGCTCACGGGCCTGCTCTTCATGTTTGTCGATGGTGAGCCTGAATCCAAGGCCGAATTCGGCATTGTCTTCGAACAGGGAGTTCGACCATGCAGGTCCGAGCCCGTGTTCATTGGTGGTATAAGGAGTTGACGGCAGGTTGCCGCCGTAGATCGATGAACAACCGGTGGCATTCGCAATCACCATCCGGTCGCCGAACAGCTGGGTGATCACTTTGATATAGGGTGTTTCGCCGCAGCCTGCGCAGGCACCCGAGAATTCAAACAGCGGCTGCAGGAACTGGGATCCTTTTACGCTGTCGTACTTCAGTTTTGAGCGGTCGTACTCGGGAATCGTAAGGAAGAATTCCCAGTTTTCAATCTCCTGCTCGAGCAGAGGTTCGATGGGCGCCATGTTGAGGGCTTTGCGGCTAACCTGCTTGCGGTCTTTTGCAGGGCAGACTTCCACACAAAGTTCACAACCGGTACAGTCTTCCGGAGATACCTGGATGCTGATTTTGGTATTGTCGGGCCATTCACGGCCTTTGGCATCCATAAATTTGAATGTTTCGGGCGCCGCTTCAAGCAATGAGCCGTCGAAGGCTTTCATACGGATCACGGCATGCGGGCACACCATCATACACTTGCCGCACTGTATACAGATATCCGGTTCAAGAACGGGAATATCGAGAGCAATGCTTCTTTTCTCCCACTGCGTAGTACCTGTGGGGAAGGTGCCATCGGGCTCGAAAGCACTTACCGGCAGGCTGTCGCCGTTGCCGTAAATGATCTCGGCTATCACCTTTTGCAGGTATTCGGGGGCTTCAGCCGGAACGGCCGGCCTCATCTTCAGGGAGGAGCTTGCTTCGGCAGGTATCGCTATTTCAAACAGATTTTCAATGGAGTTGTCGACGGCAGCATAATTACTCTGGAGTATTTTATCGCCCTTGCTTCCGTATGCCTTTTTGATGGCATCCTTGATCATTAGAATGGCCTGCTCTTTCGGCAGGATTTCCGAGATGGCAAAGAAGCAGGTTTGCATAACCGTATTGATGCGCGTACCCATTCCATTTTCACGGGCTACCTTGTAGGCGTCGATACTGTAGAATTTGAGTTTTTTGTCGATAATCTGCTGCTGCACATTCCGGGGTATGTGATCCCACACCTCTTCGGGCGAATAGGGGGCATTCAGCAGGAATGTGGCGCCCTGCCGGGCATGCCTGAGCATGTCGAGCCGGGTGAGGAACTGGAACTGATGGCAGGCGATAAACCGGGCCTTGTCGATCAGATATGCCGAGCGGATTGGATTTGGCCCGAACCGAAGGTGCGATACCGTTGTGGCCCCCGATTTTTTTGAATCGTAAACAAAATAGCCCTGGGCGTTGAAGTCGGTGTTGTCACCAATAATTTTGATGGAATTCTTATTGGCGCTTACCGTACCGTCGGCTCCAAGACCGTAGAACAACCCTTCAAAAACGTCTTTATCAGTTTCCCACCCGCTGGTGGTATAATCAAGGCTTTTGTGGGTTACATCATCATTAATACCGATGGTGAAGTGGTTTTTTGGTTTTTCGGCTTTTAATTCATCGAAAATCCGCTTGATCATGGGCGGGGTGAACTCTTTTGATGAGAGCCCGTAGCGGCCGTTAATGATTTTGAAGTCATGCTTGAACGACTTCCATTTTTCGATCCGGTTTTCCTGCAGGGCGGCAAGTACGTCGGAGTACAGGGGTTCGCCGGCGCTTCCCGGTTCTTTTGTACGGTCGAGAATGGCAATGCTCTGAACGGTATCGGGTATGGCTTCGATCAGGTCGCGCATGCTGAAGGGGCGGAACAGGCGGATTTTTATGAGCCCGACTTTTTCGCCTTTTTCGTTCAGCTTGTCAACCGTTTCGTGAACGGTTTCAGCTCCTGATCCCATCAGTACAATAATTTGTTCTGCATCTTGCGGGCCGTGATACTGGAATAATTTATATTCTCTGCCGGTGATTTTGGCGAATTTGTCCATGGTTTTCTGCACGATGGCCGGGCAGGCCTCGTAAAACGTGTTTCCCGATTCCCTGGCCTGGAAGAAAACATCCGGATTTTGCGCCGTTCCGCGCAGTACCGGTTTATCGGGGGTAAGTGCCCTTTTCCGGTGGCTGATGATCAGGTCATCGTCCATCATCTTCTTCATATCGGCGGTAGAGAGCTGATGTATCTTCTGCACTTCATGGGAGGTTCTGAACCCGTCAAAGAAATGGATGAAGGGAATGCGCGATTCGAGGGTGGCTGCATGTGCGATCATGGCCATATCCATCGCTTCCTGTACGCTGTTTGAGCTCAGCAGTGCCATACCGGTCATTCTCATGGCCATCACATCGCTGTGATCACCAAAAATGGAAAGGGCATGGGTGGCAACTGTCCGTGCTGCCACATGAACCACGGCAGGTGTGAGTTCACCGGCAATTTTGTACAGGTTGGGCATCATCAGCAGCAGTCCCTGCGAAGCGGTAAAGGTAGTGGTCATTGCACCGGTCTGCAGCGCCCCGTGCATGGTGCCGGCTGCACCGCCTTCGCTCTGAAGTTCCACAACCTCCGGAACCACGCCCCAGATGTTTTTCTTGCCGGCCATGGTCCATTCATCCGACCATTCACCCATTGGAGAGGCGGGGGTAATAGGATAAATGGCAATAACTTCACTCAGGTTATGAGCTACATACGCAGCGGCTTCGTTGGCGTCAATGGTTACAAGTTGCTTCGGCATTAGTTGTCCTCCGGGTGTTATTTTATTCAAAACGATTAATAATATTACAATATCTGAGTTTAAATATCTCTGATCACGATAATTTTTCCGGTTTTGTCACGCTGTTTATGCTGCTCACTTTTAATGCGCCTTCAGCGAGGCACTCGAGTGTTTTCTCCTGAAACAGATGCCGCAGGCTCTCTCTGAAATTTTTGTATTCAGTATGTATTGGGCACTGATCGTTGTCATCGCAATCTTTATAGACAATTCCGCATTTGTTGAAAATATCGAGTCCATCAATGGCTGCTACCACTTCGAGCAATGAAATTTCCATTGGCGGGCGGCTCAGGCGAAACCCGCCGTTCGGACCTTTCATCGATATGAGCAGCTTATTCCTGACCAGCAGCTGCAGAATTTTGCTCAGAAAATGCTTCGGGATATTCTGCTCACTGGCAATCTCGCTTAACTCTACATTCTTTTCGTCAGTAGAGTGCAGCGCTATATAAAACATCGCCTGTAATCCGTAATGGCATGATGCTGAAAACATAGGTGCCTGTTTGGTGAATTATGCGTTATTCGTGCCGGATCAGCATCTGATGCCGGATGCGTATAACGTTCAGAATACGCTGCATTTCTTTGTGCCGGTGCATGAAAACTGTACAAAAAAACCGTGATCGCATATAGCTGGATATTCTATTTCAGATATTTAGACAATAAACTCTATATTAATGTAACTAAAAACAAACGTCTCTACAAACTGTGCAGCTAAATATTTATGCTTTGATCAGTTTAGGTAGCTGTTCACCCTGCGGCAGTATTATTTTTGGACAACCGGTTTCCGCAAATTGACAATACTGTCGCCGTTTTCAATGTCACGGGTCAATTGATAAAGTGTCTTGGTTTCAAAAAGATTCTTTACACGTTCCCGTACAATTTTAAAATCGTGATGGATCGGGCAGGGGTTGCTGTCGGAACATTTTTTAAAACCAATGCCGCACTGGGTAAACACATCAAGGCCGTCGATCGCCGCAATGATTTCAATAAGTGTGATTTTTTCTGCCGGCCTGCTCAACCGGAAACCCCCGGTTGGTCCTTTCATCGATATAAGCAGCTTGTTCCGTACCAGCAGTTGCAGAATTTTACTCAAAAAATGCTTGGGGATGTCCTGTTCTGAAGCGATCTGGTTTAAATCCACATTCCTGTCAGCCGTTGAATGCAGTGCGATATATAACATGGCCTGAAGCCCGTAATGACACGATGTTGAAAACATTTTGATGGTTTGATTTGAAATTATTACCAGGGTGAATATAAAGAACCTGCAACAGGATCTTTAAACAGATTATCAGGATAACCCGGTCTGGTTTCAGCCTGATTTAATGATTTCCCCTGCTTTTTCGATAACCAGTTTTCTTACCGATGCCGCGGCATCAGCGCATTCCCGCACCGTACAGGTATCGTCGCAGAAATAGAACTCATCACCCTTTTCCTGCCGTACATCCCTGTTAAGACAGTTCATTTTTGAAAAATCAATACGTTTCAACCCGTCATCATATTGCCGGCTGAATTCCAGAAGCTCAATGAGCGTAACGGAGTCATCAACCGGTTTGCTCTTGTCATCGGCATAAAGCAGGTACATACACTGCAAAAACCGGTATAACGCGCTTCTTGCGTTTACACATACGGAGTAGGTTACCACGTCGTGCGAGGGCTTATACAGTTGATTTTGGGCAGTGCTCAATTCGGTATCCGCCTGCCGGAACAGTTGATTCAGGTTTTCTTTATTCATAAT
>RECM01000095.1 GCA_007694035.1 Balneolaceae bacterium
CACTCGGAAATGTTTTTTACGAAGCATCAGACCGTCGTATGACACAGCTGAAAGCACAATATGCCTACATTCTGAGGGCTCTCGACAGGTTAGATGAGGCAGAAGAAATCTACAGGGAGGTCATTTTAGCACTGACAGAGCCTGCCATTACGGACTCCATCATCGTGGCATCTGTAACGAACAATCTTGGCTATCTGCTCAGGCTTAAAGAACGATACGATGAGGCCATAGATTATTACCAGATTTCTCTCGATGTGCACGAAGGCCTGTACGGAATTAACCACCCCAGAACCGTAATGATCAACAATAACCTGGCAGTCGTCAATGATCTGGCCGGCCGTACCGGGCGGGCCGAAAGCCTTTTACTGGAGTCGCTGAAAAGGACAAAGGCAAACCAGCCTGATGATCACTGGAGGGTTGGTTCAGGCCATGCGGCACTGGCCCGGTTTTACAGCAAGAATGAAATGTTTCATCAAGCCGACTCCATGTTTACGGTTGCACATCAATTATATACACGTGCACTCGGAGAGGATCATGAATGGACAACCGGCATTTTGAATGAGCGTGCCCGCACGCTTATCGCCATGAACAGGTCAGATGAGATTAAACCGCTTCTTAGCAGGGTAATACAACTGACCGAAGCAAGGTACGGTACCGATCACGACAACATCCGCAATGCCAGTGAGATTATGACACAGTTTGTAATCGACTGAGCTCTTTGGTGCCGATGTCAGCACCACCGGTTTTTGTCAGGAGCTGAAAATAACCGTTCTTCTTCCGGTCACAATAATGCGGCGCTCAAGGTGGGCCTGCACCGCGCGGGAGAGTACTATTCTTTCCACATCCCGCCCGATCTGTTTCAGCTGATCGGATGTACATTCATGATTAACCCGTTCCACATCCTGTTCGATGATGGGTCCCTCATCAAGATCTTCCGTGGCATAATGGGCTGTGGCCCCGATCATTTTCACACCCCTCTCATATGCCCTGCCATACGGATTGCCGCCCTGAAACGCCGGCAGAAAAGCGTGATGGATGTTGATGACCCTGCCTTCATATTCCCGCACAAAATCCGGCGACAGAATCTGCATATACCGCGCCAGTACAACAAGATCGATATGGTGCTGTTTGAGCAGCGCGCGAATTTGCTCTTCCTGTTCCTTTTTATTCCGGTCATTCACCGGCAGGTAGTAGTACGGAATACGAAACTGTGTGGCCACTTCTTCAAGCAGTGGATGGTTGCTGATAATAAGCGGAATGTCGCATTCGAGTTCATTCTCTTTCCACCGGAGCAGCAGGTCGTACAGGCAGTGTGAGGTTTTTGAAACGAAAACCGCCATCCGCTGGGTCCTGTCGGAATAGTGTACCGACCATTTGAGGCCAAACGGGTGGCCGAATGCTTCAAAATCATCCTCAAGCTGGCGCCTTGTAGTGGGGATGTCGTTCATTGCAAGTTTCATCCGCATGAAATACATCCCGGTCTCCAGGTCGCTGTACTGCTGGCAGCTCAGAATGTTGAAGCCCTTCTTAAAGAAAAAGGTGCTGATAGAAGAGACAAGCCCCTTGCGGTCGGGGCATTGTATGAGAAAAATAATTGAAGGCTGGACCATCAGTGTTTTAATTACAGAATCAGGTAAGGTTATTTATTATTAACCTGACACACAAACAAAGTTAAAAAGGCGGACAAAAGGCAAAAAGCAGAAGGCAGAAGTGGGGTGATCCCGGGTTACTCGGGGATCAGGCGGACTATGCCGGTGCCTTCCACACCGAGGTACAGGTAGCCGTCGGCGCCCATTTTGACTTCGCGAACGCGGCCGATCTGTTCGAGAATGCGCTCTGTATGCACGGCCTCGTTACCATCAAGTACTACCCTGTGCACGTGCTGATGAGCAAGCGCGCCTACCATTATATTCCCTTTCCATTCCGGGTACCTGTCGCCGGTTACGAAGGCCATGCCGGATGGGGCAATGGATGGGGTCCAGTAATATACGGGCTGTTCCATACCGGCACGGGCTGTATCTTCGGTAATAATGGTACCATTGTAGTTGATACCATACGTGATTTCAGGCCATCCGTAATTTTTTCCTGCACGCATAACATTGAGTTCGTCGCCGCCGCGTGGTCCGTGTTCGTGGGTCCATATTTCACCGGTTTCGGGGTGTACATCCATTCCCTGGGCATTCCTGTTGCCGTAGGTGAAGATCTCGGGCCGGGCATCAGGTACGTTTACAAACGGATTGTCGGCAGGGATCCGGCCATCGTCGTGCAGGCGAAGTGTTTTACCGGAGTGGTTTGTAAGATCCTGTGCATTTTTCATTTCTCCACGGTCGCCGGTAGTAAAGTACATGTAGCGGTCAGCATCAAAACGGATACGTGACCCGAAGTGGACACGGCCGGTAGTTAGCGGCTCGCCCCTGAACAGTACCTCCTGATCGGTCAGTGAATTGCCGTCGAGCCTGGCACGCATGATCGCGGTGTGGCCCCCGCCCTCACCAGGATAGGAATAGGAAAGATAAATCCAGCCGTTCTCTTCGTAATCGGGGTGCAGTTCAACATCAAGAAGACCACCCTGGCCGCGGGCATAAACGTCCGGTACGCCGCTTATGATCGCCGGTTCCACTGATCCTTCCCTCAGAATATATAGTTCGCCGGATCGCTGTGTAACCAGCATGGAACCGTCGGGCAAAAATGCCAGGCCCCAGGGAACATCAATACCTTCAAGAACCATTTCCACCCTGAAAGCCTGCACTTCCGTCCGGATCACATCCTCGTTCATGATCACAGGTGAATCACTCTTCTCGCCGGCGCACGCTGTACCGGAAAAAGCTATAAAAATCATCGAAAACAGAATCATCAGTTTATTCATATTTGTCGGTTCTTTAATTGTATCTAATTTCAGGGCAACTGTGTACCGTAATTCCGGGCACAAAATACCATTTTTTGTAAGTCATTAAATTAGAGCTTTCCGGCAAGGAATGCCGCATTTAAATGGGATATTTACAAGTTTTTGAATTTACAGTGCCGGAACCTGATAGTAACGAAACCGATCATGTGTTGAAAACAATGACCGGACAGGCAGCAATCTGAATTATACTTTCAACCCTGGGACCGAGTTAGAGGCGGTCGGAACCCGGCCGGTATTTCGCCCACAACGGAGGGCTGGCCAAATCGCTGCGCGATTTCACCGAGCACGCGTGCGGCCATAAGCAGCACGGATATCTGGAAAACAAGCATCAGCACATCGTGGTGCGGTGCAGAAGAAATAACATCCATAATTGTGAATATACGGTCAATCAGAGAATCGTGAACATAACAAACTATGCGTTAGTAATGGAACGCGATTCTTCAAAAAGTAACAGTTCCGGTCAAAAAACAGCTAACTTACCAGGTACAGGAACTATTTAAACATTATCCGGATTATCCGGGCCAGTTAAAAAAACAGACAAGAGGAAGAAACGTGATAAAACCTGAAAGTGCTGCAGATTACTACCGTCATGTTGCGGATTATTATGACGATGATGCACTTGATTTCGAACAGCGCTATGAAGAGAACCCGGTGTTGAAGCGAATACGGGCAGAATTTCGCGAGATCACCGAAGAACATGACTTCCGTGAAGCACTCGAGATCGGATGCGGACCAGGCTTTGATGTGGTCTATTTTGCCTCACGCTTCCCCGACCGCCGGGTGTGTGCTATTGATGTATCACCCGGGATGATCGGGCTTGCCCGGAAAAATACGGAGGCACAGAATCTTAAAAATACCCAACTTGCAGCCGGATCTGTAGAAGATATTGCCGCCTGTTTCCCAGGTCGCAAGTTCGATCTTGTGTATGTGTATTTCGGCGGGCTGAATACCGTTGTCGACCTGGAATTGGCGGCCGGGCATATCAATCGAATCTGCACTGCCGATGCAACACTTGTGCTGACATTTGTGAACAGATATTACATAACTGAAATACCGCTCTGGCTGGCTTCCGGCCGGTTCGATAAAGCATTCGAGCGCATTTGCAACCGCTGGAGAGGTTACTCCGACCACCGGAAGATTCCCAGCCGTCCCTACTCCGCACATGACATTAAACGGGCCTTTTCATCCGGTTTTCGCATAACCAAAACCCGTGGTTTCAGCATTTTTTACCCGGCCTGGTACCGGTCACATCTGCTTGGCAGATTCGGGAAGGTTTCCGACTGGCTATGGAAGGCAGACAAGCTGATCTCTTCAACACCTTTTTGGAATACCGGGGAGTACAGCCTCTATGTGATGAAAAAAAGGTAGCATGCCAACCGCTTACAGGGCCTGCTACCACTCATCGCGGTACACCGTACTGGTAACAGGATATATAAAAGGATTCAGTCAGGGCAAACCCGAACTGGCTTATACCCTGTGATTACAGGCACCGGTTCCCGAAATATTCCCCCGGGCATTCGAGGTAAACATCACAATCAACCCCTCAGCTCCATCTGGTCAAGATGTGCAAGTACCTGCCTGAGACCTGAACGATGATCCACATAGACAGCAGGGAAATCATGAATTAACTTATGCCTGCTCATACTGTTCAGGGAAAACGTGAAGGATTCATAAACAGTTTTGCCATATTTTCTGAGCAGTACTTCATCAGGAATAATCACGACTTTGCTGCCTGTAATCTCTGCAAGTATTCTGCAGAATGATTCGTTGGTAATTGCACTGCCCGTGTACAGATTGTATACGGTACCCGCTACCCCCATCGTTGCAACCTCCTTGATAAGTGCTGCGCAGTCATCAACATGTATAAGGCTCATCAGATTAGCCCCGTTACCAAACTGTGGCACTACACCGCTTTTAATGATGCTCGGGTAGTAGAATTGCCTGAACCAGGATCCAGGCCCATATATCCAGGGGGGTCTGACTATGGATACCGGAACTTTATCTGACCTGAGGGCACCCAGAAACGGATATTCAGCCTTTACATAATAACGCTGAAAGCCAACCGGATTGAGAGGTGTACCTTCATCTGCTGGTTCGGGGCCGCAGGATCCGTAAACAAGGGTACCGGATGTGAATATTACACGTGGAGAAACAGGTATGGAAGCCAGTTGCCGGATCATTCTTCGATTGGCATGATAACCCCTGAACCCCGCAATTAACCGGCTGGTTCTGGTCCTACCGGATATACGTGCCATATGTATGATTGCATCCGGCAAGTCGTGCTGCAGGCTTTTCCAGTCGAATGTTGCAATACTTCCCGGAATTTTCTCGATAAGCGGGTTTCGGTTTTCACCCTCGCTGGTATGTACCAGCATGCGGACACGAACACCTGTTTCGACCAGTTTTCTGACGACTGCCGATCCGAGATAACCGGAACCTCCCAGCAGGAATACTGATTTCAGCTCATCCGCCATTTAACAACCTCCTGGCTGGTACCGGCAATAACTGTTTTTGTTCACCTTTTCCCATAACTACAGACGCTACCATACTTGTGTATTACGTGGTTTTACTTCCCCATCTTTGATTTTTTTCTGGCACTTTCCCACCAGCTCCTCATATCTTCTGTATATGAATGGACGATGGTCATTGCTGTGCAGTTTGATCCTGCTGAAGTCCCAGTACATCCCGCCATGGCCGCTGCGTTTACCGCTTTTCTGCCAGCGACGAATCCATAAGAACATAACGGCCATGTTGATCCAATCAACAAGCCCGCGCTCATCCGGTTTTTCTGATGTACCGATTATTTCAAACTGCGGGGAATTTGGGAAAAAACCCGCTATCCAACGGTTAAATGAACGGATATGTGGTGTTCCTTTTTTGCGGAACACCTGCTTTAGAAATAGCAGCTGGAATGCGGAATAGTGATCACGCTGCCAGAAAATTTCCTGGGCCGACTCATCAACCAGGTAGTTGGTGCACAGGCTCGAGCTTTTCCCCGTCAACATGCTTAGTGCACGAATCAGAGAATATACCAGCCAGGATCGTCCCGTAGTAGTAACTATAAATACATCGAGGTCGGGATGTTTGTCAATTCCGGATCCGTGCACGGTACCTCCCGAGAAATAGAGGGCTCTCACCCACGGTATGCTTCCTAAAAGCCGGATAAGACGCTGATGCCGCTTTCGAACCTTTTGTCCTTCTCTCATATCACCCTGGTTACGGAGGTTTTTGAGGGCTATAACATTCCCATTTATGTTAAAAATATCAGGATACCCGCTTTTCAGCATATTCAGACCTGCTCTGAATTCCTTTTCGCAGGCAAGCCTGACCGGCAGGGATTGCAGCAATTTATAGCTGTGGATAGACGAATTAAAAACTCCGGCATAACAAATCCCGGAAATGATGGCATCCATTAATTTGACCGTGCCATTACCGGCCGGTTTGTGATATCCGGGTTCAATAAATTCATGAAGCCTGCCGGTTAACCGCCCGATATCCTGTTGATAGGCATCCGCCGAATAAGCTTTGCGAAAAAACGCGGCGGCAACTTGTGTTTCCTCAGCCGGTACAGCAATCAAACGGTTTAGCTGGTCGGCTGTCTGCCGGATGTCATCCGGGTCTGTTGTGAGTGAATAACCGCGTGAAATTTCGACAAGGGCCGGATCCCTTGAAATCAACACCGGGATACCATTAACGAGCGCATTAAGCTGGGTAATGCCAAAACCCTCCACGTACGAAATATTGATTAACCCACTGCTGTTAACCAACCAGTTATTCATCTCGTGCTCAGGCAGATATCCGAGGTAGTGTACACCTGGTGTCTGACCGACCAGGGTTCTGAACCGTTTTGACCATGCTGCAGATGCGTGAATTTTTCCGATAAGCATCAGATCCGTATCCCCAAGCCCTGCTTTTTTATATGACAGGATAAGGTTCAGAAGGTTTTTCTTGGGCTCCATATTCCCGATATACACCAAATAGGGCTTCATGTATGGTGATTTACCGGGCTGCAGAACTTCGGGAGCCACGGGCTTGTGAACAATTACTCTTTCGGGGTACGCACCAAGTTCTGTAATAATATTTCCCCGGGATGTTTCACTAACTGTCAGAATTACATTTGCATGGTTCAGCGTGTGCCTGATCCGGATACGGTACCAGTTCCTCATGCGGCGGCTGTAAAACTGCGGGTGGGTTATAAACGAGATATCATGGATGGTAACAGCAGACGGGACCGGCCAGCCGGGCGGCATGAAATAGTTTGGGAATATGGAGGTATCGGCGGTATAGCCCTTGAAGTTGCCCAAAAGTTTGCTATTCAAAGCGATATGCGGGCCATTTTCAGTTTTTATCCATTCAACTTGTCTGCCAAAATCAGGTGCGCAATGTTGTTCATTATCCCCGCCAAAGGCAAGGACTTTCAATCCCGATTCCGGGTGGCCCAAGCCCTTAATCAGATACCGGGTGTAAACACCGGTCCCACTATAATGGCCTCTAAGCGTTGTGGCATCTACAAATATGTTCATTGGTTTGAAGTCGCAGAGCAGAATAGTCTACAATATCCATATTTGAACATAAGCGCGGCTATTATCATTTCATAACTACAAATCAACATGAACATACTGCCACTGACAACCAACCGGTTTAATCATGATACCAAAACCGAAATATTTCGTTCTGCAATATCCTTTGATCACATGATTGAGCTACGCAGGCTGGTCTAAAAAACTTTCGCTTTAATCTATGCGGTATACTTTTCCGTCTTTCATCACGAATTTCACATCTGTCATTACACCGATATCGTTCAACGGATTGCCAGGTACGGCGATGATATCGGCCAGCATGCCCGCGCGGATGGCCCCGATCCGGTCCTGCATGCCGAGCACGGTTGCAGCGGTTGATGTCGCGCTAATAATAGCCTCCATGGCGGGCATCCCCGCCTCGACCATGTACCCGAACTCCAGGCCGTTCATGCCATGGGGAAATACGCCGGCATCGGTTCCAAAGGCAATTCTGACCCCGTATTTATAGGCACGGGAGAACGTATCCTGTATCAGGGGACCGATTTCCAGTGCCTTCGGCGTTACCAGGTCAGGATAGTATCCCTCCTCTTTTGCCTTTTCGCCCACCCATTTTCCCGCAGATATGGTGGGAACGTAATAGGTGCCATTCTCTACCATCGCCTGCATCACTTCCTCGTCCATGTAGGTGCCGTGTTCGATGGTCAGAACCCCTGCCTCCACTGCCCGCAGCATCCCCTCTTTGCCGTGGGCGTGAGCGGCAACATGCATCTCGTAATCGCGGGCTGTTTCGATGATGGCCTCCAGCTCATCCATCATAAACTGGGGATTCTGCCCCGATTTGGCCACACTGAGCACACCGCCGGTTGCGGTTATCTTTATGTGATCGGCCCCGTCCTTATAGCGCTGCCTTACGGCCTGCCGCGCGGCCGGCACCCCATTCACCACGCCCTCGAACGGACCGGGATCTCCCATTAAATCGCGGCGCCAGTTGTTGGTCGGATCGGCATGCCCGCCGGTGGTGGCCAGCGATTTACCGACGGTTATTACCCGAGGCCCTACGGTCTTGCCGCTGTTTATCGCATTGCGGAGAGCGATGTTAACGCCGCTGCCGCCAAGATCGCGAACGGTGGTAAAGCCCGCCATCAGCGTTGTTTTTGCATAGACGGCCGACTGAAACGCAATATCGGCCGGATTCATGATGAACCGGTTGATATAATGATCAGGCGTGCTTTCCATCTCCAGGTGCACATGCAGGTCGATCAGGCCGGGCATAACGGTTTTGTCGCGAAGGTCGAGCACCACATCATTTGCTCCTGCACGCGTATAACCGCTCTCGATTGCGGTTATCTGGTCGCCCTCAACAATTACGCTGACCTGCTCACGTACCCGTTCACTCTCACCGTCAATAAGCCGGCCGGCATGGATAATGGTTTTTTGCGCAAGGAGCGTATCTGCGCCAAATATGAGCAGCAGAACAGCTATTAACATGGAGAGGATACGGTAAATATTCATTGTCTGGAGCTTTTTTCAGGGTTCTTAATGATACTTCTTATGATGGTTCATCTGATGGATATCACTTGCTGACAAATGGGAAAGATAACGGCAGCGGTTTGATCAATCCCGATCCGGCCGCCTCCAGCGTACAGGGGCTTCGGGTTCGGGCTTCAGTTCTACCGGGTTCTCTTCAAGCAGCCTCAGTGCTTCACGAACTGCCGCTTCAAGCTGCGGATCGTTCCCTCTGAGCACCTCAGATGGCTGCTGAAACACCTCAATGTCGGGGGCAACTCCAACGCCTTCTACCGCCCACTCGCCATCGGTGTCGAAAAACCCGCCGCGGGGCGCTACCATACGGCCGCCGTCTATGAACGGAGGCGTATCCCACGTACCGACCAGCCCGCCCCAGGTACGGGTACCGATGAGCGGACCGATGCCCATCTTCCGGAACATGTAGGGGAGCAGATCGCCGCCCGAACCGGCGTTTTCGTTGATGATCATCACCTTAGGGCCCCAGATACCCGCCATGGGCGTGGTGAATGGCTTGCGGTCGTTGGCCCGGCTGTTGAAGTAGCCGTGCAGCTGCCGGCCCATGATGTCGACCATGTAATCGGCCGCCGAACCACCGCCATTATTGCGCTCGTCGATAACGGCGCCCTGCCTGTCCTGCTGGGCAAAGTAATAGCGGTTGAAGTAGGTATAGCCGCCCTGACCGGTGTTCGGCACGTACACATACGCCAGACGTCCATCCGACATCTCATCCACCTTGCGGCGGTTCGATTCCACCCAGCCGCGCATACGCAGACCGAATTCGTTGGTTACCGGAACCACCGTAACCGTGCGTGATCCCTGCATTCGGGGACGGTCGTTCACGCGGATGGTCACCTGCCGGCCTGCCGTGTTTTCAAACAGGCTGTAGATGTTCATGGCTGTCGATAGCGGCCGGCCGTTCACCTCAAGAAGATAGTCACCCTCGTTTACATCAATGCCGGGCCCCGAGAGCGGTGCGGTTAGGTCGGGGTTCCAGTTTTCGCCCGTGTAGATTTTACTGATGCGGAAGAACCCGTCCGCTTTTTCATAATCGGTACCAAGAAGGCCGCCAGGCACGTTGTCTACCGACGGATAATCCCCTCCGCCGAAGTAGGAGTGCCCCACCGAAACCTCGGCACCCATCAGGCCGATGATGTAGTTCATGTCCTCCCGGTGCCGCACATGGTCGACCCACGGCCGGTACCACTCGTACACCTCATCCCATGGCGCACCGTGTACATTGTCCACATATAAAAAGTCGCGTTGCAGCCTCCATCCCTCGCGGTAGATCTGCCGATATTCATCCCTCGGCGAGACTCTGATCCTGATGTTGCCGGTACTTATACGTCCGTCGCCGGATTTGACGGCACCTCCGGTGGCTGACACGATTCCCCAGGTACTGCCACTCCTGTAGAGCAGGCTTTTCCTGTCGTTGCTTGTTGTGGCCACATTCACATCGGGCAGGAATTCAATGCTCTTCCGCTCTTTCAGGCTGTACCGGTGCAGTACATTGGGCTGATTGGGGATGTTTTCGATGTAAAAAATATGTCCCTCGGGACCCGCAACCGTAGCCGTATAGTTGCGCAGGGGCACATCGATGGCCAGGATGCGCTGGCTGAGGCCATCCAGGTCGATCCGGACTTCCTTCTTTTTGTCATCAGACGATTTATCATTTTTTTTGCTGCCGGATGCTTTTTCATCGCCATTGCCATTCGTCGGCTCCTCATCGCTGCGTGGAGCGAAGGGCGAGGGTTCATCTTTTGCGAGAACTATCATGTAGAGCCCCCGGTTCACCGGCATGTTGTAGCTGCTCATATCGAGCCAGCCGGTATTGAGACCAAAATCGGTGCTTGCCAGGAAATAGAGGTACTTGCCGCTCTCATCCCACTGCGGATCGATGGCATCGGAGAGCCCGTCGGTAAGCTGATGATTGCGCCCTGCCGCCACATCATGTGCAAAAACGGCCTTGAACTGGTTATCGAGCAGGCGTACATATGCAATATACCGGCTGTCGGGCGACCAGGCCGGGTTCATAGTCCGGTTCGGATGGGCGTAGCGGTCGGTATCCACCATTTTAACGGCGCCACTGGCCAGTGTGATGTACCAGAGGTTATAGTCGGTATCGGTGAAAGCGATGTGCTTGCCGTCGGGCGACCAGTCGGGACGGAAATAGAACTTTTCGTTCGGGATTGGATAGGCACGAACTTCGCCGAGGCCGTTCTGCGGGCCAACCATGAGCTGATATTCGCCGGATGCATCCGAAAACCAGGCGATCTGCTGCCCGTCGGGCGACCATACGGGGCTCCGGTCGGCGGCGCCGGAACTGTTGGTGATGTTGCGCCAGTCGCCGTGCTCTTTCGGTACGGTGATGATCTCGCCCCTGTGTTCAAAAACCGCCCTCTGGCCGGTTGGTGAAAGCCGCGCGTTTACAAGTTGAGTCGATGAAACATCGGTGTAACGGGGTCGCGCCCAGTTCAGGTCGCCCCGAACATGGATCTCAAGCTGCTTCGATTCGCCCGACACGGGGTTTAGTTCATGCAAGTAACCGCCCTGCTCATATACCAGAATTCCGCCGCCCGCTGCCAGATTCTTCACATCAAAATCGGCATGAAAGGTTAGCTGGCGTTCTTCATTGTTCGATGTATTGAACGACCATACGTTGTTGGCATAATCCCGTTCCGACAGATAATAGACCGTATTTCCGATCCAAACCGGAGAGGTGTGGCGCTCGCCGTCGGTGCGGGGTGTCTGCACCAGTTCATGTGACTCCATGTTGAGGATCCAGATGGGCTGGGCCTGGCCGCCGCGGTAGTTGCGCCATTCGGGATCCCAGAACCGGTAGGGCTGATAGGCCATTTTGCGCCCGTCGGGCGAGACCGAACCGGCGAATGCAAACGGAATGGGGAGTCGGTCGGGCGTGCCACCATCAACCGAAACGGTATAAAAATGGGTGTTAGCCGTTGGATAGCCCTCGCGGCCCGACATGAAAATGACGGCATTTCCGTCGGGCATCCAGTCTTGGACCACATCGGCCCCGGGATGCCAGGTGAGGCGCACCGGCTCCCCGCCTTCTATTGGAATGATGAACACATCCATATTACCGTCGTACTGGCCGGTAAATGCAACCCACTGCCCATCGGGCGAGATGCGCGGGTTCAGTTCCGAGCCCATGGCCGTGGTAAGGCGCCGGGCTTCACCACCGGCTCGGTCGACCACCCAAAGGTCGTCGGCATGAGTGAATACAATGTGGGTCTCGCTCACGGCCGGATTGCGGAGGAGCATGGTACCCTGGGCAATCAGAGAGGTGAACAGAAACAGCGAAACAGCAAGGCTTAAAACCAGGTTTTTCATGACAGAATCGTTTGAATAGGGTTGGACAGGAGGTCAGGCGGTGGCGCAGGCCTGCATCAGATGGCATAAATTTAACTTCGCATATCCATTATGCCAAAAATCGTGACATATATTTACGTATTTACGTTTGACAGAGATAAAATCCCGGAGATGCCGATTCTGCTGCAGTATACATTTGGATTACGGGCAATCCTTTTAACAGGTTTTTAAGAGTGACATCCATTTTCCAGAACCTGTGCAAGTGAATGATGCCGGGAAAGATTTCACTTTAAGCCAGCGTACCCGTACCTAAGCCAGCATCTTAAACGGGTCAGTTTAATTTCGATTTATTCGGAACCCATAATTGAGACCACTCCAAAAAATATTTTTTGCTAAAAATATTGCCTTTAAAGCCCTTATTAAGAGGTGAAATCAGCAAAATTTGACTTTTCAGAGCGGGCTCATAATTCTGATTTGAAATTTGATTTTTCAGAATCAGCTGCGACTTAAAATCTCAGAGTATACCGGCGTATTACAAAATTGAACACAAAACAAAGTTGTAAAATTTTCATATTTTTGTGTTTCTGATGAATATATAGCAAATTTAAACTATGCCTTCATCATCCGGCCAAGACCATCTTACAAAGCTGCTTAATTCTGTTGGCAGGCCTGACAGCGAGTCAGTAAATGAACTGCTGCCGATGGTCTATGATGAACTTCGGCAAATAGCCCACCGTGAACTCAGAAACGAGAGGTCGGGTCATACCCTGAATACCACTGCACTTGTGCATGAAGCCTATCTGAAACTGATTCAAAACCCGCCAAAAGGAGATTGGGAGGGTAGAAAACATTTTTTCATGATTGCTGCACGGGCCATGAGGCAGGTTCTTGTAAATTATGCCCGGTCGAGAAATTCGCAGAAACGGGGTAGCGGAGATGAACCCATAGCTCTCGAAGATGGCTATTATCTGAGCCAGGAAAAAGCGAATGAACTGATCGATCTGGATGACGCACTGAGTCGTCTTGAAAAGCTTGATGAACGATTGAGTAGTGTAGTCGAATGCCGTTATTTTGGAGGATATGGTATTGATGAAACTGCTGATATTCTTGGAATATCACCCGCCACTGTAAAGCGTGACTGGACAAGTGCACGAGCCTGGTTATTCAGTCAGATAAAAAAATAACCGGGAATTTATAGTTACCTGTATAGTATTATATTTACCTGTTTCATATAGATAGTCTTCACCGGTACCAGCACAAAGCAAGTATTACGCATATGAAGTACCCAGGTTTGGTATCATACTCTTATGCAAGTGGTTGTAATTTTTCCAATACTAACTGAAAACTGTTCGATCTAATGAATTCGGACCAATGGCACCTCATTGAAAAACTATTTCACAAATCGCTTGAACTGTCGGGTGATAAACTTCATTCATGGCTCAATAAAATGGATCATGAATATCCTGATGCATCCGTTGACGTCAGGAAGATGCTGGATGCACATCTTGATTCAGGCACATTCCTGAACACCGGCATTCTTGATGATTTTGCCGGTATTCAGGGTCAGTCGATTGGTCCATGGCGATTACTTCACGAAATTGGCCGCGGTGGTATGAGTACCGTATTCCTGGCAGAAAGGGCCGACGGACGTTACGATCGCCAGACGGCCATCAAGTTTCTGCACGGCCTGATGCCGGGACCCGATATGCATGCCCGCCTGATTGCCGAACAGCGCATATTGGCTAAACTCTCACATCCCAATATTGCGGGCATGATCGATGCAGGTATTACTGAAGATGGACGACCCTATCTGATTCTTGAATACATTGATGGTATTCCGGTTACAAAGTGGTGCAAAGTAAATAAATTACCTTTAGAAGACCGGCTTAACTTATTTGAACAAATCTGTGAAGCCGTTCAGTATGCCCACCAGCGCCTAATTGTGCATCGTGACCTGAAACCATCCAACATACTGGTTGGCCGCGACGGCATGGTTAAATTGCTTGATTTCGGCATTGCCAAATTGCTTGACGATGAATCTGCCGAATTTATGCCGGTAACACGCACCGGCATGCACATGATGACCCCTGAGTATGCCAGTCCGGAGCAAATGCACGGTGATGTTATCACAACGGCAAGCGATGTGTACAGCCTCGGCCTTTTGCTGTGCGAAATGCTTACAGGCTCACTGCCGTATGACGTCAAAACAAAAAATCAGCTTGAAATCGGACTGATTGTCACAGAAGAGGTTCCGGCAAAACCCAGTTCACTTGTCATAAAGCTACAGGCTGATAACGCAGATGAATCAGATTCAGGGCCCGGCTATCCTGGAATCTCCATAAGACAGCTCAGGTACCGTATCAGGGGCGATCTGGACAATATAGTACTCAAAGCACTTCGAAAAGAGCCTGAACGGCGCTACGGATCTGCTGAGCAACTGATGCAGGACATCCACAGATACAATAAAAACCTGCCGGTTTCGGCAAGGCCCGAAAATACGGTGTACAGAACACGGAAATTTGTGATGCGTAACCGTGCGGTTGTGGCCGCATCGGTTTTAATACTATTCGTTCTGATCATTTCCACTCTTTTCTCACTTCGGGAGGCGAGTCTGGCTGAATCAGAAGCCCGCAAAGCTCAGGCTGTAAATGATTTCCTTGTCGGATTGCTCAATGCAGCCGACCCGCGCGACCAGGGCCGTGATGTACGGGTGGCCTCGCTGCTAGACCAGGCAGCTGCAAAACTTGGTGAGAGTTTCGACGGGCAACCCGATGTGGAAGCCCAGTTGAGGCACGCTCTTGGCATCACCTACCGGGAACTAACACTGTATGAAGAGGCCCGCATCCAGCTCAGCAGGGCACTGCTGTTGAGAGAACAGCTAAAGAGGCGCCATCACCGCGATCGTTTTGAATCGCTGGATGCACTCGGTTCGGTCTATCTGTTGATGGGAGACTATTCGGCAGCCGATTCTCTGCTGACTTTGGCACTTGAATCGGCCCGTACGCTATATGGCGAAAACGATCAACTGGTTGGGAATCTCATGAGCAGCCTTGGCTATGTCTATTACAGGACCGGTGATCTTGAAGCCTCGGCCGAAATGCACCGGCGTAGCACCGAAATAAAGCAGTTGAACCCGAATGCCGATATGATAGAGATTGCTGCGGGAATGGCGAATGTAGCTATTGTACTCGCTGATATGGGCCAGTTTGAAGAAGCACTTCCATATATGGAGCATCAACTTCAAATCTACCGTGACTCTTATGACCCGGACAATACAAGAATAGCCAGAGCCCTTACCAATATCGGATCTGTATACCGGGATTTGGAACGGCACGAAGAGGCGATAAATGCAACTACCGAGGCCGTAACTATTTTCCGGAGAGCCCTTGGTGATGAAAATTCAGAACTGGCCTGGGCTATGGGTAGCCTGGGTTCAGCTCTGGCTTCCAATGGTAACACTCTGGAAGCTGAGAATTACCTCCGTGAATCTCTGTGCATGTACCGTGCTACCCTTGGACCGGATCATCCAAGGGTTTCGGGAGCGTTTCAACGTATGGCCCGTGTTCTGAAAATGAACGGCAAAAATGACCTGGCAATTGAACACCTTGAACTTGCAATCACTACAGCCGAAGCAGCCGGATTTTCGCCCGAATCCCGGCTTATTATGGATGCCATGGCAGAACTGGAAGAACTGAGGCGTTAAACCAGGTCACTCATATTACACTTTCCTGCCTAACAATCTCTAAAAGCCGGTCACCGGATACCAGCCGGCCGAAATCAGACATTTGGATGAATAATTCAGTTATTGGGTCGAACCGGTTCAATAAGCTGCCAGCCACATTATTTCGACCTGATTCTGCCCCGTTTCTGCACAATAATATTATCGATGGCTGTTCCCGTGAGAAATGATCCGGACGCGTAATGTGACTTTAGCAGACTTTGGATTTCTAGGGCTATGTCAGGATGTTTTTTTTCAACCGATTCAATAAATATTTCCCGTTCATTTACTGACAGTTGCAGAGCTTCGTGAAAAAGATCTGAAATTTGTGCCCATTCATCAGATGACATCGGCTAATGATTTTAGTTCCTTGTATATCCGGTAATAGTTTGGGTTACCCCACTACTTTACTAAATTAAATCTGATTCCTGAATCGGATTTATCCGGCTTTCAATTGTTGCTAAACCACAGAATCAAATCCAGTCAAGTTGTTTTACAGCTATCTGAAATAGGATTCATGGGAAATTTTACACCAAACCAATCAACAAAGAGAATCAGTCTGAACACCAATACAACCTCGTTGCCGGCATGGTCTCATCGCTAACGCAGTGGATGCACCTGGTCGTAACAAAAATACTCAATGAGTATATGCGCTTTTTGGGGTTCAGAAAGCTCACGCAGTTTCAGGCATACTAAATAACTCTACCAATTAGTAAGTCTGACGAATACAACTAACCCAATTCAGGCTGGCTTGGTGCCGGACCATACAAAATCCGGGTTCCCGAATTTTTTCAGTACGCGGTAATGGGATGCAACCGCTTCCCTGAAGGTTTTATGCTGATTATACGGGATGCCGAATTCCACGGCCGTTTTTTCGACAATCGGGCTGAGCGCAGGATAGTGAATGCTGCAGACTTTCGGGAAGAGATGGTGTTCGATCTGAAAGTTCAGTCCCCCCACATACCAGCACAGCGCTTTGTTATCACGGGCGAAATTGTTGGTTGTCATCATTTCATGGATCGCCCAGTGCTCGTCGATCATGTTCGTCTCGTCAGGCACCGGGTGGTCGGTCGTCTCCACCACATGGGCAAGCTGGAAGATGATGCCCAGAATCAGGCCGGCGGTGATGTGCAGCGTCACAAATCCGATGAGCAGCTGTACCCAGGTGATATCGAGCAGCAGGAGCGGCAGCACGAGCATGTAGGTATAATAGATCAGCTTGGTAACAATCAGTATGATCCACTCGCTCACCGGATGTTGTTTATTGTCGTACGGGCCGATATTGGGCTTCAGGAAATTCTGGTAATCTTTGATGAACACCCAGAAGAAGGTGGCCAGGCTGTATGCGAAAAAAGCGAGGATGTGCTGCACCCGGTGTATCCATTTGAACTCGGAATGGGGCGAAAGACGGATAAACGCGGCCACTTCAAGATCCTCATCATGGCCGTGGATGTTGGTAAAGGTATGATGGATGATGTTGTGGGTGATCTTCCAGATGTAGCCGTTGGCGCCGAGCAGGTCAAAAGAAAAACCGAGGGCACGGTTTACTGTATTGTTCGACGAATACGCACCATGGAGGGCATCATGGGATACGGAAAAACCGATGCCAGCCATCCCGATGCCCATCAGAAATGTTAAAAACCACATCCAGCCCAGTGACAACTGACCCGACATGATCAGGGCGTACGAGCCGAAATAGAGCGAGAGCAGCAGAATGGTTTTCACCACCATCTGTGCATTGGCATGGCGCGAAAGATTATTCTCAGTGAAATAATCGTCGGCCCGCTGTTTTACCGTTTTGCTGAATTCCCGGCTGATGCGGTTGTTGAAAGTTACTCGTTCTACTGTGCCCATAAATTCCAGGAATAGCGTATTAAATGAGATAAACAATAAAGATAACACTATTTTATATGGTAACAAGCGGATAAGGGCCTGAGGAATATGGGAGAGAATATCAGGCCCATTACCTGATAAACCCCGCTTTCTCCCTCAATGCCATAAATCGCGGGTCGGACCGTACAGGATCAAATTCGGATCAAGGTCGAGCCAGATCATGCGGGATTCGGCAGTGTCACAATAAATTTACTCCCCTTTCCCGGTTCGCTTATGAGCCGGATTTTACCATTGTGTTTTTCAGTGAATTCCTTGCAGAGCAGTAGCCCAAGACCTGTTCCTTTTTCTTTATTGGTGCCGGGTGTTGAGTGAAGGATATCTTTTCTGAACAGTTTCCGCTGGTCCTCATAGGATATGCCAATACCGGTGTCCTGCACTGAAAATTCCAAGTAGTCATTTTCTTTAGAAGCACTGATCTTTACTTCCCCGCCGATGTTCGAATATTTAACCGCGTTATTGATCAGGTTGCGGAGTACGGTTTTTATCATCTGTTCATCTGCAACTATACTCAGTTCGGGGGGTATGGAATAGACAAGGCTGACCTGTTTTTGTATAGCTGAACACCTGATGATCCTGATTTCATCCATCAGCATTTCTATAAGGTCGATCACTTCAGGATGCATCGCCCTGTCGCTATCCTGAGAAACAGCCCATGCTGCCAGATTATCCAGCAGGTTCAGTGAACTGTTTGCCGATTCAGTGGCGATATCGATATATTTTTCAATATCGCTACCCTGATTGTGTTCAAAATAGTCACGGATCATTTCAAGAATCCCGATTATAGAAATAAAAGGGTTTCGCAGATCGTGCGCTATGATTGATATCACTTTTGAATTGGAGGTAATGACCCCGGTAAGTTCACGTGACTGATCGGCTACGACCCTCTCAAGCTTCTCATTATATTCCGATAAATCTCTGATGCGTCTTATAAAATCCCTGTACGTGGCTACATCTTTGCCGTTATAATTGCTTTCCGGTTTATTTCTCTCCTGAACAACGGACACCTTATTTTCTGACCGTTCCATAGTGCTTCCTTTCCAATTATCTTTCACAGGCAATTCAGGAGACTATTCTCCCTGAACTTTCTCCCGGCTTCACATTTGGGAGACCCATTCTTTCATTGGCATAACGCCTGTTTTGCGCATTACAATTACTTGAATGTACTCAAGCCATGATCATCATCATCTTGTTATACTGACAAGGACTGCCACATCTGCCGATCCAAAACTCAAATTTCCTTACCCATTGTTTGTACATTTATCGATCACTAAACCTGTGCCTGTTTTATTTCCCTCTCTTTCCTTTAAAACCAAAGCTTCAGGAATATATTAAAAATTCTTAATAAGAAAACAATTTTTTTATTATTACATATGATATGGATACGATAAAATTTTTCATCGATCTGAAGCAGGTATAAGCTGTTACTTGATCACAGATATTCAGAATAACGGGAACACAATTTGGGAAACCGGTTTTTATATTATTTTAAGTAAAGTGATGAGGAATGAACAGAACGAATGACGAACCATTTCGCACTGAGGTGTAGCGGATAACGAATGGCATCCACAACGGACAGAAAATACCTCACCTCCATGCTCAATTCAATGGATGGGGACAACAGTGAGTCGGTACATCAGCTGCTCCCGCTGGTCTATGAGGAGCTGCGACAGCTCGCCCGGCGAGAATTACGCAGTGAACGTGCCGGACACACCCTTAATACCACCGCTCTTGTACATGAAGCCTATCTGAAGCTGGTTCAAAACCCGCCATCGGAAGACTGGTCGGGCCGGAAGCATTTTTTTGTGATCGCCGCACGGGCCATGAGGCAGATTCTGGTGAACTACGCCCGGGCCCGCAAAACCAGCAAGCGCGGGGGCGACGTTAAACCCGTTACACTGGATGAGGGCTACTTCCTAAGCCAGGAGAAGGCCGGTGAATTGATCGGCCTGGATGAAGCCCTCAGCCGGCTGGAGCAACTGAACGAACGTCAAAGCAAAGTAGTGGAGTGCCGCTATTTCGGAGGCTATGGGGTTGAGGAGACCGCCGATATACTGGGCATCTCCCCGGCGACGGTGAAACGCGACTGGACTAGCGCGCGGGCATGGCTATACACACAGATCATGAATTGAGTACAACCCAAAATATCCGGCTTTTACGCAATCGAACCAAATATGCCGGCTGGCTAAAAAACGTCAACCGGGTATAAACAAACCACACATCGGGCAACAACCAACTATGGACAGCAATCAATGGCTGCGAATTGAGGAGTTTTTCCAGAAAGCTTTGGAGGTGTCTGGAGATGAGCGCGACGCTTACATCGACAGTCTCCGGAAAACCCACCCTGATGATGTGCCGGATGTGTTGGCACTTATCCGTGCCCACGAACAATCAGGAGGCTTTCTTGAGACCAGCATAATGCAGGAGGTAGCCGATCTGAGGGGGAAAGTGATCGGACCGTGGCGAATCCTGGAAGAAATCGGCCATGGCGGCATGAGCACCGTATGCCTTGCCGAACGCATAGATGGTTTGTTCGAACGCAGGGTCGCGGTGAAATTCCTGCACGGGCTTATACCGGGTACGGACATGAAAGCCCGCCTGCTTGCGGAGCAGAAGATTCTTGCCCGGTTACAGCACCCGAATATCGCCGGCCTGATCGATGCGGGTGTAACCACCGAAGGTCGCCCTTATTTCATCCTTGAATACATCGACGGTATGCCCGTTACTGACTGGTGCGAACAGCATGTTCTGCCGCTTGATGATCGGCTTGATCTGTTCGAGCAGATGTGTGAGGCGGTCCATTTCGCCCATCAGCAGCTGATTGTACATCGCGACCTGAAACCGTCGAACATTATGGTATCGGGCGACGGTATAGTCAAGCTGCTGGATTTCGGCATCGCCAAACTGCTGGATGACAGTACAGAGGCAACTATCCCAGCCACGCGTACCGGCCTCTTTCTGATGACACCTGAATACGCGAGCCCTGAGCAGATAACAGGCGGCAACATCACCACGGCCTGCGATGTATATGCCCTCGGCCTTTTATTATGCGAAATGCTCACCGGCAAAATGCCCTATGATGTGAACCGGAAAAGCCCGCTGGAAGTGGGCCATGTGATTACCCTTACCGAACCGGTAAAACCGAGTTCCCTTCTATACAACAGAAACCCGGTGCAGCGTGGTTCGGAGCACACTGCCGAATCAACCGGCACACCATCACCGCAGGTTGCAGCTCAGAAAGACGGAAAAGCCAGCCTGGCCCACATCCGCGGGATGCAGTCGAAACTGAAAGGTGACCTTGATAACATTATCCTGAAAGCCCTTCGAAAAGACCCGGCCCGCCGGTACGGATCGGCAGATCAGCTGCTATCCGACATACGCAGGTACAGGCAGAATCTCCCCGTCTCTGCGCGTCCTGAAAAGCCCGGGTATCTGGTCAGGAAATTCATCCGGCGGCACCGTACCGGAGTCGCTATAGCCGCCCTTGTTGCCCTGCTGCTCACGGGGGCCGCCACATTCTCCATCCTCCAGGCTGTTGAGGCCGAAAAACAGCGGAAGGTTGCCGAAGAACGTTATCAGGATGTGAGGCAGCTGGCCGGATCCTTCCTGTTCGAGTTCCACGATGCCATCGCCAACCTGCCCGGATCCACATACGCCCGTGAGCTCGTAATCGAACGGTCGCTGCAGTACCTTGATCGCCTCACCCGCCAGGAAGCCCTGGATCGTGATCTGTGGATAGAACTTGCAGCCGCCTACAATCAGGTCGGCAACGTACAGGGAAATCCCACAAATGCCAATCTTGGCCGCACCACCGACGCGATCGAAAGTTATAACAAGGGGCTGCAGTGGGTAACGAGGGCTATCCGGCAAGATTCTCTGGATGTGCAGGCCAGAACCATTCTGGCCAGCATACACGTGAACATGGGTGATGTATACGCCCAGACCGGCGCGCTGGAAGCGGCCGAGTATTACAAAAGGCTGGCAAAGAGTGTGTACCGGGAACTTGTCGATATGGAACCGGATAACCGTTTTTACCAGACCGAATATGCTATTTCCGGCATTAAACTGGGAGATCTGCTGGGCAACCCCAATTTTCAGAACCTGGGCAGGCCCGCCGAGTCACTCGCCGGGTACAAAACCGCACTGGGCATTCTGGAGGATATCAGTCGGGCTGATACTTCGGATAACAGCAACCTTATTCGCCTGCTGGGTCTTGCAAATGAACGAATCGGTACCATGTATGAGATAGAGGGCGATCATGTTACCGCGCTTGATGCCTATCTGAAATCACTCAGGCTGCGGGAGCAATATCTGGAACGGAATGCCGCGAACACCAATGCCATCCGTGATGTGGCCATCGCGCACGAAAAAGTAGCCGGATTGTACAGAAACCGGGGAAATCTGGACGAAGCCCTGCAATCTTACCACCGGTCGCTGGAGATTTTCAGCAACCTTGCCGCATCAGACCCGCGGAACGCCCAGGCGAGGCGGTCGCTTGCCATCTGCCACATCCACCTTGGCAACCTGGCCTATCATGAGAGTGAACCGAGTTTTCGTGACCGGTCGCTGGCCCGTAAGCATTTCCAGGCCAGCATAGAACTGCTGGAAGTGGCCGTTATGGAGGATCCCGAAAACATTCAGAATACCCGGCTGATCGGAATCGCCAGAAACCAGCTGGCCGGGCTTTGACACACAGTTGAATGGTTCAGAATGTATACATTTCTTATACCCCGAAAAAATAAAGAGAGGACCACCCGTTAAGGCAATCCTCTCCGTTACCTAACCATTCTCTCGGGACTGAAAGGTCAGCTTCATCGTTTTATTTCTGCTTATTCCATGACCCGTTTCATCAACCTGTAGGAAAGAGCCCGTCAGATGATGGGACAGTGTAACCGGCTTTTTGTGATAAGGCCCTCAACATTATTCAATTAACGGCACTATGCTATTTCACCAGCATCATTTTCCGCGATTTCACATATGAACCGGCCTCGATCCGGTAGATATAGGCACCGCTCGACAACCGGGCAGCATCAAAAGTGGCAGCGTGCCTGCCGGCCTGCATCTGTGCATTCACAACCGTGTAAACCCTGCGGCCCAGTACGTCATAGACAGTAATCCGCACCCAGGCATCTTCGGGCAGGTCGTAGGGGATGACCGTGACAGGGTTGAACGGGTTGGGGTAGTTGGCATGCAGGGCAAAAACCCTCGGCAGATCGCTTTCGCTCACCGATACCGTACCCGGGGTAACGGCCTCGGCGCTTGTTTTGCCGGGTTCCACATTCCCTACCCGGTCGATGGCCATGGCAAAGAAGCCGTAATGCGTGTCGGGCTCGCCCCTGAAAATACCCGAGGTCTCGCGTGATTCCTTCCAGAGCTCAAATGGCCCGTCGCCCTGCTGCACAAATATCCCGTAACTGCGGATGCCCGAGCCTGCATCGCTTCCATCCCATGTCACGATATACACGCCAGCGGTATCGGTCGCTTCAACAAGCATCACCTCGCTGCCCGGCGGCGAAAGATCCACCGTGTTGGTCCATACCGGGGTCACAATCGGCGGGTTTGAATCGAACACGATCTCGGCATGGTTGCTGATCCGGGTGCCGTCGCCGAGGTACTGATGCGGTGAGATGTAGAACCGTACACTGCCCTCGCCTTCCGGGGCCGACTTGTTGGGTGGCAGGAACCCGGCCATGGGGTCTTCCGGAAGCTGATTGGTAGCAGGATCAAGGGTTGTGAGAATCCAGACTATCCGGGCGAAGTTCTGCTCATCGTTGCGCTCGAGATGGGCACTTGTATGCACCAGCAGGTTCTTTTCAGGGCGCAGGTCGACCGTGGTAACGTAGGATGTGGCCCCGTAGGGGGGCTCAACAACGGTTACATCAGCGATCTCGATCCCGCCAAGCCGGAAGGTATTCACATCGAATACAGCCAGATCGAGCGTATCGGTGATTACCACAATTTGCGCCGGTGCTGTGGCCGAATCCACATTTTCGAACCGGATTTGATAGGGGAATTGATCCAGCTCTCTGATATGCCGGCCTTCGCCAACCCCGGCTATACCAAGTTTGTCGTTGGGATCCCAGGAGGTAACGACCGGCGGGCATTTCTCCCCGCCACCGTCGCCTGAACCGCCGCCAATTCCATTCCCGCCCCCGGTGAACCCCAGCTCCCGGGCAAAATCCTTTGAGCTGCTCATGCCGGTTGCCCGGTGAACCACGTGCTTGGCTATGCATTCTCCGACCTTACCCCCAACCAGCTTGGATAGAGCAATAACCGCCTGACCGGTACCAAATTCTGCAGATTTACTCACGGCATTGAACATTCTTTTTCGGTCATTTTGAAGTTGCATGGCCAGGTTAAAGGCATCATCGGCCTGGTTGCCCGTGAATTCACCAGACCCGGAATCCTTGCAGCCGCCGTCGGTTGGCGGGGAAGGAGGAGGGGGACAAATCATGATCTCACCGGTTCCTCCGTTCTTAATGCTCTGCATCACATTCTCATTGAATTCGAGGGCTGCCTGTTGCATCATGCCCAGCATTACTCCAATGTTCCAGGGCAGGCGCTCCTGCTGCTCATCAAAAATGCCGGTCCAGGAGAAATCCTCATCCGGGTTCGGGGGCCGGTGCGTGACCCCGAGCACCATCTCTGTCCCCAGAAGTTCGGCCGGCACCCTTACGTGCACGTTCAGTTCAATCGATTCCCGGGCGGGCAATCTGTAGATCCATACCGGTGCGATCTGAAAATCGCCCCGGTCAAGGAATTGCGGGAAATCGTTGTTGAACTCCGGCTCGTCATACTCCACTTCGCGCAGGTTTGTGATGGTTCCCTCCACCCCGTTGCTCAGATTTATGAAAGCCAGTACATCATAAACATCGCTGTCGCCGGCATTGGTTATCTTTACACGGTAGTTATGGCCCAGTGCCCGGATGCTTACAAACGGGTTCCCGTACACGCCAGAAAACAACCTGAACTCCTGTTCCGGAATGATTTCAAAGCCATCTGGCAAAACGGCTGTTGCACCGCCAGGAGTCTCCACCACCACATCCCAGAATCCCAGAGCCTGCCCCCGAAGATCGACCTTGCCGCTGATGCTGCTTTGGATCGTCCGGCGGTCTGCGGTCACACCTGTGGCCTCAATGCGAGTACTGCCCCTCTGCAGATACAGTTTGGTACCCGGTTCAAAGGCCCGTCCGGCCACCTTCAGGTTGGATGTACCGCGCACCGTTCCGCGTACCGGAGAAATACCGGATACTGCCAGGTCGCTGGCTGAAATTCCGCTGTCGATAATGGTAATGTCTGCCAGATTACTACTATTTGGGGTGTAGACATTATACCCGGATCCGGTCCAAAACGACAGTCGGGCGACCCGGTTGGCCGTTAATACTCCGTTTTCGATTGGTATAAGCTGTATAAAACGTTCGTACACCCCTTCTTCAAAAGCCATAAACAGGGAGGGGTGATCCAGGATGTAATCCCTGTAGATTTGCGCCGTACCGGAACGGTATAAACTTACCATTACAGGGCGCGGATTGCCTATTCTGTGTATTCGATACAACCCGGCTTTCCGTCCCGCTTCGTAGGCGGTATCTACGGGAGCTGACATGAAAACGATCGGGGTTTCGGCATTCCAAAGGGTCACACAGGCCTCGAAGCCGGCATTTTGAGCACAATTTTGCCGGTTCGTTAGATTAGTGGTCCTGCCATAATAGATATTCTCCAGCCGGTTGACCTGAATCTGTAATGGATTCATTTCACCGGTATACTTTCGGGCTTCATGTACGATTACATTCCCATCCACATCATATAAGGTCGGGTACACATGGGCTGTCTGACCATTCCAGAGCACTACTTCTTTTTCCGACAGTTCAAAACGGGCCGGTTCGGGCACCGGGTCGGCCGCCGACCAGTTGAAATAACAATACTGGCCCGTATTCAGACGATTGGTGAGGTCGAACACAATCTCACCCGTTTCGATGTTCTCGACCATAATCCAGCACACACCGGAAGGGTGCTGCGCATAACCAAAATTGAGCCCGTCGGGGGATAGCTGGAAGGAACTGCGCACCACATTGGGCCCAACCATTGCCATTGGTCGGTTCAGTACCACCCCGCCTGCCCCAGATTCGATAATCATCAACTCATATCTGGGAGCGAATCCCGCGTTAACCCCCCAGCTTGCTTTTGCAAAAAGGATCCGGTCGGCTTTCCAGTCGATGACCCTGTTTACCTGGTGCCAACCCCTGTAACCGTATATCTGATCCGCATACAGAACACGATTGTTTGAACCGTCCGCATTCATCACGCAGACAGCCGGCGTTCTCACACCCTGAAAGCCCCCTTCAAAAGACCGGGAAGTGAATCCCAAATAGGCTATTTCACTGCCATCCGGACTGTAAACAGCCTGGATCACGTTACCCTGACCATAGCAACTGTTATAGTAGTCTTCAGGCACACTAAACTCAAAAAGCCGCGGTTCTTCACTTCCGTCGGATGGTACAATATACAAGGATCCAAAAGTCCCATCGCCGACCGTGAAAATCACATTTTCCCCATCTGGCGATATTGACGGGCGGTATTCACGATCTGTTTCACCACCTCCTGCGGGATATTTGCCACCGATAATAACACGATCGGTAGCATCTCTGTTCTGAGCAACCAAAGTGTACGCCCCTTCGGTATCCCGAAACCAGTCGACCACAAAAACCATCCTGCCGGATGGCGATAATGACGGGTTCCAGGAACTCGCGCGGGTCCCTCCACTCATTGACCCTCTGGGTACACCCTGAAGAGAGTCCGAATTGGTTCCAGAACTCCCCCAGTAATGCGTGGTTACCGAAACCTGGTGCAGCCGCGTGGTGTCGGGATTGAACAGGGAAATGCTACTAGTCCAGAACCCGCCGTCACCGGAGCCCGACATGAGAACCCCGCCAAGCTCGTGAGTCTGCCGGGCGTTAGCGGGGAGAATTAAAAGCAGTATAAAGAACAGGAGTAGAAACGTTACCGGTGATGATACCATTAAAATGGTCCGGAAGGATTTTTTCATGGGATTCGTCAGTTTTGATACATGTTTATTCAATCAATGCACCAAAACCGGCGGGAACGGATCATTAGAAAAAGATAATATCAAAAAATGACTGGGAGATGCAGCAATGAGGGATCATCCCCGGTCTTTTTTTCTCATAAGGGAAATTAACCACGCAAGAGCGGGCAACATCAGTATTCCCGGTAGAAAGACCCTGCTATAGTATCCAATAGTGCTGTATGCGTGAGAACGAGCAAGAATTCCTGGCTCAATCCCGTTCACAACGATCAGTACAATCCACGGCATTAGCAGGATCCATACCAGCATCAGCGTTACAAAAACGGCACGATTTCTTTTCATACGGCTCCACAGAACCGGTACCGACAGGATGATACCCGGCAGGCTGATAATCAGGGCAACTGCATAGATCTCTCCCGGGGTGAAACGGATGAAGTCTCCTGCGATTACAGGCAGCAACAATGGAATTATTGAATTCTGAAAGACCATTGCCATAAAAGTCGAAATAAACAGTTTTGTTTCGCCGGCATCCTGATTACGAATTCTCCGGCCAGGTCATTCCAGATCGCTTTCATTGGTTTCTTATTCTTTTCTAATGCCGGATAATTAAGATACTCTAACTATTTGCATGAGCTGATTGCTCTGCCGAAGGTGCATAGTCTGTAAATACCAATTTTACACTAATTCCCACCAAATGCAATCCATAAAACATTATCACTCTGACGTCCCGGTTTTGTTTTGTTTTCCTACTTTGATCCGATCAGTCAGACTGAATACCTTATTAGGGATTTTATACCTGCTCATTGCTGCCCTGACCGTATCACCTGCTTTTGCCAATGATATTAGCTGGACAGGTGCAGGAGACGGTACCACCTGGACACAAGCGGCCAACTGGAGCCCGGCAGTCGTTCCAGGTGCATCCAACGATGTTTTCATTACGATGTCTGGCACATACACTGTGCTGCTCACTGCGTCTGTGACCATCAATAGTCTGACGCTGGGCGGTGACAGCGGAACGCAGACGCTCAGAAAATCGAACGCTCTCACACTTAATAATGATAGCAGAGTGCTCTCAAACGGGGTTCTGGAGCTTCTGAGTGGATATATTCAGGGTAATGGCATTCTCACAAACAACGGGATCATCAGAATAGATGCGAGCAACTGGGCGGGTGTTCATACCACAACACTGATCAATAATGGCCAGATATTCCAGGACCGGGGGTTGGTTTACATCGCTGCTGGCGGCGTTCTGGAGAACCGGGGACTGTACCGGATAACCGGTGATCTGAACATTTCCCCGTCGGGGGCGATGGGTACATTCATCAACGACGGGATTCTCGAAAAGATCAATGGCAACACATTCTCCACGATCAATATCATCATCGACAGCCGGCCCGACAGCCGCATACAGGTCAGCAACGGCTCTCTGCGGCTGTCGGCCAACAGTTCGTATCACGATATGACTTTCCATGCCGCCGCTGAAAGCGATCAGCTGACCCTGCAAAGCGGCACTCATACGTTCCGGGGCAGCATCTCGGGCGAGCCGGTGGGCCGGGTGATCATCAACACCGAGACAGAAACACATGAAGCGGGTGCCACGGTAGACTTTGGGGGCAGAGGGCTGCACTGGGCCAGCAGCTATTTCCGGGGTGGCGGAACGCTCACCAATGCCGGTATTATCAGGGTTGATGCGAACAACTGGGCGGGTGTTCATGGCTCGACACTGATCAATGAAGGACAGATCTTCCAGGACCGGGGGTTGGTTTACATCGCAGCTGGCGGGGTTCTGGAGAACCGGGCACTGTACCGGATAACCGGTGATCTGAACATTTCCCCGTCGGGGGCGATGGGTACATTCATCAACGACGGGATTCTCGAAAAGATCAATGGCAACACATTCTCCACGATCAATATCATCATCGACAGCCGGCCCGACAGCCGCATACAGGTCAGCAACGGCTCTCTGCGGCTGTCGGCCAACAGTTCGTATCACGATATGACTTTCCATGCCGCCGCTGAAAGCGATCAGCTGACCCTGCAAAGCGGCACTCATACGTTCCGGGGCAGCATCTCGGGCGAGCCGGTGGGCCGGGTGATCATCAACACCGAGACAGAAACACATGAAGCGGGTGCCACGGTAGACTTTGGGGGCAGAGGGCTGCACTGGGCCAGCAGCTATTTCCGGGGTGGCGGAACGCTCACCAATGCCGGTATTATCAGGGTTGATGCGAACAACTGGGCGGGTGTTCATGGCTCGACACTGATCAATGAAGGACAGATCTTCCAGGACCGGGGGTTGGTTTACATCGCAGCTGGCGGGGTTCTGGAGAACCG
>RECM01000268.1 GCA_007694035.1 Balneolaceae bacterium
CCCAGCCAGATATTTCCGCTTTGATCCTCTAAGACGGCCCTGACGAAAGATGAAGCCATACCATGTTCCACATTTAAATATTGCAGGTGGGCAATGGCGGCATCTTTGGTGGTTGGTGGCAGGGCTTTGGTGGGTTTAGAATGAATAGCTTTTACGACTTTACCCGTAGCGGGGACAGGGACACCGGTGGGTATCGTGTCACCGGTGGAACTAAGCAAGACAAAATCGGGATTGCCTTCGCCCAGAGGTATGGTTTTGAGCTGGCTTCGATCGATGGGTATGGTGGTTCGTTCGTTGGGTAGTGGGTGCCGGTTGGGATGGGCATTTATTCTGGTTAATGCTGCGTGGTCAACGGCAAAAGATTGGGGTTTGGCCACGCTGTCGGGGTGGATGATTTTTGGTGTGGCAGGAATGGGAACACCTGCTTTTAGTTCAACCGTTTTAGGTTGAAGGTAAAGCGGTGGTGGGAGCGAAGCGTCCTTATCTCCGGACGTGCCGCTGCAGGCAGCCAATAAAAATAACGGCAGCAAGAGCATCAGCATTCCGGAGATCCGGGCAGATGGCGATAGGGTTGTTTGCCTAAACATTCAATTCAATGGTAAATGTGGTGCCTTCATGTTCTTTGGTTCCGAACCACATAAATCCCCGGCTGTCGTGAAGAATTGTATAGACGGCATTTTGAGACAGGCCGTAATCTATGGTCAGATGACGGAAAGTTACCTGTTGTGAAAAAGCTTCTGTAGCAAACAGGCAGATAACCGGTAAAATCACCGCTTTTATATATCGCACTTTTATAAACCCGGTTAACACATGTTAAAATCAAATGTAATGAATACAGTCAATATTATTAACCTGATTTCGATATATAATCAAAAAAAGTAAATACGTCATGCCTGCGCGAAAACAGACAACTCCATCGCTCCCGCTAACCTTACGATGGCGGCGGATCTGTTTTTCAGATAGAGCGGATCTGTTTTTCAGATAGAACAGAACACGATACTTCGAACCGACGCACACGCAGAGTAAGGGACCATCCCCTTCGCCTTCTGCGGCGTATCAACCCGTTCGACTCCAGCACGAAACGATATGCACCGCGCCCTGTACCCTGCAAACAGGCCCACGTCTATTCAAAAATTATGGAAAGGGGTGGATTGATTTGCGTGTTACTATGGATATAAGCCCCATAGGGACAGGCGAGACGCTTGCGCCATCCCGGTTTTGAATAGTCCTCTGGAGAAGACCAGTCTTTAAAACAACATTCACTTCAAAAATTCCCATAAATGCGCGAATAGTCCAAATATTTGCGCGGGTTGTCCTAACCCTTTTAAATAGTTTGAAGCTATCCTGCTAAGAAGTTCGAGCTTTCACATAACCTATAACAAAAAGTGAAATTAATATGAAAACGTTAAAAATAACTATGACGGAGGATCACCGATGATGGATCGAAGAAGCATGCTGAAGCTGGGCGCCGGGGCGGCGTTGTACGCCGCGTTTCCGTTAATGGGCAGTGCATCGGCGGCCACGTTCGGGGCGGCATCAGAGCGTCGGGCACCGTTCGTCCGCGACGATATCGGCAAACTCGGCAAGGTGTTGGTGCACAGCCCGACGGTGAATGACTACACAATCGACCGGCTCAACACGTCGCTGATTCCGGGCGTGGAGGGCGAGCGCGAGGATCGGGTGCGCCAGCACGGGGAACTGCTGAAGCTGTTGCGACAGAACGGCGCGGAGCCTGTGGAACTGACCGACGCGCTGCAGGGAGCGATCGATGAGGCCAGGCACAGAGGCAGTTGGCGGGCCTGGCTGAGCGCGGCTCATCCGAGATTGTCTGGCGAGCCCGGAACGGTCACCGCCTCGACGCTCCTGGGGCGCGATTCTGAGCGCCAGTTCCAGCGCCAGGAAGACGGGACCTACCGCAACCTGTTCAGCGACAGCAGATCAACGATCTGGACACGCGACGCTGGTTTTATGGCGCCCGGTGGGCTGGTGGTCTGCAATGCAGCGTCGGCGAGGCGGCTGCGCGAGAACATGACACTGCGGTTTGCGCTGTCGCATTCGCCGCAGCTGTCGGAGTTCCCCGTTGTGTTCGATGCGGTTAATGAGGGGCTCATACTCGAAGGCGGCGACGCGCAGGTCGTCGACGAACAAACCCTGTTCCTCGGCACGGGGCAACAGAGTGACCCCCGAGCGGCACCGATGCTGGCCAGACGGCTGGATATGGATGTGGTCGCCGTGCAGGTGCACAAGACGGACTTTCGCTCGCGCCGTCCCGGAGGGTGGGGTACCAGCGCCGCCATGACGGGCCTTCGGCTGATGTTTCTGCACCTCGATACCTTCTTTACGCATGTCGGCCACAAGCACGCGCTGGCGATGCCCTGGCTACTGGAGGCAGAGCACACGGGCAAAGACCCGCTCTCTCGCTACATCGAAGGCGCCCGGGCGGATCTGGCGATCGACCCCGCCGACGCAACCGCGGGGCTGGAGTTTCTGAAAGAATTCGGCAAGGTTACCGTCTATCGCGCAGGCTCGGGCGAGAAGGAAGACATGGGCGAGATGAAGCTCGTTGACTATGTGCGCTCGAAGGGGTACACGGTGAGCTATGTCGGCGGCCGGGAACCTGAGGACAGTGCCGAGGGATTCGCATTCTTCCTGCGCGAAACGATGGGAGAGTTGCGCCGGCAGGCGGCCAATGTCATCGCGACCTCACCGGGTGAGGTGATTGCGTACGAGGGTTCGCCGCTCACACGTGCTTCTCTGGAGGCGGCGGGCATCTCGGTTCGCACTTTCGGCGCAAGAGAGCTGTGGGCCAACCACGGGGGGCCGCACTGCCTTACGATGCCGTTGGTTCGCGGTTGAGCGAGCCGGTGACCCTGCTACTCGAGGGCTTAGCCAGCGAGTAGCGGTCCCGGTGGCTTAAAGTGTGTAGTGGCTCTCAATTGTTTTCTATGATGGAGCCTTTCAAAGGCCTTTGCTGCTGATTACCTCATGATTTGCATATTAACAGTTCAGGTTAATTTTAAACCTTGTAAAGGTATCCTCTTCTGTTTCTATCTCCATGGTGCCCCCATGGGCTTTTATGATGTCGTTGGTTATGGAAAGTCCCAGACCGGTGCCCTCGGTGCCTTTTTTGGTGGTAAAAAACGGCTGCAGGATTTTATCTTTGATGCTGCCGGGAATGCCGGGACCGTTGTCTTCGAATTCCAGCGTTAACCGTTCTTTATTCCGGAGGGTTCGAATGGTCAGTTCCGGCTTGTACGGAGCATTGGAAGGTGTTTTTCCGCCGTCATTGTGTGCCAGCTCCTTCTCCTTCATGGCATCAAATGCGTTGTTGCACAGATTCAGTATTACACGGCTGAAATCTTCCGAGATAAGCGGAATTTCCCCAACCTGATCGTTCAGTTCGAACCGGATATCCACATTTATCGGTTTGGCACCTGCCCTCATGCCGTGAAAAGCAAGATTTACGAACTCTTTAATAACGCTGTTAACATCAGTTAATTCGAGTTTGCCGGTACCGCCCCTGGAGTGCTGAAGCATGGATTTGACAATGCTGTCGGCACGGGTACCGTGATCGTGGATCTTGCGGAGGTTTGCTTTTATATCGTTAAAAATGTCCTGGTATTCCGCGAAGGTTTTATCCAGTTCAGATGAATCGACAGCACCGTTTCCTGCTAATCGCGCCCTGTAACCGGTAACATCCTCAAGTACTTCATCCACCATTTCGGCGGAAACCTCCGAGAAGTTGTTCACAAAATTCAGCGGATTTTTGATCTCGTGGGCGATGCCGGCGGTGAGCTGACCCAGGCTGGCCAGCTTTTCCTGCTGAACAAGCTGTTCCTGCGCGGCTTTCAGATCATCGAGTGCCAGGCGCAGCTTCTGGTAGGCCTCTGCGTTCTGCATGGCCACACCCACATTGGCGGCAATGGTCGTGAGCAGCCTCTGATCGTATTCGCTGAACCGGTTTTCCTGCCCCTTGCTCTGCACGCTTATGACCCCGATCGAGTTTTTACCTGATATGATCGGCACCCCAAGGTAGGAATTGACCATTTCACCGCTTTTTTCCGCATTAATTTCCTCGTAGGCCGAATCGAGGTCATGATTGATGAGCAGGGGTTCGCGGTTCAAAATAATTTTCTCGGTAATTCCATTGCCGAACGGCCTGGATTCAATCTCGTCACCGAAATGATAGGGAAAATTCAGCATATTGGTCTCACGGTCGTGCAGGGCCAGGTAAACGATATCCGCCTTGAAGGTATCTTTCATCAGGTCGCCGACCAGTTTGATGAGGGCATCAAACTCAAGCTGCGATACCATGGCCCGGCTGATGTGGTTCACCGTATGCAGTTCGGTTGCCCGTTGCTCGGTTTCGGCCAGCAGGCGGGTGGTTTCGTTGAACAGGCGGGCATTTTCAAGGGCCACGCTCATACTGTTGGTGAGTGTGGCAAGCAGCCGCACATCCGAATCGGTAAACGCGTTTTCCCGTTCCACATTCTGAAGGCTCACCGACCCCATCACGTTCTTGCCGACAATCATCGGTACAAAAATGGCGGCTTTCGGCGGCAGGCCTTTGGTAACGCCGGTACCCCCGTATTTGACGGATGTCTCCAGATAATTGTCGTTAATGAGCAGGGGCTCTTTCGATTTTATAATATGTTTGTTGGCCCAGATAAACGGCCCGGAGCCGATGTACAGGCGCTCTCCGTTTTCAATGGCATACACCCAGTTTTCGGTTCCGTTTTCATGGTCGAAGGTGCGGATGGCCATGGTCTGTGTATGCAGTACATCGCAGATCCGGTTGCCCACCAGGCTGTAGATCGCCTCCATATCCATCTCGCGTACCAGTCCCTCCTGCACGCTGTTGATAACGGCCAGCTCGGCGTTGCGCTGTTCGGTTTCGGCCAGCAGACGCGTAGTTTCGTTGAACAGGCGGGCATTCTCGAGGGCCACGCTCATGCTGTTTACCAGCGTATTAAGCAGCCGCACATCCGGGTCGCTGAACGCGTGTTCCCTGTCAAGGTTCTGCAGCGATACATACCCGCGTACGGAATCGCCGACAACCATCGGAACAAAGAGACCCGAAACGGCCATTCGTGTGCCCGGCACCGGCTTGAACGGCTTCCCATTGATTTCAGACAGGGTTTTTGCCGCATTTTCATTCAGCAGCAGCGTTTTTCGTTCGTTGATGATCTTTTCCCTCACCTTATCATAAGGCCTCGGGTTGGGGAAAAGCCGGTCGCCGTCTTCAAACAAATACGCAAAATGCTCTGTTTTGCTTTCCAGGTCGAAAGTAACAATTCCGGTAACCTGGGCGTCAAAAACAGTCCTGATCCGTTCGCCGACGAGATCGTAAATTCCCTGCATATCCATTTCGGCCACAAGACCCTGCTGCACGCTGTTGATCACCGCCAGTTCGGCATTGCGCTGCTCGGTTTCGTTGAACAGGCGTGCGTTCTCGAGGGCCACGCTCATGCTGTTGGCCAGCGTGCTGAGCAGGCGTACATCCGATTCGCTGAACGCCAGTTCGCGATCGACATTTTGAATGGTTACATAACCGCGAACGGTATCGCCGATGACCAGCGGCACTAACACCAACGACTTCGCATCCCGGGTGCCCGGTACGGCAACCGGGGCTTCGCCGGTTATGGTGGTATACGCCTCGGCCGCGTTTTCATTAATCCAGATCAGTTTCTGTGTTTTAATGAGCCGCTGGCGGATTTTATCATAGGGACGGGAATCCGGGTAATATCGCTTGCCGTTTTCAAAGACGTACTGAAACTTTTCGGTCTTGTTCTCATGGTCGAATGTAGCAATGCCGGCAACCTGCGCGTCAAACAGATCGCGGATTTTATCGCCCACCAGGTCGTAAATCCCCTGCATGTTCATTTCGGCCACCAGTCCCTCCTGAACACTGTTGATTACGGCCAGTTCGGCATTGCGCTGTTCAGTTTCGTTGAACAGCCGCGCATTTTCGAGGGCCACGCTCATGCTGTTGGCCAGGGTGTGGAGCAGCCGCACATCCGAATCGCTGAAGGCATGCTCCCGGTCCAGGTTCTGAAGGCTTACATAACCGCGCACCGTATCGCCCAGGATCAATGGCTCATAGACCATCGATTTCGGGAACCTGGTACCGGGGGCCGGTTTTAGATCGGCACCGTATTTCTTGATTTCATCAACGGCATTTTCGTTGATGTGGATCAGATTTTGGGTATCGATCAGCCTTTTTCGAATCCCGTCATAAGCCCGTGGATCCGGATAGAAACGCTCTCCGTCTTCATACACATAGTGGAATTGCTCTTTCTGGGCATCATGGTCGAACTCGGCGATAACCGTAACCTGAGAATCGAACAGGTCGCGGATTTTATCGCCGACCAGATCATAAATTCCCTGCAGGTCCATTTCGGCCACGAGGCCTTCTTGCACGCTGTTGATAACGGCCAGTTCGGCATTGCGCTGTTCGGTTTCACTGAACAGCCGGGCCATCTCAAGTGCCACGCTGATGCTGTTGGCAAGGGTGCCGAGCAGGCGGATGTCGGATTCGCTGAAGGCGTGTTCACGGTCAACATTCTGCAGGCTGATGTAGCCCGAGACGGTGCTTCCGGCCACCATGGGAACGTACAGGGCCGACTTGGTGAGTTTTGTACCGGGAGCAACGGTTGGCTCCTCGCCGGTGAGCCTGGTCCACTCCTCATCCGCATTTTCGTTGATACAGATCAGTTTGGCGGTATCAATGAGCCGCTGGCGGAGCTTGTCGATGGGCCGGGGTTCCAGATGGTGGCGTTCACCGTCCTCAAATGCGTATTGAAACTGTTCGGTGTGATCACTGTAGCTGAACGTTGATACAACGGCAACCTGCGCGTCGAACAGGTTCCGGATCTGCTCGCCCACCAGTTCGTAGATTTCCTGCATTTCCATGTGGGCCAATAGCCCGGTCTGTACGCTGTTGATAACAGCCAGTTCGGCCTCACGCTGCTGCAGCTTTTTTTCGGTGTCGGGTGATTTTGCCATTCGGTTCGATCGGTTTATTGGGACAGATGTTTTAATTGGGCAGATGCAATTTAATGGTCATTACGGTTCCGAATGTACCGCTTTTAATGATCAGTTCACCACCGTGCGCTTTGATGATATCGTTGGTTATGCTCAAGCCCAGGCCGGTGCCCTGGGTTCCTTTTTTGGTTGTAAAAAAGGGCTGCAGGATTTTGTCTTTGATCTCGTCGGGGATGCCGGGGCCGTTGTCTTCGA
>RECM01000128.1 GCA_007694035.1 Balneolaceae bacterium
GGCGATAAAACCTCCTTTGGCCCGTATTATGCCATTTTCCGGAGTTTTTCGCGGAAACAGGGAAAAAAACTGGGCGATGCCATATCCCTCTGCGTTGATCTTCCGGGCGTGGATCTCACGGAACTGGCCGAAGCGGCGGTTAACGGTCTGCTTACCGGTTCGTACGAAAGCGGCATCCTTAAAACGGGGCAGGGAAATGCCAACGGCAACGGAAATCCGTTCGGAAATCATGATAACACCCTTACCATTTATTCACCCCGCGCCGGTGAGGCCGCATTCGGGAAGGCCTGCGAGCACGGACAGGTGATAGCCGAAACCCAGAAACGGGTGATGGAGCTTATCAATATCCCATCCAACCGGAAAACGCCCGATTTTCTTGTCAGTTGGGCGCAGGAGTCGGCAAGGAAATACGACTACGAGGTTGAAGTATACGATCTGGAGCGCATCCGAAAAGAAGGGATGTCGGCACTGGAGGCGGTAAACAGGGGCAGCGAGCATCCTGCCGTATTTATCGTTTTGAGATATACCGGCAAAACGGCGGGAAAATCCGCCGGGATTGGCCTGGTGGGCAAGGGCGTTCTGTACGATACGGGCGGACTTTCTATCAAGCCCACCTCCAGCATGCAGTTCATGAAAAGCGATATGTCGGGTGCGGCCACCGTGATGGGTACCATCGAGGCTGCTGCGCGCCTGAAGCTGCCCGTCTCACTCACGGCGGCGATTCCGGTTACCGACAACCTGATCGACGCCCGGTCTGTAAAGCCCGGCGACGTGATCGGGTCCTACAGCGGCAAGACGATAGAGGTGATCGATACCGATGCCGAGGGACGGCTGATCCTGGCCGATGCCCTGGCCTGGCTCGTCAAAAACAGCGATACGAAGCATATTGTGGATGTGGCCACGCTAACCGGCGATGCCGTACGCTCGCTCGGGTTTCATGCGGCCGCCCTGTTCAGCAACAATAACGACCTCGCTGCGCAGCTCACTGCCGCGGGGAGCCGTTGCGGGGAGCGGCTGTGGCAGCTTCCGCTCTGGGAAGAGTACCTCGATGAGCTCGGCAGCGATGTGGCCGACCTGAGGAACCTGGGAACAAAACCGGTTGGCGGGGCGATAACGGCCGCCAAATTCCTGGAGCAGTTCATCGGCAACCATCCTTCCTGGGCGCACCTGGATGTTGCCGGAACGGCATTCGGCGATACCGAGTTCGGAAAACAGAAAAACGCCACCGGGTTTGGCATCAGGCTGCTCGTGTCGTTTATTGAGGATGTGATAAATGAAGAGGATGTTACAAATGAATAAACCGCTTACGTTCCTGTGCATCTCATTCTACTTCAAGGGTGGGGAATTCATGCAATCCTGCAAGCAGGATGGAAACACGGTCTACCTGCTCACGTCCCGCAAGCTGGAGCACCGTCCGTGGCCGCGCGAGGCTATCGATGAGTTCTTTTTCATGGATAATATTGAAAACACGCCCGAAAATATCGCCGATATAACCAGGGGTGTGGCCTGGCTGATGCGTGAAAAGAAAATTGACGCCATCGTGGCCCTCGACGATTTTGATGTCGAAAAGGCTGCATCCATCCGCGAGGAATTACGCATTCCGGGCATGGGCCTCACCACATCGCGCTACTTCCGCGACAAGCTGGCCATGCGGATGAAGGCTGATGAAGCGGGAATACGGGTTCCGCGGTTTACATCCCTTTTCCACAACGACGACATCAACCGTTTTGCGGATGATGTGCCGGCGCCCTGGCTGGTGAAACCGCGCGGGGAAGCTTCTGCCACCGGCATCAAAAAAGTGCACAGCAAAGACGAGCTGTGGTCGCACATCAACGCCCTGGGCGACCGCCGGCATCAGTTTCTGGCCGAGCAGTTCCGGCCCGGCGACGTTTACCATTCCGATTCGCTCATTTTCAACGGGGATGTGGCCTTCTGCTGGTCGTCGAAATACCTGAACACACCGTATGAAATAGCCCATCATGCCGGGATTTTCCGGTCGGCCACACTCGACCAGAACAGTGCAGAGGCGGTGCGGCTTCGCGACCTGAACGCGGCCGTGATGAAAGCGTTCGGAATGCGCCACAGTGCATCGCATACCGAATTTATCCTGTCGAAAGACGACGGCGAATTCTACTTCCTGGAAACCTCATCACGGGTGGGCGGCGCCCATCTGAGCGTGTTGGTGGAGACCGCATCCGGCATCAATCTGTGGCGGGAATGGGCACGGATCGAGTCGGCCGTCCGCCGGGCTGAAAAATGGACGCTGCCTGAGCCCCGGAATGATTTCGCCGGCATCCTCATTTCACTTGCCCGTTTCGAGCATCCCGACACGTCGGTATTCGATGCCCCGGAAATCACCTGGCGCATGAACGAAAAGCACCACGTGGGCATGGTGATGCGGTCGGAAAGCCGCGACCGGATTATGGAACTGCTCACCACTTACGCCGATATCGTACACCGTGATTTCCACGCCAGCGCGCCCATCGGCGACAAACCCTCGGCGTAAACCACCGTGAAATGCAGTTCGGTTATGCTGCAAGTTCGGTTATGCTGCATATTTTGGAAGGTAACAATGTTTGGGAAACAGCATGTTTCGAACAAGGGAACAGTAGAACAATAGAATAGGGAATAATAGAATGGGGAAGTGGTTTTTGCGCATGATTCGGGGCTTTACCGGAATTTTTGAACAGGCAGGTTTTTGAGTTAGGGATCCAGGGAGCAATTGAGCAATTGAGTTCGGAAGTGGGGGCGGGAGAGTGCCCTCCCCCCTTTTGCCTCACGCCTTCTGACTTCTGCCTTTTGCTTTCTGCCTTCTGCCACCACTTTTACCTTTTGCTTTCTGCCTTTTCGCCGCCTTTTGCTTTTTGCGTCTCGTGTCTTGCGTCTATAAATAAGTACAAGCTCATCAAACCGTGCTTTTAACCCTGCTCCCGCACCCGGATGAGTGGCTCTCAGTATAAAAAGATGTAAATGAACCGCAATTTCGCACCATTTTGAACCTCAAAAACACGGTCAATCACCCGGATTTTTGTATTCTGAACTGAATTTATCATCACCTGAAATCGAAAATCCGTCTCCCATGAAAAAACAGTTCCTTATACTCGTTACCATTCTGATGTTTGCCGTCAGTACAACTATCGCACAGAACCGCGACGTACTGATCCAGAACATTGTTGATGAAGCCAATAACAACTCACATCTCGAAGTGCTGGCCCACGAACTGCTCGATGTAATCGGTCCGCGGCTGGTGGGAACTCCCCAGATGCAGCATGCCCACGACTGGGCTGTTTCAACCTTCGAAAGCTGGGGCATTACGGCCCGCAACGAACAGTGGGGCGAGTGGCGCGGCTGGGAACGCGGCATCACCCATATCGATATGGTCCATCCGCGTGTGGTATCCCTTGAAGGGATGCAGCTTGCCTGGAGCCCGCCCACGCCCGCCGATGGTGTTACGGCCGGTCTTGTGATTATCCCCGACCTCGAGAACGCGGCGGCCTTCAGAAACTGGCTGCCGGCAGTGGATGGTAAATTTGTGATGATCTCCATGAACCAGCCCACCGGCCGCCCAGATTACAACTGGGAAGAATTTGCGACAGAAGAGTCGTTTAAAAAGATGAAAACCCGCCGCGATTCACTCACCAGCGCGTGGTCGGATCGTCTCCGGAAAACCGGCCTGAACAACCAGGATCTTGCAAGGGCGCTTGAGGATGCCGGTGCGGTCGGGATTGTGCAGTCGCAATGGTCCCGTGGTTTTGGCGTAAATAAAATTTTCGGTGCCAACACCGCCAAAGTGCCGACCATTGACATTTCACTCGAGGATTACGGCATGCTCTACCGGATGGTTGAAAGCGGAGCTGCTCCGCAGATCAGGGTCCGGGCCGAATCGAAAGAGCTGGGCGTAATGCCCACCTTCAACACAATCGCGGAAATCCGTGGTACAGAATTGCCCGAAGAATACATCATCCTCTCCGCACATTTCGATTCATGGGATGGCGGAACCGGCGCCACCGACAACGGAACCGGGTCCATTACCATGATGGAGGTAGCCCGTATTCTGAAAAAAGTATACCCGAACCCGAAACGGACAATCCTGGTTGGCCTCTGGGGCAGCGAGGAGCAGGGGCTGAACGGATCGCGCGCTTTTGTTGAAGACAACCCCGAAATTGTGGATAACCTGCAGGCGCTGTTCAATCAGGACAACGGTACCGGTCGTGTTGTGAACATCTCCGGCCAGGGTTTCCTGCACAGCTACGATTTTATAGGCCGATGGCTGTCTGCCGTTCCTAATGAGATCATCCGTGGTATCAACACAACATTTCCCGGTATGCCAAGCGGCGGCGGAACCGATCATGCATCTTTCGTGGCCGCGGGTGCTCCGGGCTTTTCGCTCAGTTCTCTGAGCTGGTCGTACTGGAACTACACCTGGCACACCAACCGCGACACCTACGATAAAATCGTGTTCGATGATGTGCGCAACAATGTTATCCTAACCGCCATACTGACCGTAATGGCCAGCGAAGACCCCGAACGCACCCCCCGCGACAAGCGCGAGATGCCGGTAAACCCGCGAACCGGCGAACAGACCAGCTGGCCCCCGGTACGCTCCCCGAACCGCAGCGGCGGAATGCAATAAAACCCCGAAACCGCAGGCTAAAACGTCATGCTGAGCGCGCCACGAACGTCATACTGAGCACACCGCGAACGTCATGCTGAGCGCAGGCCGAAGGCCGTAGTCGAAGTATGTGGGTGGACTTTCAAGTCCACCCAAAAACCCAGATAGCACACCAAATTCATCATTGCCCCCCGGCCCGGCTGCGCCGGGCCACGTTCTTCGACTACACTCCACTCCGCTGCGCTGCTTTGCGTTGCGCTCAGAATGACGTGTTTGCGCTGCGCTCCGTTACGTTGCGCTCAGAATGACGTGTTCGTGCTACACCCGTTTTTTCCGCCGGCGACGGCGGAAAAACCACCATCCTGCAACAATTACAGCGATCAATCCGGCCAAAGGCCAGATCCAGAGAGGTATGGTTGAACGTATAATCAGGCGCTGATCGGATGCCTGGTAGTAATCCGAGATCTCCGGCAGCCCGCGAGGCCCGGCCTCCTGATTCATAGTGTGTGTTACTACCGCCTGCCACACTTTTAATTCATCGCCATTGCGCATGATGATCCGGTCATCCAGATTGGCAGGGTCACCGTTTTCATCGCGGAGAACCAGGGTGAGGTTCGGCAGCATGTCGCCTACCATGGGCAGGAATCCTGCGATGTAGTAGTCGGTTACTACATGAAAGAGCTGCTCGCCCCCTTTATTCAGCGGTTCAAAGTCATCGCCCTGCTGCAAGCCCGCACCGGTAAAGCGTTCGGCACTCAGCACCGCCATGCTGGTCGGTATGGGCGTGCCCCTGAACGGGACCCGAAACAGGATGGCCCGGTCGGGATCGTAGGTAAGCCGGGCACCCGAATACTGCAGATAGTATGTGTTCGACAGCAGCTCAGACAGTAGAACCGAAATTTCCATCGCCCGGCGGACCTCATCCTCCGTCATATATACGGAAACCATGGGATAGCCAGGATTTCCGTCCAGCCCGGCACCCAGCCCTGTTGTGATGATCAGATCATAAAACGTGATTTCACCCTCCGACCAGGGGGTTTGCCCGGGTACGAGATCGGCCCGGATCACGCCGTTGGCCTGCACGGCCAGGTCCACCTTGCGGCCGGTCACCTCCTCGCCAACCAGCCGCATGGCATCGGTGATGAAGTTGCCCAGAGCGGTCTCCGTTTTTTGCGGCCCCCTCGGCAGCATGAAGGCGGATGTGGCAATCGGCTGGCGCACATCGGTCACCCGGCCTTCGGTCAACTCCTCCACCATCTCGTTGAGCATTGCTTCATAGGAGGCCACAATTTCAGCGATTTCAGGATCTTGCGGAACGGTATGGTCCAGTTTTTTCAAAAACGGAGTCCCGTTTTCCCGGTTCCGGATGTGTACCCGGTCTTCATCATGATGGTAGGTGAGCTCCAGCACCCCAAGGTAACGCAGCTCCGATCCCGCCTGAACAATCACCGTGTTTCCCACCATGATGGGTTCGTACAGCGCCACATGGGTGTGTCCACCCACAATCACATGAATTCCTGGTACCTGGCGCGCCAGTTCGGCATCCTCATCCTCACCGGCGTGGGTGATGGCAACGATCACATCCACATCTTCGGCATGAAGCTCGGCCACAGCCATCCGGGCCGTTTCGATGGGATCGGGGAATTCGAACGGATCGGTGAAGGCTGTTACACGGATGGCATCATAGCCAATGAGGCCGAAATACCCGACACGAAGCCCGTTTTCAAGTGTTTTTATATGGATCTGCTGCAGCTTCGCACGGCTTGCGGGATGATCTTCGGGTATGGTGGTGTTGGTGGCCAGCAGGGGTGTGCGCCCGTGCGCTTCGGGATATCCGGCGGCCTCCAGATATCGGGCCAGCACTTCGGTGTTGTAGTCGTATTCGTGGTTGCCCACGGTGATCCCGTCATATCCGATTGCCTGCATCAGCGCCAGTTCAGGGGCCTGGCCGCGGAGCGCCAGCCATCCGAATGCCGGACCGCCTATGATGTCGCCGCCTGAAAAGAGCAGCACCGGCTCACCGGCCCCGGCCTTTTGCCCGCGGATCATCCCGACCGCTCCGGCCAGGCGCGCGAAACCGCCCACTGCAGGGTTCTCGAGGTCAGGGTGGTAATCCCCGGCCGGATGTGCGATCAGATGGGAGTGCTCATCGTTGGTGTGCAGGATGGTGAAATCGAGAGGCGTTTTATTCTGCTGTGCCAAAGAGGTGGCACAGGTGGTTATCAACAGAATTAGTGTGAAGCACGTAAATTTAATAAGCTGCATAACTTCCCGTTTTCTTGTGAAGATAATAACAAATGAGCATTGAATCTGCCCGCCACCAAGCCACAAAATTTCGATGATGAGAACAACGGTGCTTTAATTATGCTTTGAATCAGGGAGCAAATGAACAATAGAACAATAGAATAGGGAATATGGAATGGGGGAAGTGGGAAGTGGTTTTTGGGCATGATCCCGGGGATTTTCCGGGATTTTTAAACACGCGGGTTTTTGAGTTAGGGATCCAGGGAGCAATTGAGCAATTGAGTTCGGAAGTAATGGATCCGGGAGAGAGAGAGGCCCCCCCTTTTGCCTCACGCCTTCTAAACTTTTGCCTTTTGCTTTCTGCCTTTTC
>RECM01000269.1 GCA_007694035.1 Balneolaceae bacterium
GTTGGGGGGGGGGGTAGGTTAGGTCCAAACCGGTAAAAATTCAGGTTTTAAATTCCGAAAAATCCTTGACTTTTCCATTTTTTCAGGGTATCTCACTATATAGAAAGTGTTACCAATGCCCGGCACCCGAAGCCGGAGGGCCAGCTTAGTAAGGATCTGAATGATGAAAAAACATTCGAAATCATGCGGGGTCGTGTCTGCACTCGCTGTCTTGTTTCTGATTTGCCCGGTCTATTTAGTAATAATTAAACCTGGTTCTAAATAATGATTACGAGGTGTCTTATGGCAATATCAAGGTTGATCCCGCTGATGCTCTGTATACTGGGCATCTGCAGCAGCATCGCTTATCCGCAGGAAACTATTAAGATCGGCAACCTTCAGGGCATCACCGACAGCTCGGGAGTCTCGCATCTGTTCTACAGGATATATACACAGTGGGATGACGGCTATACGAATCACATCTATCACTATGACACCGCTGAAAATACAGATTCATTGTATCTGCATGATAGTTCTGGCGAGTTTATGCCCGGTGAATCCCGTACTATTCGGGTCAAAGAACTCAGGTTCTTCGATTCAGATCCCCGCAAGTATATCGGTTTATTCGAATACTGTGATATTGATTGTGGTGAATCCATAGCACGTTTTGATTCCCATGAGTCAGGCGGCACATTTCAGGAGTTTGATCATTTACTTATAGCGGGCGATGAAAACTCCAGGGTATATGTGAGGCATAATAATTCGACTACGCTGATGAGTTATGACGGGGGAATTACATGGCCGGATTTTTTTGAGATAAACAGCGGATCGGTCCCCGACTCTGTTATACTAGATTTTCCCCTGATAGCCCTGAGCCCGTTCGATCCTGATCTGATGTTCGGTATGGATCCAAATGCTGAATCTGTGTTGCTGAGATCCACCGATGCCGGAGTGTCGGGTGAACCGGTCGAAGCGCCATTCCGCCTCCTTGACCGGCACATCTACTTCGATTCTGATGATCAGCATATCTATATGGCCGGCATTCAGGATGAAGTGATCGCTTTGTATACATCCCCGCAGAGAGGAGAGCCGGGCAGCTGGCAATTTATACGGACACTTGAAAGTAAACCGGTTATTCATTCTGACCGCGGAAATCATGGTCATCTCTATCTTGTTGAAGGCAACACAATACTGCAATCCACAGATTTTGGTGATACGTTTTCACCATATCATGAAAACACCCTGCCTGTTACCGGGCTGTATAAAGGGCAGGCAAACGATGAACTTTTCTTTACCACAGATGAGCGTCTGTATGCTCTCAGATCGGGTGAAGAAGAATTGCTGAGAGAGATACGGGTTTCACCGGATCCCGAACTGCAGCAGACCTGGTTCGACCTGAGTGTTGGCACGGTCCGGTATTATGGGGATTGCGCAATGTATGGGCCTTGTTTAACCGCATATGGAGTCAACGGGCTGGCAATCGAGACGGTGATAGGCGAAATGGAGATCGACGGCAAAACCTGGTCAGAGGTGGCATGGGCGCAAACCATGAATTACTGGCCCGAGGATCCCGATGCTTTTGTAGTATATGATACGGCCTTTTACCGCACCGAAGGCCCGTTGCTGTTCATGCATACCGACCAGGGTGATTCTCTCATCCTTGATTTCGGTATTACAGAGGGTGATTCGCTTGCTGTACACTTTTCGAGGTTCATCCCGGAAGGATTGGACATGGAAACGTATGTGGGGCTCTATTACCGACTGGAGGGTATGCCTACACTGGCTCTGGTAGATACTACGATAACATTTCCGGACGGAACAGACAGGCGGATTGTCTGGGGCGATGATAGTGTGGCAATCCATCAGAATGTACTTTATCCACCAGATAAAGAGGCGTTTATGAACTCATTCAGAGTTTTCTGGGATACTCTTCCATTGCCTTTTTACGATACGCGTTACAAACCTTTCTATTATGTGGAAGGGATGGGAGCTATGCACACGCCCATCAATCACCGCCATATGAATATGGTTGGGTACTCCTCACCTGATGGAGCGGTTTACGGTAATAAGCATGACGACTTCCTCGTGTCCGTTCCCGGTGAGCCGCAGCGTCCCGCCGCTTTCACCCTGCATCAGAACTACCCCAACCCGTTCAACCTGTCGACGGTTATACGGTATTCCATCCCCGATGCAGCCGGCGTGAAACTCATCGTGTACGATATCACCGGCAGGGAGGTCGCGACCCTGGTAAATCAAAGCCAGCAAGCTGGGCAGTACACCGTGCAGTTCGACGGTACTAATCTTGCCAGCGGCGTTTACATATACCTGCTTCAAACAGACGGTATCGCCCGCCAAACCCGGAAAATGATCTTGTTGAAGTAGCGGGGGGTGTAATTAAAATATTGCCTATGGACATGTCCTTCGTCCTTCGACTTCGCCCTTCGGGCTGCGCTCTTTTAGGATGACGTATAAAAAACTCAAGAGCTCATGAGTTTCTACCCCGCATCCCATTCAACGGTCGTTCCTACCTCTTCCCCTTTTACCACTTTCAGCAAATTGCCGGGTACATTCATGTTGAAAATGACGAACGGCGTCTTGTTGTCGCGGCAGAGGGTGAACGCGGTCAGGTCCATCACGGAGAGGCGGCGTTTGAGGACTTCGTCGCCGTTGATGCGGTCGAATTTAATTGCGTCCGGATTTTTTTCGGGGTCGGTATCGTAGATGCCGTTTACACGGGTTCCTTTGAGGATCACATCCGCTTCGATTTCGATGGCGCGGAGAGAGGCGGCCGTGTCGGTGGTGAAGTAGGGATTGCCGGTGCCGGCGCCGAATATGACGACACGGCCTTTTTCGAGGTGACGGATGGCCCGCCTTCTGATGTAGGGCTCGGCGATCTGTTCCATACGGATGGCCGAGAGCAGCCGCGTCTGTACATTTTTGCGTTCGAGGGCATCCTGCAGGGCCATGCTGTTGATGAGGGTCGCGAGCATGCCCATGTAATCGCCCTGTACACGGTCCATGCCGGTTGTGGCGCCTTTTACGCCCCTGAAGATGTTGCCACCGCCAATTACGATGGATACCTGGTAGCCGGCGCGGTGCACTTCAGCGATTTCTTCGGCGTACTGCGCGAGCACCTTGCTGTCGATGCCGTGTCCCTGTTCGCCGAGCAGTGCTTCACCGCTCAGTTTAAGTAGTATCCGCTTATACTGCTCCAACGTTTTTCTCCATCTCTGGTTAAGGGATAAAAAAAAGGCCACCCGAATGAGGCAGCCTTAATGTACTGAAAATTTTTACTCTTCTCCGAGCTGAATACGCCGGAAGGTTTTCACCGATGGCGCGCCGTTCTGTTTCAGATACTCGGCAACGGTTATACCGCCGTCTTTCACAAACTTCTGCTCGAGCAGTACGCGTTCTTCAAAAAACCGCCTCAGCTTGCCCTGGGCAGCTTTTTCGGCGATCTCCGCGGGCTTGCCTTCGTTGATCAGCTGTTCTTTGGCAATTTCGAGCTCCTTGTCGAGCGTGGACTGGTCCACTTCGTCGCGGTTGGTGGCGATCGGGTTCATGGCTGCTACCTGCATGGCCACATCCTTGCCGACCTCGGCATTGCCAAGGGGGCCTTCGAAGGATACCAGAACGGCAAGCTGGCTTCCGGGGTGGATATAGCTGATGATCTCGCCGTCGGTTTTCAGGATTTCGAACCGGCCGATGTCGATCTTCTCGCCGATTTTACCAACGAGCAGTTCGAGCTTGTCGGCAACGGTTTTGCCTTCGAAAGGCAGTGCCCTGAGGGCTTCGGCGCTTGAGGGCTCTTCGTTGAACACCAGATCCGCGAACGCTTCAGCGTTGGCTACAAACTCATCGTTACGGGCCACGAAATCGGTTTCGCAGTTCAGTTCAAGTGCTACGGCTTTTTTGTTGTCGCCGGACAGTTTTGCGACGATAAGTCCCTGTCTGGCTTCGCGGTCGGCGCGCTGGGCCGATACTTTCTGGCCTTTTTTGCGCAGGTAGTCGATCGCTTTCTCAAAATCGCCGCCCGATTCAGTGAGGGCTTTTTTGCAGTCCATCATGCCTGCGCCGGTCTGGTCGCGCAGGGCTTTTACATCTGCTGCTGAAATACTCATAATTTTACGTATAGTCTGTTCAGAAATGGGTGTTACTGTTAATCTGGTTTGCGGGGAGAACGGGTTCTTCTGCGGCGCCGGCGTGGCTGGCCGTCTTCGCCTGTTTCTTCGTCATCATCCTCTTTGGATGCAGCTTTGCTGTCTGCTTTTTCCATCGTTTCGAGTGCGAGTTGTTCTTCCTCGTACGCTTCACGCTCGGCCGACCCTTCAATTACGGCATCGGCGATGTTGGAGGCGATCAGGTGAATCGTTTTTGCAGCGTCGTCGTTGCAGGGGATGATATAATCGGGCACATCCGGATCGCAGTTGGAATCGACAAGGGCGATGATGGGGATGTTCAGCTTCAGGGCTTCCTGAATGGCAATATCTTCCTTTACGATATCGACGATGAACAGGGCGCCGGGCATACGGCTCATTCCGGAGATACCGGCAAGCACTCTTTCCAGCTTCTCTTTTTCACGGTCGAGCATCAGGCGCTCTTTTTTGGTGATGTTCTCGTAGGTACCGTCTGTCTGCATGGTATTAATCTCTTCCATGCGGGAAATGCTTTTGCGGATGGTCGAAAAATTGGTAAGCATACCGCCGAGCCATCTGTGGGTAACATAGGGCATACCGGCGCGCAGGGCTTCGGTTTTGACGATCTCCTGGGCCTGCTTTTTGGTGCCGACGAAAAGGATTTTCTTGCCTTCACGGGCGATGCGGCCTACGGCATCGAGGGCTTCCTGGAGGTGCTTGTGGGTTTTGTTCAGGTCGAGGATGTGGATCCCGTTGCGCTGCATGAAGATAAATTCACGCATTTTGGGGTTCCATCGACGTGTAAGGTGCCCGAAGTGCGCACCTGCCTTGAGTAGTTCTTCTACACTTGCTGCTTGAGACATGGTATATATGTGTTTTGAGTTAGTCCTCTACGCAGTTTTTGCCCCTGCATTCAATCCCGGCAAAACCGGGACACTCAGAACCAGAGTGGCTGCGTATGTGTGATTGAAAAAAATCGAAAATCAGCGCTTGGAGAACTGGAATTTCTTCCGCGCTTTCGGCTGACCGTATTTCTTGCGCTCAACCATCCGGTCGTCGCGTGTAAACAGGTCCTGTGCCTTCAGTATGGAGTGCTTGTCGGGGAACATCTCATCAACGGCACGGGCAATACCGAGCTGTACGGCTCCGGCCTGACCCGATACACCACCGCCTGCAACGGTTACCTTTATATCGTACTGACCTTCCAGTTCTGCAAGGGTAAGGGGAAGCATTACGGTATTTCTGTCGGCTAACAGGGGGAAGTATGTTTCAAAAGGGCGCTTGTTTACAACAATCTCACCCTTGCCCGGTTGCAGATACACGCGGGCGGTAGATGTTTTACGACGGCCTATTTTATGAACTTGTGCCATGTACTGGTCTTAGAGATTAATGGGTTCGGGTTTTTGACCGATATGCGGATGTACCGGTCCTGCATAGATGCGCAGGTTTCTGAAAAGCTGACGCCCGAGCTTGTTCTTCGGGAGCATACCTTTAACGGCGTATTCCAGAATGCGGGTGGGATGCTTTTCAAGCAATTCGGCGGGGGTAGTCGTTTTAACTCCTCCGGGGTAGCCGGTGTGCCGGAAATATTCCTTATCGGTCATTTTTTTGCCCGAAAGGGTTACCTTTTCAGCATTGATCACGATAACATTGTCGCCGGTATCCATGTGCGGGGTAAAGCCGGGTTTGTTTTTGCCCCTGAGAATAGTGGCAATGCGGGTGCCAAGACGACCGACAGGCTGATCAGTAGCATCGATCAGGACCCATTTTTTATCGATATCGGAGGGCTTTGCAGAGTATGTTTTGAAACTGATAGTGTCCACGGTTTCCGGAAAATTAATTTGATTTTGCGTGAAGTCGAGAAATATATGATTAATTCTGCTATTTGGCAATGAAAATTCGTTGGCCCGTCAGTTAATCACGTGATCGGTTCGCTGGTTGAAGTATGGGTGGTATTGAATTGTTATACATCCGGTAATTTGTGAATTGTTTGCCCGTGTTTTGAGTTTAGGAATGGGATGGCGATTTTGTGGGATGGAGATGCAAGACGCAAGACGCAAGACGCAAGACGCAAGACGCAAGACGCAAGACATGAGACATGAGACGTGAGAGGCAGAAGGCAGAAGTGATTTGGAACAGGATTAAGATCAGAGCAAACTGGAACAGGAATAAAAGAGTAGAAAAAGAGGCATAATTATGAATCGCAGAGAATATCTTAAAAAGACATTGGGCGGAGCGGCCCTGCTGGGAGCAACGGGAATGATGGCACCAACGGGGGCGGCCGCCTCAGAGCTGATGGAGCTGATGTATTCGGAAGAACGCGGTGAATACACGCTTCCCGATCTGCCCTATGCCTATGATGCGCTGGAGCCGAATATTGATGCGCAGACAATGGAAATCCATCACAGCCGGCACCATCAGGGATATGTGACCGGCCTGAACAATGCCCACCGCAAACTTGCCGAAGCCCGTGCCAGTGGCGATTTTGCCCTTGTGAAGCACTGGTCAAGGGAGGTCAGTTTTCACGGCGGCGGACATTATCTTCACACCATGTTCTGGCAGGTGATGTCGCCCGATGGGGGGGGTGAACCCCGGGATGCAGACCTCAGGAGTGCCATCGACCGAGATTTTGGCAGTTTCGCGCAGTTCAAAAGCCATTTTGTGGCCGCATCGAACGCCGTTGAAGGCAGCGGATGGGGAATTCTTGCCTGGGAACCTGTCGGCAGCCGCCTGATCGTACACCAGGCCGAAAAGCAGCAAAACCTGAGTCCGTGGAGCTCCACGCCACTGCTCATGGTGGATGTATGGGAACACGCCTACTACCTCCGGTACCAGAACCGCCGCGGCGAGTACGTGAACAACTTTTTCAACGTAATCAACTGGGATAAGGTTGCCGAATGGTATAAAGCGGCGAGGTAGATTGTTGAGGGATTTGGGATGAGGCAGGGACTGGGGAGATGGTGTGTTTCGAACAATTGAACAGTAGAACAATTGAACAATAGAACGGCGAAGT
>RECM01000271.1 GCA_007694035.1 Balneolaceae bacterium
AGCGCGACTTTTTGATATGCGATTCATGAGACGTAGCGACCCGGCGATATTCGATGTGATGTGGGAAGTGAATGTGGAAGTGGGGGAAGGTTGGATGGGAACGGGTCAGGTGGATGAGCGGAGTTCACTCAGGTTGTTCAGGCCTTTTTTGTTGAGTTCGGAGGAAATGCTTTTGTTGAGCTGGTTTATAAAACCGGGGCCGTTGTACACGAGGCCGGTATAGGTTTGCAGGAGCCAGGCGCCGGCACGGATCCGCTCGATGGCATCGGCCGGCGACATGATGCCGCCAACGCCGATAAGGGGTTTCTCTCCGTTTGTAAGATCGCGAAGTTCGCTCAGTACTTTAAGTGCCTGTTTACGGATTGGAGCTCCGCTGAGCCCGCCGCTGCCGATAATGCCGAGCCGGTCTCTGCCGGTATTCAGGTTGAGGCGCCGGGCGGATGTATTAACGGCCACATAACCATCAATACCGAACGACTCGCAGATGCCAACGAGCTCTTTCAGCCTGCCGGTATCGATATCGGCAGAAAATTTGACCATGACCGGAATATTACGCCGGTTTTCGGCCTGGTATAATTTGTTGAGCAAATCGTAAAGCGGCCCGGCCGATTCGAAGGTTTTTCCATCGGAGGTGTTGGGACACGATATGTTTACAGTGATGTAATCTGCAGCCGGCAGGGCCTTGAGAAACGAGTAGTGATAGTCGTCAACGGCCGCATCGCCGGTAATGGAGCTGTCGTGTGTTTTGGCAATGTTGATGCCCACAGGGATTTCGCAGCCGGCCGTTTGCCCGAGCCTGCGAATGATTGCATCGGCCCCCTCGTTATTAAGACCCATCCGGTTGATCAGTGCCTGATCGGCGGGCAGACGAAACGAACGGGGCCGCGCATTACCCGCCGAGGGCCTGGCGGTTATACTTCCGATCTCAAGGAAGCCGAAACCGCAACGGCTTAGCAATACCGGCAGCCGGGCGTTTTTGTCGAAGCCTGCGGCCAGGCCGACCGGGCCCGGAAAATCGATGCCTGATATCCGCTGATGCAGGTGAGCCGGTATGTTGCCCCAAAGAGACCTGGTGAGCGCAAGGAAAGCATCTACCCGCTGCGCCTCTTCGGCAATACGGAATATGAAGTCGTGGGCCGTTTCGGCAGGCAGTGTAAAAAGCAGCGGTTTTAAAAAATGCCGGTACATATCGGTAATCGTTGTTCAGGTCTGCTACAGTGCGTACCTTTTGCGGGCACTGACGTAACGCTGCCGTTCACATTAATGAGTTTTTTAGGGCCGGACCTAAAGCCGGTTTGTAAAAAAATCAGGCTAAAAAAGAAGTACACATTCAGAAACAGTTGTGATACAGAGTAAGCGCCTGAGCGCTGTTCCGCGCGAAATATACTGCTTTAATTCATGGACAAAAACGATAATCGGGTAACCCGCCATCTTGACTCACTGCCCAGGTTTCAGACGGCAGGCGCATCTGCGGCCAATTTCAGCCTGGATGCTATCAGGGCATTCTGTGCCGGTATGGGGAATCCGGAACAGTTGTTTCCGTCGGTGCATATTGCGGGCACCAACGGCAAGGGTACAACGGCCCATATGCTTCATGCTGTTTATATGGAGGCGGGCTATACCACGGGTTTGTTTACATCGCCGCATCTTCTCCATTTCAATGAGCGCATCCGCATAAACGGTATTCCCATACCCGATGAGCACCTGCAGCTTTTTTTTGATGAGCATGAGCAGCTGATCAGCCGCTGCCCGCTTACGTTTTTCGAGCTGTCGGCGGCCATGGCGTTCTGGTATTTCAGCTACCGGGAGGTTGATGTGGCCATAATCGAGACCGGTCTCGGTGGGCGGCTGGATGCCACTAATGTGATCACACCGGTATGCTCGGTCATAACCAGCACCGGCCTCGATCATACCGACATACTCGGGCCAACCATTGCCCATATTGCACGTGAAAAGGGGGGCATCATAAAACCCGGGGTACCGGTAGTTACGGGTGAACTTCCCGGCGAAGCCATGCATGTGATCGAAAAGCTGGCCGGGCAGAACAGGTCGCCGGTTATCCGGTCTGCGTGGATGAAGCCTGAATACACGCGCGGCCGCACCCGCATAGAACATCCTGAATTCGGGAAAATGGAGCTGCCGTGCGATGTGCCGGGCGTAGTACAGCGCCTGAATATTGCAGCTGCGGCATCGGTGGTGCATACCCTGTCGCCTGCATTTCCGGTTGACAGGAAAGCCCTGATGCGCGGCGTGGCAGGCACCGCTGCATTGACCGGGCTGCCGGGACGTTATGAAAAACTGCATACCGGAATGAACTGGTATTTTGACGGAGGGCATAACCTTGAGGCCCTCATCCACCTTCAAAATCTGGTGGATGAAATGGGTGGGGCGGCCAATGCCACCGCGGTAATTGCCCTGAACGGAGACAAAGCAACCAATGAAGTATTGGATTTTTACAGAGTGTTTAAATCGGTATATTACTACCGGATGGAAGGTGAACGATCGGCAGAATTTAACAGAATTTTGCAGCGTATTCCCGATGCCGTTTCCATCAATTCCGGATTCAGGGAAACAACTGGCCCGCTTTTGTATTTAAACAGGGAAGAGTTAGTAATTTTTTCGGGAAGTTTTTATTTTTACCCTGTTGTTAAGAGATGGTTAGCCAGTCTTGAATCACGGTGATTCTCTTTTTATTACCCCCCTCCGGTATTTAATCTCCAGGGGTATCCGCTTTATCACTCCAGTCCGGCTCAATTTGCCCCATATTGGATTTTTCAAGTATCAACCGCACTAAGTAGATAACGAAGTATAAAATTTATGTCAGACAGCCGCCGGGGTTCTTCCGGGGTGGATCATATTGAAACCCTGCAAGCAAAAACTCTAAAAGAAATTCAGGAAATTGCCCGTCAGCTCGGAGTAAAACCTGTTACCGGCCTTAAAAAGCAAGCCCTTATCGATCGTATCCGCGAATCTGTTGGATCAGATAGCGGGGTAGATGAGCGGTATGCAGGCAGGCCATCAGCGGGCAATCGTCGTAGTACGGAGCGAGACGGATCCGGGCAAGAAAACCCGGATCACAGCACTGTTTCGGATGATAACCCGGGGAATGACAATCCCGGTGGCGATGAGAGTTATGATGGTGACTACCGGAATAAGCCGGAGCTCAACAAATACAGAAAAAAGACGAAGAAGGATTCGCCGGATACCCGGCAGGCCAGTCTGTTCCCTTCGGGCGATGTATTTCCTTCTGACGAAGAACTTATCGACCCTGACGACCCTGAATTCAAGAGTGAGCCCGTTCAGGAACCACGAAGGCGTCGTGGCAGGCCCAGAAAAACCGTTGTAACAGAACCGGTTGACACATCCGAAGCCGTAACACGTACCGGAACACGTAAAGATTTTCCCGATGAAGCGCCTTCAGGTGCCGGCAGAGAACGCCGGCCCGGAACCGGGGCAGACGAGACAGCCAAACCCGCAGGGGATGCCCCCAAAAAGCGGGGCAGAAAACGCAATGCCGACCGGTCAGCCGGGGATTCCGGTACCGTAACCGGTGGCTCACGAAAACAGGATCAGCAGGCAGGCGGTTACCGTGGGGAGCAGGATGCCGGACAGCAGGCAGGCGGATACCGCCGGGAGCAGGATGCCGGACAGCAGGCAGGATTTGAATCGGAATCCGGATCCGGATATACTGCTGATGAGGAGCGCAGGCAGCAGTCAGCCCAGCCACCGCGGCATGGGCAGGGAAGGCGGGGACGTCAGCAATCGCCGGATGACATCGCCGATAGTGATTCCCGGCAGCAGCATCAGAAGAAGAATATGCAGGACGCCCTTCCCGAGTCGGATGCCGAAACGCTTGTGGAACGGCTGCGTGAAATTGAGCCCAAACTGGGCGGATTCCTGCTCAATGAAGGCACCCTCGAAATACTGCCTGACGGCTATGGATTCATGCGCTCGGCCAATTACCACTATTCGGCCAGCCCCGACGATATCTATGTGTCGCCGTCTCAGATCAAGCGCTTCTGCCTGAAACAGGGTGATACCGTTGTGGGTGTAATTCGTCCGCCCAAGGTGGGTGAGCGCTATTTCGCGCTGCTGCGGGTTGATGGTGTGAACGGCCAGATCCCCCGCGATATGGACTCAAGGATCGATTTTGATGATCTGCTTCCCGTTTATCCGGAACAGCGTTTCAAGCTTGAAACAACCCCCGGCGAGTACACTACGCGCATCATCGATCTGTTCGCCCCCATGGGCAAGGGGCAGAGGGGAATTATCGTAGCCCAGCCCAAGACCGGAAAAACGACCATTCTGCGCAAAATTGCCAATGCGGTGAACACCAACCACCCTGAAACCAAGGTGATCATTCTTCTGGTAGACGAACGTCCCGAGGAGGTGACCGAGATGGAGCGTAACGTGGCAAATGCCGAAGTACTGGCATCCACCTTCGACCAGAAGCCTGAAAACCATGTTGGTTTGGCTGAAATCGTTTTTGAAAAGGTGAAACGGCTTGTTGAAGGCGGCAATGATGTACTGCTGCTGATGGACTCCATTACCCGGCTTGCCCGGGCGTATAACGTTATGGCCGGCAACAAAGGCCGCACCATGACCGGCGGCGTGGATTCTGAGGCCCTTAAGAAACCACGCAAGCTGTTCAGCCTTGCCCGGAACATTGAACACGGTGGCAGCCTTTCGATTATCGCCACAGCCCTTGTCGATACCGGGTCCCGGATGGACGACGTGATATTCGAGGAGTTCAAGGGTACCGGTAATATGGAAATCGTACTCGACCGGCGCATTTCGGAGCGCCGCATCTATCCCGCCATCGACGTATTCAAAAGCGGAACAAGGAAAGAGGAACTTATAGTACCTGATACCGAGCGCGAGCGCGTAGTGCTGCTGCGAAGGTTTCTCTCGAGCATGTCGCCGAACGAATCGGTGGAATTTCTGCTCGACAAGATGAGGGGGACCCGGAACAATCAGGAATTCCTTATTTCAATGAACCAGTAGGCCCTCACTGCCGTTATCTGATATCGATCTGATACGGCATAATCGTAAGCACTTCCGTGCGCTGCATCAGCCGTAGCATATCGGCGTGGTCGAGGGCATTTCTTACCGGCATGGGAGCGATGCTTGTGACCCATGTTTTAACCTGTGCCTGAGCTGATCCAGAAAACAGCTCGATCAGGGATTTTGGTTTCGGGTAGGTTTCAACGCTGTACTGATCGATACCGGCTTTTGCAGCTGCGATATCGAGGGCAGTATCTATTCCTCCAAGCACATCCACCAGGCCGGCTTCAAGGGCATCGCTGCCCGACCAGACACGGCCACCGGCAACCGGGAGTACCTCTTCAATTGACATGCCCCGGCTCATGGCCACTTTTTGGGTGAACACGTCATAGAAATCACTGTTCAGCCGCTCAAGGGCCTGGTATTCTTCAGGGGTGAATTTACGGGTCGGGCTGAACCAGTCGGCGTACTGATGCGATTTTACTTCGTCGAATTTGATACCAAGCTGGTCTTCCATCAACCGGCCGAACTTTAGCATGGCCGAGATCACCCCGATAGCACCGGTAACCGTGGTAGGCTGTGCCACAATGGTATCGGCGGCCATGGCAATATAGTAACCACCTGATGCGGCCATACTTCCCATGGATGCAATTACCGGTTTCTTTTCTGCAGCCCGGCGGATTTCAGCCCAGATCAGGTCGGACGTTATACCGCTGCCACCCGGGCTGTTAATGCGGATTACAATGGCTTTTACGTCGTTGTCGTCGAGGGCTTCATTCAGTGTTTTGATGAAGGAGCCGGCGGATATTACCGGATCGCCCGTACCGGGTATCATTGACTCTTCGACCGGGATAATGACGCCGGAGGCATAAATCAGGGCAATCTTCTCGCGTGGTGCCCTTCTTTCGAGCCCGGCCGAGCGGCGTGTTACTTTGCTGTACCGCTCAAAGCTGATGGTTTCGAGGTCACGATCCTGCTCAACCCCGAGCCTGTTTTTGATCAGTTCCTCAACCTCGTACGGATACATCAAGGCATTAATCAACCCGTCTTCAAGGGCGTAGCGGCTGGTAATGCGCGGCGGCCGGTTCATGATGGCGTTGATCTCTGCAGTACTTTTGCCGGAAAAGTCGCTCAGCGCGCTTGTATAGGTGGATGTGAAACTGTCGAGGATGGCTGAAAGCTGAATGTTGTCCTGCTCGGAAAAATCGGTACGGATATAGGAATTGCCTGCCGTTTTAAATTCTCCGCCCGAAACCACCTCGGCATCGATGCCGAATTTTTCGAACGTATCGGCGAAGAAGGTGCCCTGAACGTAGAACCCGCTGTTCATTACAAAGGTATCGTTCATGGCAAATACCGAATCGGCCGCTGTGGCGATGTAAAGGGCCTGTTCATTCATGCCCATATCGCGGGTTGAGGCGTAGATAAATTTGCCCGACTCCCTGAATTGCAGCATCTGGGCGCGCAGCTCTTCGAGTACCGGCCAGGAAGCGCCGAGCATCTCCACTTCCAACCAGATTCCGCTGATGCGATCGTCGGCCGCGGCTTTCTTCAGGTTGTTTTTAAGTGATGCAAGGTTAAGCTGTACCTTGCCGGGCGAAAAAATTTCATCGAAGGGATTGTCGGAGGGGCGATCAGGCAGGCTCCCGCTGAGTTCAATTTTGAGGATGCTGTTATTTCTGACATAAGGCTCGGGCTCGCCCGTGCTGCTGATAATGGCAATGATCAGAATGGTGAACATCAGGAATATTGCAATCAGAAAACCGATTGCGGAGGCGAACATTGTTTTGAAAAAACCCATTTTCATTAAATATTTTGGGGTTAAATTGAAAATTGACTCACGTTAAATATACCATCAAATTAACGAAGATATACCCGTTTGTTAGTTCAGACCGTGGTAATTGTACCCGGTTGATTTTATTCATACAAATGAAGAAGTACCCGTTTGTGTTCGATCAGTAAAACATAAATTTACAGGTTTGAATTTATTCAGACCTGCGAAGGTGCGCCCGTTAGTATTCGTTAAGACAAACATAATTTTACAGGTTTGCATTTATTCAGACCAGCGAAGAAGTACCCGTTTGTGATCGTT
>RECM01000215.1 GCA_007694035.1 Balneolaceae bacterium
CCCCCTTCAGTTTGCAGATCTGGCGAAAAGGTGAATCGCTGACATCCTCCATGGGCGCAAGGATTACAGCTTTTTCTGGAAGTGATATGTTTCCGATTGTTATCATATATAGATTAATCCCCAAGATACGGAAAAGTTGCCAATTCAGTGATGATATGCCTGCCAAACACACCCCTTATGAACCGGCTAAGACATGATATGATCAAATACGGGAAAATAAATCTAACCTTGAGGTTTGAATTTTTAATCAGAAAACCCCTTTTTTGAAAGAAAAATGGGAGGCAGCTTTAGAGGCAAATGATAATTCTTCAAAAAAGGCTGTAAATCTGTTATATTCATACATCTTATTTTAAATCTTTTAGGAGGAAAAAAATGGCTTTAGCTATATCCAGTATTGAAGAACTTCTGGGTGAGGACACAGAACTACTGCTGAACCACACCTGTACTACTATTCCGAAGGAAAATCTGCACCTGCCGTCGCCCAACTATATCGAGAATGTATGGTATCATTCCGACAGATCTCCCCGGGTACTGCGTAATTTGCAGTCCATACTCGACAACGGTCGTCTTGGAAAAACCGGATACGTATCCATACTTCCTGTTGACCAGGGCATTGAACACTCCGCCGGTGCATCATTTGCAAAAAACCCGCTCTATTTCGATCCCGAAAACATCGTTAAACTCGCGATTGAAGGTGGCTGCAACGCTGTGGCTTCCACTTATGGCGCACTTGGTTCGGTTGCAAGGAAATATGCCCACAGAATTCCCTTCATCGTTAAGATCAACCACAACGAACTGATGACCTACCCGAACAAATTCGACCAGATCATGTTCGGTACCATCGACCAGGCCTACGACATGGGTGCCGCGGCTGTTGGCGCAACCGTTTATTTCGGTTCGGATGAGTCAGCCCGGCAGATCATCGAAGTTGCCCAGGCATTTGCCTATGCACACGAACTGGGAATGGCCACTATTCTGTGGTGCTACACCCGTAATAATGCCTTTAAGGTCAATGGCAAGGATTATCACACCGCAGCCGACCTGACCGGCCAGGCCAACCATCTTGGCGTGACTATCCAGGCGGACATCATCAAGCAGAAACTGCCCGATATCAATGCAGGGTTCAAAGCCCTCAATACCGGCAGTTCATCGTATGGCAAGCTCGATGAACGTATCTATACCAAACTGACCACCGATCACCCGATCGACCTTACCCGTTATCAGATTGCTAACTGCTACATGGGCCGTGCCGGTCTTATCAACTCGGGCGGGGCTTCCGGTTCCAACGACTTTGCCGATGCCGTAAAAACCGCTGTTATCAATAAACGTGCCGGTGGTATGGGACTGATCAGTGGACGGAAAGCATTCCAGCGCCCGATGGACGAAGGTGTGAAGCTGCTCAACTTCATTCAGGATGTATACCTGGAAGATGAGATTACAGTTGCCTGATACAGACTGATAATGCACTGAAATAAAAAAGGCTGCCAGGGGCAGCCTTTTTTATTATATGTAGATCCGAAACGGAATCTAAACCAGAGTGGTATTTCACAATCTTTACGCCGCCTGGTTATGCATCTGTTTACGGTAAGTCCGCTCATCCGGTGTTGTCTTCAAGGGCTAAAGCTTATCTCCCACTATTCAATTGGAACTGACGGATTTCAGATCAATCTTTCGGTCTCACAATTACCAGATCCTGCACATTATCGGCAACCTCGACATAGAGTATGGTATTTTCCATTGTGGAGAAGTCCCAGCCTGAGATGTTCAGTTCCACATCAGCGATAAGCTGTTGAACTATGTCAATTCGTACGTCACTGAAAACACTTTCCAATCCCGAAAGAAACGCCGGGGTAAGTTCAATTTTCTTATGATTGATCATTGCCCATACAGCAACCTGCAGTTCCGTCCATTTTAGTGTTGAATCAGCTTCCAGATAGGCATCGGCACGGTTTACAAGGTATACTACATTTTTCCAGTATCCCTCTCCGGCAATATCGTATACCCTTGCCGCTTCGTAAACGGCATTATTAGATCCAATACTGATGTCCCACTGGGTACACCATGCCTTGTAATCTCCGGTCAGGCTTATTGCCTCTGCAGTGAGACCATCAAGGTTAATATTGTAATAGGCATTATTATTATTACGGTTAACGATAATCTTGGCATTTTCAGCACCGCTGATAAGCGTCATCCCCGGTATCTGGTCAATCAAATCCTCAATCGGTGATACAGATTCTGCAGGATTACAGGCATTAATTAGCAGGGCAGCCACCATTACAGCCAGAGTAGCTCTGTTAATTCGTAGTTTGTTAACGTTTTTCATGATATATAACAGTTGATTGCAGTTAATTGAATAGTAATTGCAGGTCCATCAGTTCATTTTCCAGGTAATGCGAATCATTGCGGAAAATATATTGAAATTCCCGACTATAGATAGAATCATCAATTGAACAAAGTGTTTCGTTAGGAAACACTAATTTTTATTGAAATATAATCCGATAAATCCTGTAATACATGTAGTCCTTGTAAGTGATATCCCATTCAGAATGGTTCGATTGTGAATCTGAACATGTAACCTTAAAAAAATTGTTTCATATTTAGCTCTCAGCAATGTATAACCAGATAAACTGCAACATGTTATATGGTCATGTGCAAAAGTTGCATAACTTACAGATTCACACATTTACGGATTCATATAATTTCCTAACCAATTGATAAAATTATATTAAGAAGAATTATTATGACAATAATTTAAACCTCCAACAACAGGTAATGAACCGAAATTTCAGAATATTGAGACATGGCCCGCCGCGTATTCAATTTATGATTATCAAGTTAAGGGGGAAATGGTTATGAAACGGGTTTGTGACCTATCCTGTAACTAAGTTTGTTTTTAAATAATCATCTGTTTCTTTACTATGACCGGCAGAATATGATTACCCGATTATAATGAACAGAATTTGCCAACTTTTCGGTATCAGATATCCAATCGTACAGGCCGGTATGGTCTGGTGTTCGGGATGGAAACTGGCCTCGGCCATATCCAATAAAGGCGGCCTGGGATTAATCGGCTCGGGTTCCATGTACCCGGATGTATTACAGGAACACATCAGAAAGTGCAAACAGGCTACATCAAATCCATTCGGAGTGAATGTTCCGCTGATTTACCCGGATATTGAAAAGCATATTGAAATTATAGTTGGGGAAAGAGTACCAATCGTTTTTACTTCAGCGGGTAATCCGGCTACATGGACCGGATACCTAAGAGAAAAAGGGATAACCGTGGTGCACGTGGTGCCGAATGTAAAACTTGCCTTAAAATGCGAGGATAGCGGAGTAGATGCAGTAGTTTGTGAAGGATTTGAAGCAGGTGGGCATAACGGGAGGGATGAAATTACCACGATGTGCCTGGTTCCCCAGGTTTCAGATGCGGTGAGTATACCAGTTATCGCAGCGGGCGGAATTGGCGACGGACGTGCTATTGCGGCCGCAATGGCCCTGGGGGCTGATGGTGTACAGATTGGCAGCCGTTTTGCCATTACCCGGGAAAGCTCAGCGCATGATCGTTTCAAAAAGTTTGTTACATCTGCCACCGATACTGCCACCTTGCTCACTATGAAACAGGTGATGCCGGTCCGTTTGCTGCGTAACAGGTTCTTCGAGGAAATTCGTGAACTTGAACAACGATGTGCTGATGTTCAGGAGTTAAAAGACCATCTCGGCAGGGGGCGGGCTAAAAAGGGCATATTCGAAGGTGATCTGGAAGATGGTGAACTCGAAATAGGGCAGATTTCAGGCCTGATCAGCGATATACCCGCCGCAGGTGACCTTTTTGACAGGCTTCTAAGGGAATACGCTGAAACCGTATCCATTTTGAATAAAGATGCTTTTTTCAAATCTGATGAAGTACTCTGAAAAAAGGAGTATTTTACAGCCTTTTGAAGCAGCCTTTATCTAAATCAAAAATCCGGAAATACTATTTCCCCGGAACTTTGAGAATGCCGCAATTGAAATGCCATCAACCAACAACATCAGCAAGGCCGGCGGTCACAGGAAATACTTTTCCTATAAGTACCTGTTTATATCGCTTTTTCTGAGCATATCAAGCCTTGCTGTTGTGCTCTATTTAACCTATACGCCCGATGGGTTTCAGCATCTGAAACCCAAGCGGTTGCCCGGGCTGTTTATAGCGCTGTTTGTTGCTATTCTCAAGGTGTGGTTTACCGCTGCCAAGATCCGGTTCCTCGCCGACAGGCAGATTGGTTGGTGGGCGTCGGTGCGGGTTGCGCTGGCCTGGGATTTCGCCTCTGCCATTACACCATCGACCATAGGCGGTGCGCCGCTTGGAACCTATGTAATGACCCGCGAAAATATCCCGCTGGGCAAATCAAGTGCCATCGTTCTGTATGGCCTGCTGCTTGATCAGTTCTTTTATATGATCGCCATCCCTGTACTGCTCATATCGGCTATCTATATAGATGTGGTTCCCGACAATGTAGGCTGGGTAGGCGAAGGGGTTATGCTGCTGATCTATGCCCTGTTGATGGGTTATGGGTTTTTACTGGGGTACGGGCTGCTCAAGGACCCCGAATCATTGAAGAAAGTTGTTCGCTTTCTGTTTACGCTTCCCATTCTGAACAGAATGAAAGATGATATTGAGCCGGAGCTGGACAACCTGGTAAGTAAATCGCATGAACTGCGAAAAAAACCAAATTCTTTCATCCTGAAGGGATTCTTCCTGTCTACAATGGCATGGCTGTGCAAGGTCTGGCTGCCTACGATTGTGGTTCTCAGTTTTCTGCCGGCCGATGAACTGCTCTCATTTATGCGAAGTCTTGCCATGATGCTGGCCAGCCTGTTCATGCCAACGCCCGGTGGCAGTGGTGGCGTGGAAGGTCTGTTTGCTGTATTCCAGGGCCCGCTCATGGAACGGCAGGTGTTTCTTGGCATTGCCATATTTATGTGGAGGCTCATCACATACTATCTGAGTATACCAGCCGGCATGTTCGTGATGTCATGGTACGTTAACAAGTCGGTTATCGACAGCTATTCAACCCTTGCAGAACGTGAAAAAACGGATTCCCGCAAGGTCGAAAAAGACGAAATCACACGCATTCCCGACTGATGGCAAAAGCTAAAATTAAATTTGTATGCAGCAACTGCGGTTACACTTCCTCCAGATGGCTGGGCAACTGCCCCTCATGCAACGAGTGGAACTGTTTTGCTGAAGAGGTGGAGCTGCCGACCGCAGCAAAAACCGAACACAGGGCGCGGCTCGATGCAGGTCACAAGGTGAATTCACAGCCGCTTCTCCTGAATGAAATTTCTGCCAGCGAGGGTCAGCGTTTTCACTCGGGCTCGCCGGAACTCGACCGGGTACTTGGCGGAGGTTTTCTTCCGGGATCTTTTGTGTTGCTTGGAGGGAGCCCGGGTGTCGGGAAAAGTACATTGATGCTGCAGGTTGCCGCCAGGATTACCGGCCGCGACCTGCTCTACTGCTCCGGCGAGGAATCGGCCGCCCAGATCCGGCAGCGGGCTGCCAGGCTGGGTCTGTCGAACGGGCGTCTCAGGGTGTTTGCTGAAACGGATATGTCGCTTATACTGCAGCAGATTCAGGCTAATAAGCCTGATATGCTCATCATAGATTCCATACAAACGATATTCCGCCCGGAAATCCAGAGTATGCCTGGTTCGGTGAACCAGATCCGCGAATGTGCCACACTGCTCATGCAGCTCGCCAAACAATCTGGTATCACGGTACTCACTATCGGGCATGTTACCAAAGACGGCGACCTGGCAGGTCCTCGGCTGCTGGAACATATGGTAGATACCGTTCTGCAGTTTGAAGGGGATGAGGGTATGCACTACCGGTTACTGCGGGGTCTTAAAAACCGGTTCGGCGCTACAAACGAAATTGGTGTGTTTGAGATGACAGAGAAAGGACTGGCCGATGTTGGAAATCCCTCCAGCCTGTTTTTGTCGGAATACGATCCGCTAACCAGCGGCAACGCCATTGTCTGTTCTGTGGAGGGCAGCCGCCCTTTTATGATCGAGGTTCAGGCTCTTGTTACACCAACAAACTATGGAACACCACAGCGAACAGCCCACGGTTTCGATCAACGCCGCCTGTCGCTTCTTCTGGCTGTACTTGAAAAAAGATGCGGTTTCCGCTTTTCAACGCAGGATGTGTTTCTGAATGTGGCCGGTGGACTCAGGCTTACCGAAACGGCCTGTGACCTCGGAGTTGTGGCGGCTCTTGTATCCGGTTATACCGATAAACCTCTCAAACAGGGATTGGTCCTGGTAGGTGAGGTCGGCCTGGGCGGAGAAGTGCGGGCCGTTATGAATATCGGCCGAAGGATCGGAGAGGCAAAAAAAATGGGGTACCACCAAATAGTGATACCCCGTTCTAACGAAACTGAGAAAAACGATAAGTCAATACAAATCAGCCCGGTCCGGACACTTCAGGATGTACTCGGTATCGTGCTGGTATAGCGCGGATCAGTAGTTGTCGCGCTGACGGCGGCGCTCATCGCGAACACTTTTCTTCATGTCCTCACGCTTTTGCTCCGATGGCTTGATGAACTGCTGGCGCTCTTTGTATTCCATGAGCACACGTGAGCGGGTCATCATTTTCTTAAAGCGATTGATCGCCCTGTCGATACTTTCGTTATCTTTAACTTTTACACCAATCATAAATAATCAGAATTTTGTTGAATTTCGGCTGATATGTTGACAATCTCAAATATAACATATTTCGTAACAAATAATTGCCTTTTGTCAGATTTAAATTTTCAGGTCTACAAGGGCGACAGGGTCGGTTTGGTCGGGCCAAACGGTGCCGGAAAAACAACCCTCCTTAAGATGATTGCCGGACGTATTCAGCCCGATGAAGGCCAGCTCAGCATGCAGTCGGGTACCACCGTGGGAATCCTTGAACAGGAAGTACTGGAAGTAAATCCCCGGTTATCGGTTAAAGAGGTGGCCATGGAGGCCTTTGAG
>RECM01000089.1 GCA_007694035.1 Balneolaceae bacterium
CTATTCTACCACTCCATCGGTAATTGGTACGTCAGTAGTGTTACCGATATGGGTTGGATGTTCGATGGTAGCCCATTCAACCAGGACATTGGGGACTGGGATGTAAGTAATGTGACCGATATGCGTTGGATGTTAGATGGTAGGCATTTCAACCAGTACATCGGTAACTGGGATGTAGGCATTGTGACGAGTATGGCCGGGATGTTTCGTGATAGTCCATTCAACCAACCCATAGGGAACTGGGAAGTGGGTAATGTGACGGATATGACGTTGATGTTTGCTGAAAGTGAATTCAGCCAACCCATCGGGGATTGGGATGTGAGTAGTGTTACAGGTATGAGTTCGATGTTTCGGGGCAGTCCGTTCGATCACCCCATCGGGAAATGGGATGTAAGTAGTGTTTCCGAAATGCGTTGGATGTTTTTTGAAAGTTCATTCAATCATCCCATCGGGAATTGGGATGTTAGTAGTGTGACGGATATGAGTTATATGTTTTCACTAAGTCCATTCGACCAATTCATTGGAAATTGGGACGTAATCAATGTGATGGATATGGAAAGTATGTTTCGTGGCAGTCCGTTCAACCAACCCATTAACACCTGGTGTGTAACCAACATAACATCGGAACCACTCAACTTTTCGACCGATAGCCCGCTGGAACCTGATAACAAACCGATCTGGGGAACCTGTACCAGCACATCAATCTATTCCGAAGAAGTACCCACTCAATTTATATTAAATCAGAACTATCCCAATCCATTCAATCCAACCACACAGATTCAGTTCTCCCTGCCGGTATCAACCGTTGTCAGGCTGGATGTTTTCTCGGTACTTGGACAAAGAACGGTAACCCTCCTGAATGAGCATATGCCCGCCGGAGTACATACCGTACAATTCGATGCCAGGTCCCTGTCGAGCGGTGTGTACATCTACAGATTATCGACCCCGGAATTCACCCAGGCCCGTTTGATGAACCTCATAAAATAACAGAGGCCCAGACCTGCAATACAATCCGTACCCCCAATGAGCAACTCAGCCTGCCCCAGCCCGAGAGCTGAATCTATCCCCAACAACTGCCCGAACCCTCACTTACCCAAATTCTGCCCACCCAGCCTTTTACCTCACGCCATTCCACCTCGCAGTACTCCACTTCGTCCCGAATCACTTCTGCCTTTTGTTTTTTGCCTTTTGACTTTTGCTATCAATAAGTCTCATGTCTTGCCTCTTGCGTCTTGCGTCTCAAGTCTCGCGTCTCAAGTCTCGCGTCTCAAACCACTTTTACATTCCCCGAATAAACCTTAATATAAGTACAGTATACGTATTCATTAATTGGTCAATATCATGTTAAGATTAAAGAAATTATTAGTGCCTACCGATTTCTCCAAAGGGGCCAGAAGCGCGTATCCTTATGCTGAGGCTTTGACGAAAAGGTTCGGTGGGAAAATCGATTTTATTCACATCATTCCGATGCTGAAATACCTGAATGAAAGTATTTCAAGGCTTGGGCTGCCTCTCGATATGGACAAGGATGTGTACCCTCATATTCAGACCGATGCCATGGCACGCCTGAAGGAGGAGCTGAAGATGAGTGTATCGGAAGCTTCACGGGGTGATGCCATAGTTAAAGTGGACCGCAAAGCCAGCGATACGATTGTGGAATATGCAGCCAAGAAAAGTTATGACCTGATCGTTATGGGTGCCCGTGGTTCGCACGAACACGACCTGTTCAAAGGCAGCATCACCGAAAAAGTGATCCGGGGCTCCTCGATTCCGGTGCTTACCGTGCACAACGGCCTTAGCGGCCGTGGTATCAAGCGCATCCTGGTTCCGACGGACTATTCCGAACTGTCGTTCAAATCACTCAAATATGCTGTTTCGATGGCATCAAACCTGGAAGCGGAAATAACTCTTTTCCATGTGGTTGAACTGTACGGATCGGAATCGGAGAACGAAGACCGTGATCCCGGCAAGGGCGAAATTGAGGCAATCCACGACAATCTGGTTGCTAAGGTTAAAAAACACATCGACGAAAACATACTCGGCGATGAGAAATGGAAAGTGACAGAGGAGGGTGGTCAGCTCTATCTGACACCGGTTAAGAATGAAAATGGCAGGAAGATCATATTCAACGTGCTGGTGAAAAAAGGGATTGGCGCCCACTACGAAATAGTGGAACTGGCCGACGAAGAGTCCGACCTGGTGGTAATGGCCACACACGGGCGCAGCGGCCTGTCGCACCTTTTTCTGGGATCAACCACCGAAAAAGTGATCATGAGCTCACGCGTGCCGGTACTCACCATCCGCCCGGAGAAAAAAGTAAAATAAGTGAACAGAATAACAGTAGAACGGCGAAATTTTCCTTCGTCACCCTGAGCGCAAGCCCGCGCAGCGGGCTGAAGTCGAAGGGCACGGCCCCGTTATAATGAGGCAGTATGTGCCTGTGAGCACGATCTATACGGCAGTCACATCATTATCACGGGATTGCATCCCGCGACGTGCTTCGACTTCACTGCGTTGCTCTCAGCATGACGTTTAAAACTTAGTGCTACTGCACACCCCTTGTAAGCTGACGTTCCGTAAAATACTGATCGGGGATGGGTTCGTTGAACGTGCGCCCGCTCCATCGCAGTTCAGTCTTCCGGCCGGTTTTCAGGTCTTCCATGGTCATCATATCGGCCCGCCAGAGGTTTTCAAGCACTTCACTGTAGTTTTCGGCTGTCAGGCGCTTCACAACCACGCCGGCATTGTTGAAATATTCAGCCATCAGCAGTTTATAATGCTCCGGATGGATGTGGAACAGGATGTGGTCATACTGTGAGTCGTTGGTTTTCTTCCCCTCAATTTTTACGGCATCACTTCCCCGTTCAATCAGCCTGAAAGTGAAATCGTCGGGGTTCTGGTCGCCAAGGTCCTCGTAGGTGAAATCGCTGCCCATAAAGCGTTCGCCCCGCTGCGACCCTGATATGACCTGAACACGGCCCAGCGCCGGCAGCCAGAGCCGCTGTGATTCGGTGCCGCCTTCATTTATGGTGAGCAGCCCTGTACCGCGCACATCGGCCGGGGCATTGAACACGATCAGTGTTTTGGATACATCACGGTCGGAATAGTCGTAAGAGGTCATGTTCCTGACACGGGTGCGGCCGCGGTTGTCGTAGATTGTCATTTCCAGGGTACTGGTCTCGTAGGTAATGGCCCGGCGGCGGCGGTCGAGTTCTTCGAAAATCTCCCTGGCTTCCGGGTCATCACGGAGATCCTGCGAGGCGAGTTCTGCCGGAAAAATCAGGCTGGCTATAAGCAATATCAACAGCGGAAGTATGAATGAGTGAAAAGTGTTCATGTTAAGAATAGAATTTGAGGGGGCCGGATCGTTTTGTACGTAACCCGGAGCGAAAGTTAAAACGGCCGGATGTGTGAAAATCAGGACTGATGTGTGATAGTTTAACGTGGGTGAGAATTCATTGTTACTGTAAGGCAGCAAGGTAACTTTTTGCCCGTACATCATAACACCGGAATCAGGGTTCTGCATTCCTTGTTCAGTAAGATGCAGTATTCAATTAGCCGCAGAAAAAGTCACGCCGGTTGCGGGTATGCCCCTGTTTTTCATTTTTTCACAATTAAGGTTTGTCTCACTTTTTGAAACAAAGTAATAAAGCTGTATCGTTTAGCCTTGTTTTCAGCCTGTAAAGCCTGAAGATATGGAAAGCAGTATGTACCTGTTTGTTGTCCCCGACCTGGCAGCAGTACGATTTGTGCACCAGTCCGGACGGACCGGCGGCTCAGGTATCCGGTTCATTGCCATATGCTGAGAATGCTGAACGGACGACCGGAACTTATGGAATGCAATTAATGCTTAAGACAACGGCTAACCTGTACCCCCAAAACCAACCATTCGAATGAGATATTCAAAACAGTTAATCAGCAGCGTCAGTCAATCTGGCGGAGCCTCGAACAGAATATGGCATCTTCTTGCAGTAACAGCCATTTTCACTGTTTATGGCTGTGCACCATCGCAGCAAATGCAGCAGTTCGATTCACCATCCCTGGTGCCCCTCACGGAAGTTCAGGCCCCGTATCCTGATCCCCGGGTCGGGCTCAAAGCCGGTCTGTTTGATGCTGAAGAGGCCATCTGGAATATGAGACTGATATCCACTACACCACCGCCAGAGGATTTTTTAGGCTCTACTGCTACCGACCTTGCATTTAAAGGCAACTATGCTATTCAGGGCGATTACAATGGTTTTATGGTCTGGGATATATCCGACCCGGCGAATCCGGTATTAGTTGTCGAATATCTGTGCCCTGCTTCCCAAAGTGATGTGTCGGTGTACGGCGATCTGTTGTTTGTATCGGGCGAAGGCCTTGAAGGCCGGCTGGATTGCGGTACCGATGCGCCGCGCACAGCCGTGAGCGAAGTGCGGCTGCGTGGCATCCGGATTTTTGATATTTCCGATATCAGCAATCCCAAATACATCGCCAATGTACAGACCTGCCGGGGCTCTCATACCCACTCCGTTCTTGTGGATCCCAATGATGCCGAAAACATCTATGTTTATGTATCCGGTTCGGCACCAGTACGGCCTGAGGATGAACTGCCCGGCTGTTCAAGTGCCATGCCTGATGATGATCCCGACAGCGCCCTCTTTCGGATTGAGGTGATTAAAGTACCTCTGGCAAATCCCGAACAGGCGGCCATCGTAAATTCCCCGCGTATTTTTGAGGATTTGACAGCACCTCCTGTGCATGGCCCGGCCCCTGAAGAACTGGCAGCCATTGAAAGGGCCCGTGAGCGCGGTGCTTTTGTCGGTGATTTTAACGGACAGTTGAGGGTATTGAACAATGGAATGGTGAGGAGATACCTGGCCCGGATTGTTGAGGAGCGTGGCGGCACCGGAACACCGGTAGCGGCAGACAGTGCCGCACTGAGAGAACGGCTTCCGGAGTTTATTGATGAAATAATGAGTTTGCGCGGCCGCGGCCAGCACGGGCGCGGACCAAATCAGTGCCACGACATCACACTGTATCCCGAACTGGGCATCGCCGGCGGAGCCTGTGAAGGCTACGGGCTGCTGCTCGATATAACCGATCCGGCGAACCCGGTGCGGATTGATGCGGTGGCCGACTCCAATTTTGCATACTGGCACTCGGCTACGTTCAATAATGATGGCACTACCGTCATATTTACCGATGAATGGGGTGGAGGAACACAACCGAAGTGCCGTGCTACTGATCCGCTTGAGTGGGGTGCCAATGCCATCTATTCGATCAGGGATGGCAAAATGGAATTTCAGAGTTACTTCAAAATGCCGGCCCCCCAAACCAGCATGGAAAACTGTGTTGCCCATAACGGATCGCTGATCCCGATTCCCGGCCGGGATATCATGGTACAATCATGGTACCAGGGTGGCATCAACATATTTGATTTTACCGATCCTGCCAATCCGGTTGAAATCGCGTACCACGATCGCGGGCCCATCAGTATGCAAACCCTTGAAACCGGTGGAAGCTGGTCGGTTTACTGGTACAACGGGGTTCTGGTAAGTTCCGAAATTTACCGTGGACTCGATATTTATGAAGTTGTGCCCAGCGAATTTATTACCGAAAATGAAATTGCAGCTGCCAATACGGTGACGATGGATTATTTTAACCCGCAGGGGCAGCCAAAATTCGTCTGGCCTGCATCCTACGCGCTGGCACGGGCATATGCCGATCAGCTCGAGCGAAACCGCGAGGCCGATATGCCGACCCTTCAGATGATCCGCAGCGGCATCAGTGAGGCGGAACTGGCGTCAGGTTCAGAAAAATCACGCCTGTTGAACCAGCTGGCTGCTGAAGTAGAAAACATGGCCGCATCAGCAAACAGTAAAAAGATGTCGAGGCTTGCAAATACGCTCAAAGAGCTTGCCACTGCGTCATAACGGCACTTATTGATATCTCAATAATTATTATGGCAGATCACCGGCAGATGCGGTGGTTTGTCAGTTGATGTTAGTCACTTAATTGAAATTAAAAATCATTTTCGGTTATTTGTAATGGTGAACAATCACTGAATTCATGGATTTATCCCGGATAATGTCAATATCAACGCGCTTCCCTGTATTCCTGATTGTGCTAATCGCCGCACTCGTGGTATCTGCCGTTACAACCGGTTGTTCAGGTACACAACCCGTAACTGATACCAATGAGCGGAGAGGGGAAATGTCTGAGCGGGAAGCCCTGTTTTGGGCCAAGAGAGACAGCTCGCGAATGAATTATACCGAGGCTGATGTCGAATTCATGAACAATATGATTGGCCATCATGCACAGGCGCTTGTCATGTCGCGGCTGGCACCCGAAAATGAGGCGGGCCGGTCTGTTCAGGTTCTTGCATCACGAATCATCAACGCCCAGCAGGATGAGATTGAAACGATGCAGAACTGGCTGCGCGACAGGGGCCGGAGGGCACCGCAGGTCCATATCGACGGCCTGAACCTGAGAATCAGCGGAGGGGGGCATGCGCACACCAGGCGCGGGCAGGATCTTAATATGCCCGGGATGCTTACCCAGGAGCAGCTTGAAGAGCTGGCCCGCGCCAGGGGTAGAGACTTCGACCGGACCTATCTGACGTTAATGATTGAGCACCACAAGGGAGCAGTGGTTATGGTTCAGCAGCTTTTCAGCTCGGATGGGGCAGCCGTTGATATCGACGTGTTCCGGCTGGCTTCCGAAATTAATGCGGAACAGGTAACTGAGATTGAAAGAATGAAATTGATGCTCGAATCGATGGGAAACCCGTAATTATTCGTGCTGGTGCAGATATGATTCGGGATCTGGCAATAATGGAATGGGGGATGCGACGTGAATCAAGTCGATTTTCCGTCGGCCCCGGCGTTGTAATCACATCGAAATTGACTTATATTTGAAAGCTGATGACAAATCGGGCCTGTAGCTCAGTGGTTAGAGCAGTCGACTCATAATCGATTGGTCGGGGGTTCAA
>RECM01000102.1 GCA_007694035.1 Balneolaceae bacterium
CATCCGGAACACGAGCAGCCACACGCGATTCTTTGACACCAGGTAAAACCGGAGCTCGTAGTGAATTCCGCGATGCTGATAAAACCGGCATATCCGGTTCTCGTGACGCAACAAGCGAATCTGATACAGCCGGAACCAGTGAATCGGCCCGTGATTCTGTTACATCCGGTAAACCCGGCACCACCGGCGGCCCTGAATCGGTAGATTCCTACGTGAGCGACTACCTGGGCTGGCTTGCCGGTCAGTCGCCAGCTACGGAGATCATCCGAACTGATGATGATAATGATCCGCGGGCACGGATTGCTCGTGCTGTAGTGGACGGCAGGGTGATGGAACCGTCTGCCCCTGATCAAACAGGTCAGTCCGGTTCAGGGCCGTACAGTTCCGTGAACCTGTTCACCTGCCACGATGAGCGGGCCGAAATTGAAAACGCCCTGCGCACCATCACCATGGAAATGGCCTTCGCAGACGATGACCACCACCCGCCGACGGACAGTGAAACAGGTCATCCGGAGATCAGTGAATCAGGGCCTCATCAGAAATGCAGCGCCCGGCCGCCAATGTACAGCGATTACGTGATCATGACGGGCAATACCAACCGGTACCGCCCGCTGGTGAAGGCACTGGCCGCGAAATTCGGCATCCCGGTCGATATCCGCCCGGCCGACCCGATGATCAGCAATCCCGTGGTGCGGCGGTTTATAAGAATGCTGGAGCTTGAGACCCTCGATTTCAGCATCGATGCCATCTATGAGATTTTTGCCGACAACCTGTTCACGCTGCCCGGGCTCAAAATCCACAACGAGGAGAAAGCGCCCAACATCCGTTCATTCACCCAGTTCTGCCGCAGGTACAATATCAGGCTGCTGGATGAGGCGGGACAGCGCATCGCGGATGTGAAGAAGGAACTGCAGCGCAGGCGCGATGAAACGACTCCCGACGACATCGACTACGAAAAGACGGAGAGGGCGTATGAGCGCAACCGCAGGGAGATGGACTATTATGAGGAGATCGTGGGGCTTCTTCAGGATTTCAGGCTGAGGGAATACCGGGCGAAACAGCAGCTGCTGTCGGAAAGAGTGGCCTGGGCGCTCAGCATGACAGATGCTCAGAAAAACCTGGGTTCGGATGAGGCCTATATTGCGCGGAACCGGTTTTCCGAAATGCTCAGTTCCCTGCTCGATACCTACCGTCGCCTCGGGCTGGACCCCGACCTCGACCAGGAGCAGTTCATACGGCTGGTCCGCATCGCGGGCGGTGAGGCCAGGGAGAAAGCAGTCGGCTATCCGAACGGGGTTCTGTTCTGCGACATCACCCACTTTCCGCTCACAAGCGGCAAAAAAGTGTTCATTACGGGCCTGCACGAGGGAGGGCTGGTCACGTCCGAAAATATGGATTTCCTGCGGTTCCGCTACCAGAAGGAACTCGGACGGCTGCTGCGCGGGAACAAGCCGGAGGCCTATCTCAAAGCCCGCTTCCACCTGCTCAGGCACATCCTGCGGTCATCCCGGATAACCCTCACCCGCCCGCTCTTTTCGGGAAACCAGAAGGTGATCGGATCGGTGATCTGGCAGGACCTCCTGCACAGCCTCGGCCTGGACGAGAAGGAGATCCGGGCCCCGGGGGCAAACATCCCGAACAGTACCCTGGATTCAGGCAGCCGGGATATGGTTCCGGGCAATGCCGGAGGGCAGGGATCAGCCGGTGAGCAGGCCGCAGTCAGTAAGCAGCCCGCAGCCAGTGAGATGAGTACAGCTGGTGATCTGGCCGGTAACCGGGATGCCTTCCCGCATGGAACCAGAGATGGTACCGGACATCGGAAGCCTGCTATATGGTGCCTGGATGAGCATGAGCGCGACAGGATGCGGTCTGAATCAATTACACATACAGCAGAGCATTACTATGCACTATATAATAATGATCATCCCGGACTGCTGGCCGCGATCTGCAATGAACGCGAAGACCCGTCGCGCATCGGCGCCTGGGACGGCGTGCTTGCCGCATTCGAAAACCCCGGCCTGAAAGCGCAGGCCGAAGCCAATGTGCGCGCCTGGTGGACCCGCGAGCTGCAGCGCAACGAAAACCGCCTGCCACTGTCCATTTCCCGCCTCGATGAATACGCCGGCTCCCCGCTCGACTACTTCTTTAACCGGGCGCTCCGCCTGCAGCCCCTCGAGCAGTACCTCGACGATGCCGAATCGAACGTGAAGGGGCTGATCGTACACAGCATCCTGCAGCATTTCTACACGCCCGGTTCTCCCCACAGCAAAACCGGGATGGTTCATCCGTCGCACGATCTGCCCAAAGCCCGCCTCAGGCTGCAGGAGATTACCGAAAACGTACTGAACGAGTTTGAAAACCAGCTCGGCTACACCGACTCCCCCTTCCCCGACCTGCTCAGAACGAACATCCGCAAACTCACTGACTGGTTCCTGCGCGTGGAGGCCGGCATTCATGAGAACCTGAACGAGGATACCTATCTGCCGGCATCCTTCGTAGCTGAAGCCGGTATGGGGATGGAATACCGCTGGACGTTCAGCCGCTCATGGAACGGCACCGATGTGCTGATGAACGGATTCATCGACCGAATCGACGTGCATCCCGGCCTGGGAAAGGCCGTGGTCTACGACTACAAAACCGGCACCTATGTGAAAACTTACCAGGATATCATCGATGGCATGAGCTATCAGCTGCCCATGTATTTCCTGGCCCTCAGGGAAAAGGGGTTCGAGTCGCTCGGCGGCGCCTACTACAAGGTGCCCATCGGCAGAAAAGCCTCGGATGTGGAGGCCGACTACCATTTCGGATCGGTTGATGTGCTCGGAAATTATGCCGGTGCCCTGCATCCAAGAAATAAAAAGAGGAAAGCGTTTATGCCCGACGAAGAGCTGAACCGGGTGCTCTCGGATGTCGAAAAACGGGCGGAATGGATCGTGGATGCCCTCAGAAACGGCGTGTTCAACCAAAGCCTGACCGGCAGGTTGAAATGGTCCGATTTCAACGCCATCAGCCGATACAGCAATAACGTGCAGAAATTGCGGGAACAGACCGAAAGGGAGGAGGCGAAGCGCGCAGGCGTTGCCCTGAACCGGTTCTACCTTTCAGGCAGCAGTAAAGCGGATGAAGACAACGGGGAGGATGAGTAAAATGAGCGGACCTGGAGATAAAACACCTATTTCGATACCAGGACTGAAGGCAAACCCCGAACAGGTGGGCCAGAGGCTGCGGGATGCGTCCGGCAATGTGATGCTGCGCGCCGGCGCGGGTACCGGAAAAACCTTCAACCTCACCCAAAAGGTGCTCCACCTTCTCACAGATCGGAAGGTGCGCCTCGACCAGATTCTCGTGCTCACCTTTACCGACTTTGCCGCCGCCGAAATGCGCGAACGGATCTACGACGGCCTCAACAAGGCCATACAGAAAGCCGCTGACCCGGACCTCCGCGCCCATCTGATCCGCGAAAAACGGGAATTTCCGTCCAACTACATCTCCACGTTCCACTCCTTCTGCAACCGCATCCTGCAGTTCTACCCCGACGATGTGTCGATGCTGGAAGTGGCCGATTTCCCGCCGGGCCTCGACAATTCACCCTATGGAACTGTCAGCAGAGTCCGCCTCGATACGGGCTTCGAAATCCTGGGCGGCTACGAAGAGATCCTGCAGAAACAGGAGATCCGCCGCGATTACTACCGCATCTACAAAGACAGCCGGGTGCTGAAAAACCAGCTCAACAACCTGAAGGCCCCCGATCTCGAAAAATTCTGCGAACAGCTCATCGATCTCGGCGAAGAAAGGCTGATCCGCCTGGCCGGGCTCACGGCCGACGAATATACAGGAATGCTGCAGGAGATGTACGACCGGCTTGAGGCCGACGTGACGGAGTTGTTCGATAAATTCAGAAACAGCCTCGTAGTCTATGCCGGCGAATTCAAGCGTGGAATCCCCGATCTGCCCGATATGGATGCTTTTGTGGAATTCACCAATAAAAATGGAACAGTAAACAAACGCCTGCTGAATAAAGATGCCGACAAAGATGGGATAGCCACCGATATTGATCCGCTGGGTTCACGATTGATGGAACGGTACACTATGATGTCGGTCATAGCATCGACACTTGAAGACGCAGACCTGCCCGACCGGTTGGTAAACTACCGCGATCAGGGCGATTTTGATGCCGATCTGGAATTGTTCTGGACCCTTAAGGAACTGGCCGAACTGTCGCTGCGCTGGAGCAGCTATCAGCGGTTCAGGCGCGTTAAGATGGCCCGCCTCAATTTTGACGACATCATCTGGCTGACCCGCCGCCTGCTCGATTCCGGCGAAACCGTTTCGGCCGACCTGCGCGCCCGGTTCGGGTACGTGCTGGTGGATGAGTTCCAGGATACCGACCGCGAACAGTGGGAGATCGTCAAAAAGCTCTCCCGCATCAGCGATCAGCCGAATGTGCTGGTGGTGGGGGATGTGAAACAGGCCATTTACGGGTTCCGCGGCGGGGATGTGACCGTGATGGACCAGGCCGCCCGCGATATGGAAACCGCCGGCTGCGAGCACCTCAGCCTCGATTTCAGTTTCCGGTCGAACCCGGCGGTAATAGACTTCTGCAACGAGCTGTTCCGCCACTGTTTCGGCCGCCAGCAGGATGCCCCCTATATCGCCAGATCGCAGAACCTGCTGGTGCCCGACAACGAAAACGCCCGGAACCGGTCGGAGCCGGGCAGCGTGGTCATCCTCGACTTTGATCAGTCGGCGCTAAAAGCCGAAGGGGTGGACCCTGAGCTCGAAGAACGTGTGAAGAACGAGCGGATCTGGCTCGAAGCCCTGCGCGTGGCACGGATGCTCAAAAAAATATCGGCCGGCGATGAGCCCGGCTTCGAACGGGTAACGCGCATCATGCAGGCCGGGGAAAAAGCGGTGGGCATACTGCTCCGCACCCGCACCAATCAGTACCTGTACGAGATGGCCCTGAAAAAGTACGGCCTGCCCTACACGGTGAGCAGTGGACGCGGTTTTTTCAACCGGCAGGAGGTGAGCGATATCGGCAACCTGCTCCGGTTCCTGCTCGACGCTTTCGATGACCTCTCCCTGGTTGGGGTGCTGCGGTCGCCCTGGGTGGGTCTGTCGGACAACGGCCTGCTTGCCATGCGCAACGCCATGAACAATACCCCGGCGAAGTACCCCACTTTCTGGCCCGCCGTAAAAGACTGGATGGCCTGGGGCCGGGATACGCTGATCCCGCCCGACCAGCTGTCGCTGCAGATGATGGCCGATAAACTGGAATCGCTCCGCCGGCAGACCAAGCTGATGCGGGTGTCGGAGCTGATCGAGACGGCGCTGCTCGAAACGAATTTTTTTGCCGGCTACCGCAACGACCGGCAGGTGGTTCAGAATGTGAACAAACTGCTCACGGTGATCCGCGAGATGGAGCTGAACGGGGAGGGTACCCTGTTCGAAATCGTCAATTTCCTCACCACGCAGGCCGAAGAAGAGGCCGACGAAAAGGATGCCGAACTGCCCGAAACCGGATCCATCCAGATCATGACCATTCACGGCTCGAAGGGGCTTGAATTCCCCATGGTCGTGGTGGCCGATACGGCATCCCCGAAGGGCGGAGGCGGCGTGAAACTGCACATGACCCCCAGCGACGAGAGGGAGGGTTACGATCAGGAGGGCGGCAAGCGGGATGGTTCCAAACGCGCGGGTTACACCCGGTTGGACAATGAACGGGAAGATTCTGTTCGTACGGGCGACCAGCGGGTGGACAGTGGCCGGGCGAGCGGTGAGCAGGCGGCCGGCATGCCCTGTTTCTCATACAACGTGAAAGACCGGGAGTGGAACGACAATGCAAAAGCGGGGGATGCGGCCATCCACGCCATGCTGAAGGCCAAAACCAAATCCCGCGAGGATGCCGAGATGCGGCGGCTGTTCTACGTGGCCCTCACCCGGGCCGAAACCCACCTGCTCATTTGCAACACCGTCTCCTATCCCGGCGGCAGGAAAAACCAATCCACGTTCGCTGCCTACCTGAACGCCTGGCTCGACACCATGCCCCGCCCCGGCCTGTACGAACAGCGGCTCATCAGCGCCGCAGAAACGGCGGCCCTGCTCGACGGGGATGACCCGTATCTGACCGCATCCGCAGCCACCGGTACCCGCGAACTCCGCCTGGTTCCGCGCCACAGGCTCGATGAACTCGGAAAAACGGCCTTTCTCACGGTAACCTCCGTAACCGGCGTCTCCGCCCGCCCGCGCTTTGACGACGATGATTTTCTGTCCGTCACTTCGCACGATACCGGCGATTTTCTGCCCTTAGTTGCAGGCGATGCCGACGATTCCAGGCAGGGTCGCATAAACCGGGATGAAGCTCAAATGCGCGTGAAACCGCAGTGGAGCTATCTCGACGCCGGTCTGGCCGGCACCCTCATCCACAAAGGCATCGAAATTTCATTGAAATCGCCGGATAGCACGCGGCGGCTGCTGATCAACGCGGGAGCGCTGCACGGTACCGATCTCAGCAGCCCCGATGCCGTGCGCGATCTGCAGAACATGGTGCAGCAGGTCGATAATGCACGGAATTTCCTGAGTACCAGGTTCCCGGATCCGGCCAGGGTAATGCACGAGGTCGAGTTTGAGGTGGCGCTCGTACCGGATCCGGATACACCCGGAAAACGATCTAATGAGGCGGATACACCCGGAAAACGAATTAATGAAGTTGATACATCCAAAAAACGAACTATTGAGTCGGATGAAGCCGGTAGCGGAGTCATCCGCCGCGGAATCCTCGACATGCTTCTGCAGACCGCCGACGGTACCTGGTATCTGATCGACTTCAAATCGGCGTTACCGGAGGGTGACC
>RECM01000272.1 GCA_007694035.1 Balneolaceae bacterium
ACATCGAATATCGCCAGGTCGCTACGTCTCATGAATCGGATATCAAATAATCGCGCTCCCACCCAAATCCGAACCTTAAACAAGATTACCTGTCTATAGCGAACTGCAGCTGTGCCATCCATGAGCGGAGACCGGGGAAATCAGGGTTCAGGCGCTCGACTCGCCGGGCAAGGTCGAGAGCATCCACATAGCGGCCTTTCAGACCGTAAGCGCCCGACAGGTTGAACAGAGCCTGAGGATCGTTCGGAGCCAGCTCGAGGGATCGCTCGAGCAGGATAATGCCCCGGTCGATATTGCCGGCATCGACCTCGATCGCGCCGAGCATCTTGGTAACGTAGGCCGATTCTTCGAGCTTCAGCGCACTTTCGAGCAGAGGACGGGCTGACTGAAAATCGTTGCGGTTCAGATAGATGCGGGCGGCAAACACATAGGGAGAATCGTTGGCGGGCTGGTCGCGGATCAGCCCGAAAAATTCGGCCAGAGCTTCGTCGGACCGGCCTTCAGCCCTGAGCCGTTCGCCCAGGAATACCTTTGCTTCATCCCAGCGCAGCGGGCTGTTCACGACCTGGAAGGCGAGGCTGTCGGCCAGCCCCTGCAGGCGGTAACCTCTGGGGTAACCCATCGGATCGGGTTCGGTAACAAACGGCCAGCTGTTCGTGAGTGTCTGCACCCGGTGCCAGGCCACGCGCTCATCAAATTCCGTCATATGCATGCGATCGTAGTAAGAATCGACGGGCTGAAGGCGCGTGAGATCGGCCTTGCGCCCGAGGAAGCCTGCATCCCTGATGGCCTCAAAGTAGGTGATGCCCATCAGGAAATAGCCGCGGCGGTTGGGATGCAGGTGTTCGAGCATCAGATTGAAGCCGATTATGCCATCCTCGCTGTTCTCGCGGAAGGCTTCATCCACCGGAACATACATATTGCCCGTTCGTCCGGCCATATCCCGGATGATTTCATTGAACGAGGTCGGTGCGCGGAAGCGGAGCGCGTCGAGGTCTTTGGCGTAGGTGAACAGTTCGAGGGCCTCATCCGGATTGCCGGCAGACAAGGCGGCCTGCGCCCGTGCGAACACTTCATCGGCCGGCGGATGGTTATCGAGGCGTACCGACTCGAACGGAGGATGGTCCTTCAGGTTACTGGTGAGGCTGCCGATAAATACGGGCACATCCTTCGTGTTGAATTTGCGGGTGATGGCGCCCAGGTTGCTCTCGAGTTGTAGCTTTCCGCGCTCGTACAGCCTCGAGTCGAGAGGGATGGACCGCTCGGCCACAACCCGTTCCATAAGCGTTCGGGTACGTTCGGCGGAGTCGTCCGGTTTGGGAGTGAAAAGGGATGTGACCCTCACAATGCCGTCGCGGATCAGCATGAAGGTGCGCAGGCGCTGCAGACGCAGGTAGAGACGGACAAAAGCCGGATTCGAGCCCAGCCGTTCGGCCGATCCTACACCAAGTGCTCCGTAATATTCGTTATGGCCGCTGTAGATCATGATCGCGTCGGGACTGTGCTCCAGTATCTCATCCACCTGGTCATACAGCGTATAGGTGTTGATGGCTGCCGTGGCCACATTTATCACCTCAACCACCTTGTTCGGCATCACATCCTGCAGCATATCTTTCACCACGCGGCTGAATGTGCCGTTATAGCCGTACGGATAGCCGGCCGCCGATGACCCGCCGATCACAAAAATGCGGAACCCGTTTTCCGGTTTGTTGGTCAGGAACATATCGTTGGATGGCGTCGGATTGGTGGTAGTGGCGAAAAAATAGCGTCCGGTGAAGCCGGGGTTGGGCAGTACGTATTCGCCCCTGAAAATCTCGGGGTAGATGAACAGCTCCAGGTTGCCCCGGTAGTTGCCCCAGCGCAGCCCGAGCTCAAGGAACACGAAAAAAAGGACGGGAATACTCAGTGTGATCGCGAAAAACAGGGCCTTGCGGGCACCCGAAGGGCCGGTGTCGGTAAGTGATTGCGGGCCGGCTTCGGTATCCGTTTTGGCAAGCGATTCCAGGTATTCGCGTACTTCCGCCGGCTCAAGCTTCAGGTCGCGGGCGATCCGGGAAGCGCCCTTCGACCGGTTTTTCTCGATATAGCGGCGTGCTTTGTTCGACAGTGGCATGTGCTATCTTACTTTCCAGCGGTTTTCGGGGATCGATTTGGCGGCGTTCTCGGCCCGCGTGAACACGAACAGCAGATCGGAGAGGCGGTTCAGGTAGACGATGGCATCGTGGTTTACCGGAGTGTGCGAGCTGCAGTGGATGGCCGCCCTTTCCGCGCGCCGGCAGACGGTCCGCGCGATGTGAAGCGCGGATGCGGCGGGCGAACCGCCCGGCAGAATGAAATTCGTGAGAGGGGGGAGCAACTCCTCATAATGGTCGATGTAGCCCTCCAGACGGGTGATGTGTACCTGGTTGATGCGGTCGATCTTCGAATCCTTGTGAAGCGGTGTGGCAAAATCGGCCCCCATCACAAACAGGTCGTTCTGGATCTGGTGCAGGGCATCGTCGATCGTCTTTTCCGGCTCATGGCTGCGCGCCAGCCCGATGCAGGAGTTCAGCTCATCCACGGTTCCGTAGGTTTCAATGCGGAGGTCGGTCTTGGCCACACGTTGCCCCCCGAAAAGCGATGTTTCGCCCTGGTCACCGGTTTTGGTGTAAATCTTCATGTTCGTTGTTTGCTAGTAGTGAGTATTGAGTAGTGAGTAATGAGACACAAGACACAAGACAACGTCATGCTGAGCGCAACCCTGAGCGCAGCGGAGCGAAGCCGAAGGGTGTAGTCGAAGCACGTGGTGGCTTTTTAAAAAGCCACCAGAATGGTGAAAACACATACAATTTCGATAAAAACTTCAATTCTCATGTTTCATGTCTCATGTCTTGTGTCTTGTGTCTTGTGTCTAATATCTCACTATTCCGGTTCCTGTTTCAACGTACGATACCTCCAGATAGCTCAGAGCATCCAGATCAGCACGGAAAAGATCTGCCGATTCCACCGGGCACCACACATCGGCCGCCACCTGGTCGGTGAATTCTGATCCGGTTTCAATAATAGCATATTTATGTAAAAGGCCCGCGATTTTTCTCTTCAGGTTGTAGGGGTACAAGACGCGGAAGCCGGCCGCTTTTACTACAGGTACGGTCACGGCTGCTGCAATACAGGCCGACGCCGTTTCCGAGTAAGCGTGGATGAGGCCCGGTTTGCCGAGTTTTGTTCCGCCGTAATAACGCACAACCACCAGCAGTACGTTCACCAGGGATGCCTCCCGGAGCGCATTCAGGATGGGGGCCCCGGCCGTGCCCGATGGCTCGCCCGCATCGGCGCCGTATTCGTGAAGGCTTTCTTCCATCAGCCGCCATGCGTAACAGTGATGGGTGGCATCAGGATAACGGCCATGCAATGCTTTCAGCTCACGGTCGATGTCGCCGCGGGTGGAAACGGGGAACAGGAAGCCGGTGAATTTCGAGCCGCGATCGCGGAAAGTTGACCCGGCGGATGTTGAAATAGTGTGGTACAAAAAAATGAAGGAGCGTTAGAAGGAGCGTTAAATGCAATGAGAGTGCTAAAACCGGTTACATCCGGTTACATCGGGTAAGATCGGGTAAGATCGGATAAGATCGGGTAAGATCGGATAAGATCAGGTTAGATCGGATAAGATCAGGTTAGATCGGATAAGATCAGGTTAGATTAGGTTAGATCAGGTTAGATCGGAAAAGATCGGGTTAGTTCCGGTTAGATCAGGTTAGATCGGATAAGATCGGGTTAGTTCGGGTAACATCCGGTTCCGGTTCCGGTTTATGTTTAGGTTTTCCGGTTACCCGGACTTGATAAGTACCCCGGTAACCGGAATGATAAGCAAGACCTGACAGAAAATTTCCCTGTTTAAAGTCAGGTTCATATGACCAAATGACCAAATAACCAAATAACCAAATGAACCAAATGAACCTATGAACCTATGATCCTATGATCCTATGATCCTATGATCCTATGATCCTATGATCCTATGATCCTATTTCACTAAAACCATTTTTTTGACCTGCGCCTGGTTTGCGGATTCGAGCCGGTAAATATAGATGCCGCTGTTCAGGTTTTCGGCATTAAATGTAACGACCTGCCAGCCGGCAGCCAATTCACGGTCGACAAGCGTTGCCACCTTCCGTCCGAGCAGATCAAATACCTCAAGCTTTACATGCCCCGCATCGGCAGGAACGCCGAACCGTATATTTGTCGATGGATTGAACGGATTCGGGAAATTCTGCCCGAGTTCAAATGATTCGGGTATTTCAGAAATGTCACGGTCTACAGATACCGGCATGCGGGTCGTGAAATTCCAGGCAGCTGACCAATCGCCGGGCCCGGCTTCATTAACCCCGCGAACCCGCCAATAGTAGGTGGTCTGAAACTCAAGCGATGCAAGCGGAAACCGGAGTTCTTCAAGATCGTCGCTGCCGAAGGCGATATCGCTGAAATCCTGATCGAGACTCACCTCTACCGTGTACGTTGTTGCTCTGTCTGCACTTTGCCATTCAAGTGTCAGATCGGCATCCAGATCCGTACTGCCGTTCAGCGGTGACACAAGGTCGGGCGCTTCAGGTGCCTGCAGGGGTTCGTCTTCGGTGGTGAAACTGCGCACGGACGACCATTCGCCGTTGCCGGCCTCATTTGCCGCGCGCACCCGCCAGTAGTAGGTGGATTCGTAGGCGAGATCCGAAACCGAAGCGGTGGTGTCGCTCAGCCCGGAAAGGTCGGTGATGATGTCGGGGGTATCAAAAACGTTGGTGGTGGCCAGCTGCAGGGCGTAGGTGTCGGCTCCGGTGGCGGTGTTCCAAAGGAAGGTGACTGCTCTGGGCAGGCCGGTGCTATCGTCTTCGGGCGAAACAAGCACGGGGGCTTCAGGTGCCTGCAGGGGTTCGTCTTCGGTGGTGAAACTGCGCACGGACGACCATTCGCCGCTGCCGGTCTCATTTCTTGCACGCACCCGCCAGTAGTAGGTGGTCGCGTAGGCGAGGCCGGAAACCTGCGCGGAGGTTGTTGAAATGTTCTGAATATCAAAGTCTGTGGCATCAAAGCTTTCATCAGAGGTTATCTGCAGTCGGTAGGTTTCGGCATCCGCCGCTGCCTGCCAGGCGAAGAACAGCTCAAGCTGCCGGCCGGTCGCGCCGTTGTCAGGTGATATAAGCACCGGTGTGCCGGGCAGCGGAACGGCATCGGCAATTTTGATCCGGTAAATCTGGCCGTTCTGGTGGCCCATTGCGTACAATTCCTCATTTTCGTCGGTGCCGAACGATGCAATGGCGAAGCCGGGATTGGGAAGCGGGGTATTTACCGGTTCGTTAATGCCGTCGTACTCGAGCATCCACATATTGGAGGATACGTAGTCGGAGTAGAAGTACTTGCCCTGTAGTTCGGGATAGGCGGACCCGCGGTAGACGTATCCGCCGGTAATGGAACGCCCATCTCCGCTGGCATGGGTGTATTCCCAGATCGGCAGGATAAGACCGGTGGTGTCGCAGCCGTTGGACGGGCTGAAGCAGGAGGTTCCTTCCATGATCTTCCAGCCGTAATTGCCGCCATTCTCGATAAGATTGATCTCCTCGATCCGGTTCTGCCCCACGTCGGCCGCCCACAGCCAACCGGTTACGGGGTCGAAGCTCATGCGCCAGGGGTTGCGCAGGCCCCAGGCATAGATCTCTTCCCTGAACCCGTCGGTATTGCCCACAAAAGGATTGCTGGCCGGTATGGCATAATTCAGGTCACCCGTGGTATTGTCCACATCAATCCGGATAATCGTGCCCAGAAGGTTGGTCCGGTCCTGCCCGTTGTTATCCGGGTCGCCGCCGCTACCCCCGTCACCTGATGCTATATACAGGTACCCGTCTTCCGGGCCGAACGCGATCTGACCGGCGTTGTGGTTGCTGTATGGCTGATCAAATTCCAGCAGCACCAGTTCGCTCGCGGGATCGCCCAGGTCGGGATTTTCGGGATCGACGCTGAACCGGGAGATGACCGAACGCAGCTGATTACCGGTTTCGGCGGTGTAGTGCACGTAGAAATACCCGTTCACGGCGTACCCGGGATGAAAGGCAAGTCCGAGCAAACCCCGTTCACCGCCTGAACGTACCCGGCTGCTGATGTTCATGAATACCGGGGCCGTGGATATCGACTGGTCAGGCCCAAGAACGTAGATGATGCCGGACTGTCGAACCACGAAAATGCGCCCGCTGCCGTCGTTGGCATGCTGCAGGTCAACCGGGTTGTTGATGCTAATATTGGGATAGACCCTTTCAAGAACCACATCCTGCGCGGATGTCAGTTGCACAACGCCTAAAGCAAATGTCAGTATGACCGACAAATAAATTGTTTTCATGTTTATTTTCCCCGTTTACTCGTCAGAGATTGATCTATAGCTGTAGTTTCAAAATTGTGTTTCAACAAGTTACGAACTTGTTTAGTTATGTAACAGATTTTTGGAGCTGCCGTTCAGTCTGCTGTTATCATCAGCCCGGCTGTAATAAGGTAATTGGTACGATAATTCCGTATATGATCGTGCTCAATTCTATAGTGGCCATAAGGTCAGGCAGGTCCCAAGCCTAACCAGCACTGCCACTGGAATTCCGGATCGGTCGGGGAGGAGTCTCATACGTTGCGGGCATGCCTGGGTTAGCTGCCCGGTCAGTTAACGCCAGTTTCGTGAGGGTCTTTATGTATTTGGAGGACAACCAAATGGCAGGAAAAAAGGCATCTGGCCAAGCTGTTCTTTTGCCGGTACGGATGTACACCGGAAGCTTATTTTACAGGTTCTGTGCGAACGTTACTTTAATTGAGAGTCGGTACAAATAATAAATTTCGGCACGGAATTGA
>RECM01000273.1 GCA_007694035.1 Balneolaceae bacterium
GAATATCGCCGGGTCGCTACGTCTCATGAATCGCATATCAAAAAGTCGCGCTACCGGCCCAAACGAAATTCAGACGTAGCGATGTTCTCAAACCAGATCGCATATCGCCAGGTCGCTACGTCTCATGAATCGCATATCAAAAAGTCGCGCTACCAACCCAAATGAAATTCAATTGATTTACCGATTCATAAGACGTACCGATGTACCGACGTACCGATGTTCTCAAACCACATGAATGGAGTAGTTCACTTGTTCTACTGTTCTACTACCTCTTCCAGATCAACCACAAGATTAAACTCGCACACGGCCACCACCCGCTCTTCATTATAGCTTATCGGCTCAAATGTGGCCTGGTTGCGCACAATGTTCATCACCACTTCATTCACGCCGAACTCGTCGGGTTCATCAAGCATCTGTATATTGCGTATCCGGCCTTCGGGACCGATAGTCAGTTTATATCTGAAAGTGGCCTTGCTTATCTCATTTTCATACAGAATGCTATTGATGCCGGATACGATGAGAAATGAGCGCAAACCGCCCTGTAACACCGGTTCTGTTCCAAGGTCTTCGCACGAGTAAACACCATCGGCAATGGGCACAATTTCTTTGGGCGCCTCTTCTATGCTGCCGTCGGGCAAACGGATTTCGTTGAGCAGCGCATTCACCCGGTTATTTTTCGCAAATCCAGGGAATCTGGCCGGGATTTCAGCTAATATCACACGGGCACTGTCCCATTTTGCATTGGTATAGGGGAACAGATCGCTGAAATCGGGTTCCGAAAGCGTGGAATCCCGCAAAGCTGTCCAGTATTCAATCTGCTGTTCAGTTAGTGCCGTATCGGCCAGCACCACAGCCGCTGAATCCCTGAGAGCGGCTAATTCATCTTTCTTCCGTGCGAAATCCGACCGGGCTTTTGCACGCTTGTTATAACCGGATACAAATGCAGGATCTTTCCCCGCCTCGTTTATATACAGGTTCGCAGCCCTGAACAGGGCTTCAGGTGCCAGCGATGTAACCGAGTCCCGGTTTGCAAACAACCGGAAATCTTCGGCCAGTTCAATGGGGTCTTTCTGGCTCAGCTCTTCTACCAGGGCCCGGTATTCCCTCCTGAATTGATCTTCCGGAGTTCTCAAGCCAAGAGGTACGGCCGATGAAATGGAATAACGGCCGGCAAGGCGTTCGGCAAAAATGGTCTGCGGATAGCTGCTCACTATCACATTGGCCCAGCGCCTGGCCAGGAATGAATCGCCCTCAGCGCTGTAAAGTTCAGACAAGGAATACAGGGCCTGCGGGGCAATTTCAGTATTTCTGTAGGTTTCGGCTACCCTCTGGAAATAGGGCTTGGCACTGTCGGGCATATTGAGTGAGAGGAAATACACATTGCCAATCTCATATTCAGCTGTTGCCAGCTGTTGCTGCATTCTCTGTTTCTCCTGGGCGGTTCGCGGTATAACACTCAAATCGATATTGACCTGCTGTGCAAGCGGATCGGCCTGCTGCCTGGTCTGCCGTGTTTCGGTGCCGTTCCGGGTGGTTTCGGCAACCGTGCCCGCCCGCCGCACAGCTTCAATCCTGCGCCAGTTATCTACCAGCGGCCTGCCCTGCCAGATCGCCTGGAACTCCTGTATGCCCTGGGCCACCAGGGCAGGATTCCTGTGCCCCAGAAAACCCATCTCCGTTGAAAATTGAGTATCAGTACGATCATCTGCACCAGCTCCGACATTTATGATGGTGCCGGCATCGGCATCGGCCTGCCGCAGGCTTTCGCGCAGTTCCCTGATTTTCCGCTCCCGCACCACATTTACCACAGAATCCAGTTCTGCAGCCGAAAGCGAGCCAAGCCATAACAGGCTGTCGAGCCGGCTTACTTCATTTTTGAGCCGTGCAAATTCTCCGAAAGAAAGCGCGAGGTCTCTGGCATCAAATTGTTCAGGCAGCCGCGTAAGATCGGATGCGTTACGTGAGGCAGAATCGTAATGGGCAGCTGCAATGTTATAATCCAGAAATACATTCCTGTAGAGATCGGCGATACCATAATGGCTTTTTGCGACCGTTTCACGTGCGGGCGGCCTTCGGCTGCCATGGATTACATTCCGGTACATCTGGATGGCTTCACGGTTTCTGCCCATCAGATGTGTGGTACGTGCTATCTCGTAATTGATTTCTGCAAAATTTTCGAAATTTTTATCATCCCGGCTCATCGCCTGGAAAATGCGCATGGAGCGTTCATAATCGCCCATTTCGCGGCTGGCAACGCCTTTGAGCCGCTCGGCATGATAGATGTACTGGTATTCAGGGTTTGTTCTTTGTACCCTGTTGAATACGCGGTATGCATCATCATAACGGTCCATCGACATCAGAACCTGGGCGTGCAGAAAGTTGGCCCTTGACCTGAGTTCACGCGGCGGATTGAGAGCGATGCCACGATCCAGGTAGGGTTCCGATTCCTCGATACTCCCTAGCTGTATAAGGTGCTGGGCTATGAGCAGGTTCACCTCGGCCTCGCCCTGATTGTTCCAGTTGAGCTCGTCAATCGTGAGCTGGTTTTCAAGATAATTGATCGCTTCAGAAAATCTGCCAAGTTCCAGCATTACCCGGCCCCGCCAGATCACCGCTTCGCGTCGCCATTCGCTCGATGTTGAATTGTCGTAGAGCTCATTAAACTTCTGCTCGGCCGCAAAATAATTGGCCAGATAGTAATACGACTTGCCGATCAGCGCAATGGCCTCATCTACGTGTTTCGAGGTCGGAAAACGGATCAGAACGTCGGCACTTCGTTCTATGGCATCCTCGAAATCGGTGCGGCCGGCCCGCAGCGGGGTGCGGTGAATTCGTACCGGACGTTCAGGATTGATCTGATTCGTCTGTGCTCTTATTGCCCTTTCGCCCCGGTCAAAGCTCTGCTTGGCGTTGTAGAAGGTATTGTAGTACGAATTGAAATTGACCCAGGTACCCCGCAGCGGACCTGCACACCCGGCTATAAACAGCACGGCTGTAAAAAGAATGATGCTATTCCTTATGATCTTTATCAATGCGGGATGTCGTTTATGGGTGCGCTCTTCTAAACTAAAAAAATACCCGGAATCAGGCGAATCCGAATACAATAACGGTTAGTCACTGCCAATCGTACTCACTTTGATCATATTCGTACGTCCGCGTTCGGCAATCGGCATTCCGGTAGCGATAATCACGCGGTCGCCCGGCTCTACGTACCCTTTCTGCAACAGGAACTCCTCGATTCTCTGTACACTTTCGTCAGTATCGAAGATCTGGTTCAGCTTGATGCTGTGAATGCCCCACACCAGGTTGAGCTGCCGGCGCACATTTTTACTCTCGGTAAAGGCGAATATGGGCACTTTTGGCCTGTATTTTGCAATCCTGCGGGCTGTGGTTCCCGAGTGGGTGAGTGTTGCAATCGCTTTGGCATTCACATCACCGGCCAGCCGAACCGTTGAGTAGCAAAGGGATTCCACAATCTGCTTTTCCTTCCATTCCGGTTTGCGGAATTTCAGGCTGTTGTACATCGATTCGGCCCTGCCCTCCACGTTCCGGCAGATTTTATCCATCGTTTTAACCGCATCGAAGGGGTATTTGCCCGCTGCCGTCTCACCCGACAGCATAACCGCATCGGTACCGTCGAGAACGGCATTGGCCACATCCGAACTTTCGGCCCGCGTAGGCCTGGGATTGTTGATCATTGATTCGAGCATCTGTGTGGCGGTAATTACCGGCTTCCCGGCCTGACGGCATGCATCGATAATCTTTTTCTGGATAAGCGGAACCGTCTCGCTGGGCACTTCAATGCCCAGGTCGCCTCGGGCTACCATAATCCCGTCGGCCTCCTCAATGATCTCATCAATCACATCCACGGCTTCCGGCTTTTCGATTTTGGCTATTACACCGGCATTGGAACCGCCTGCCCTAAGTTTGGATATGAGTTCCTGAACATCCTCGCCCGATCTTACAAACGACAGTGCAACCAGGTCTACGCCCTGTTCTATACCGAACTGAAGATCCTCGTAATCTTTTTTCGACATCGACGAAATCGACAGCTTGAGACCCGGCAAATTCACACCTTTGCGCGATTTCAGCAACCCGCCCACTACCACTTTCGCTGTTATTACACCATTATCGGTTTTAACAATGCGGAACTCAAGCAGCCCGTCGTCGAGCAGAATGGTATCGCCTTCACGGGCGTCTTTATCAAGGTATTCATAATCGATGGGAACAACCTGGCTGGAACCGGTCACCTGCTCGGGAGTGAGCGTTACATAGCTGCCGTCTTTTAGTACCTGGCCGCCGTCCAGCATCGTGCCCACCCGAATTTTCGGGCCCTGGAGGTCCATCAGTATGGGGATGGCGTAACCGTATTTGCCGGCAATAGAACGGATATGTTTTATAACCTGAAGATGGTCTTCGTGGGTTCCATGCGAAAAATTGAGTCTTGCCACATTCATGCCGCACTTCACAAGCTTGTCGATTCCTTCAAGTGTATTTACGCTCGGGCCTATTGTACATACGATTTTTGTGCGGCGTTCAAAATTTCTCATAAAAAGACGGTAGATTAAAGTATAATTGATCAATGTGATCAGGTTTGGGCAAATATAGCAAAGATAATGTCCTTATAGGAGGCCGGACTGATGTAATTATGAATATAGCCGCGTAATGCAATTCATTTGGTTTCGTTACACTTCACAGAGATATTACACTTTATATACCATAGTATCGCATGCCCCGATTTAAACTCAGTCATATAACCGTACTTCTGCTGTTCATCTTCGCCGGTGCCGGTTGCGGCGGATCGAACATGAAAAATGTTGATATCGGTTCACAATTCAGCTTCAGGCAGGGCTACCCTGAACTTCGCACCTTCACCAGCGGCTACATCAGCGACGAGGGCGCTACCTTTATCCGTATAAATGCAGATGTTGTTCACGGAAGTCTGATCTACCGGAAAACGGCCGACGATGATTTCAGAGCCGGCATTGCTACCGATATTACCATCTACCGCACGATCGACAGAGATCTGCAGGCACTGCAGACACAACGCTTTTCGTTCGAGATCCGTGAGCAGGATCCCGGCATTGCCAACGAACAGTCAACCTACTCTTTTGAACGCAGCATTGCCATGCCGCCGGGGTTGTATATTGTGGAAGTACGGGTTACCGATACCGATTCCCGTAAAACCACAAGCAGGCGATCGAATGCCTTTGTACCAGATCCGGTAACCAGGATACCTGATCTTACCCAGGTTCAGCTGCTGGGCGTGTACGTTACGGATGAACCCTATGAGCGTAATATCACAACATATGATGTATCAGGCGACATCGATTCATTGAAATTTGCTTTCCAGGTACTCAAGCCCGATACCGGCAATCCGCTTACGGTGAGAATGGAATTGCTCTCCTTCCGCTATGATGATGATCTGCCACGTACACTGAGCATGCTGCCCCTTACACGGGGATCCATGTCGTACAGAGGCATCGATTACAGCAGGTACGAAATTGTGGATACCCAGCACCGGAGGCTCGAAGCCGAAGATGCAGGTACGATTATGATCGAGTATCAGCTCCCGAGGCCTGAAGCCGGCAATTACCGGTTCCGGGTATCACTCGACAAGGAAACAGAGGAGACCGGTTCCGATGATGCGCATTTCAGGGCCCGCGACTTCAGCGTAAAAAGCCGGAATTATCCGGCCATACGCTCGGCAAGGGAACTGGCAAAGCCGCTCTACTACCTGATGCACCGCCGCGAATTTGAACAGCTGATGGCCATCAATGATGCCGATTCCCTGAAAAGTGCAATCGACAAATTCTGGCTTGGCAACATCGGCAACAAAAATAAAGCACGCAGTGTAATTGAACTCTACTATTCAAGGGTTGAAGAGGCCAATAAACAGTTTTCCAACTTCAAGGAAGGCTGGATGACCGACATGGGCATGATCTACGTGATGTTCGGTCCCCCGTGGTATGTAGAGCAGTCGCTTGAATATATGGTGTGGCACTACAGCTACAACCAGTTCGATGCCCGCACAACCTTCGTATTCGAACGCCCAAGGATTATCGGCGAAGATTATCCCTTCAACCATTTCGTTCTGGTACGCCAGCGCGATTACCAGAACCTTGAATACGAACGGGTCAGAGACTGGCTTACCGGGGATATACTTAGCAGAAACTGAATTGGGCGGTTTTATTTATGCCCGCCCCTGCCGTTATTAATGATTGGCTGATTATCCTGTTCTTGCCCCGATGATATGCAATTAAGCCAACGGCAGGATCATTCCCGATTGTGAACAAACCGGCTTACCCGTCGACCAAATAAACGGTAAAAAAAAACCGGCCCTTTGATAAGGGCCGGTTTTAAATGGTGATCAAACAGACCACACATACAATCAGATCAGGTTAGTTTTATTCGTAACCCGGATTCTGAACAAGGCTGCTGTTCACGAGCATTTCACGGTTAGGTATCGGAAATATCATACTATTGTCATTCCACGGAACAACCAGACGTGTAAGGGATTGAGTAGTACCCGCAAGACGCTTAAGGTCATTGTATAGTTGTCCTTCGAACATCAGCTCATTGCGCCTCTCCTGAAGAACATCAGCCAGAGTGACAGATCCAAGGGCACCCAAACCAACCCGGACACGGATTGCACTGATGTCAGCCTCCGGGGTCACACCACCAATACCGTTAACACCTGAGCCGGTAAGGCGAACATTCGCCTCGGCACGGATAAGGTGCATTTCGGCAAGCCGTATTACTGTGATATTCGTACGCCGCGGATCC
>RECM01000175.1 GCA_007694035.1 Balneolaceae bacterium
CGAACCGGGTTCAACCGATCTTCCTGCATCCTTTTCCCTGGGGCAAAATTATCCCAATCCGTTCAACCCGACCACGAACATACCATTTACCCTGACAGACCCCGGCAACATCACGCTGGCCGTATATGACCTGCTGGGGCGCCGGGTGGCAGTTGTACAAAACGGGCAGCTGCCTGCCGGTTCGCATACTGCTCAATTCGATGCACGTCACCTGTCCAGCGGTATCTATCTGTACCGGATCGAGGGGGCCGGATTTACCGAAACAAGGAAGATGATGCTGGTGAAATAGGTTCATTTCGCCATATGAAATAAACTGACCCCGGAGTTATTATTATCAGAATAGTGAAACGGGTCAGTTTAAAACAGAATATTTTAATACCGTTTCCAGCTCCCGTTTTTTTATTTTTATAACGGATACGAATCGTCGCCAACGGCCGGGAATACAAGTTATATGAAAAAACGAACCGTCATCATCACCGGGGCCAATTCGGGAATTGGCAAAGCCGCCTCGCTGAAATTTGCAATGGAAGGGCACACCGTAATCATGGCCTGCCGCAGCCTCGACCGCAGCAGTGCCGTACAAAACGGGATCGTTGCTGCGTCGAAAAACGAAAACGTTTACCTTGAAGAGCTGGATGCCTCATCCCCGGCTTCTATCCGCGCCTTTTGCACACGGTTCCGCGACAGGTACGGGAAGCTGGATATTCTTATTCACAATGCGGCCTACATCGACCATGGTTCTCCCCACAGGGTGAACGACGATCAGATCGAACTGACTTTTGCCACGAATGTGCTGGGACCCTACCTGATAACGATACTGCTCAAAGATCTGCTCGCCGCATCGGATGATGCCCGAATCCTGAATGCCGGAAGCAACATTATCAAACACTATTTTAATCCGAAACTGGAGCTTGAGCTCGATAACCTGATAGGCGCATACACGGGCGACAAACCGTTCAGTGTGTACAACAGTTACCGGAATTCCAAGATGGCACTGCTTATGCTCACGTTCAGAATGGCTGATGAGTTTAAAAAGGACGGGATCAGGGTGTTCAACCTGCAGATCAACGGGGCGAAAATGTCGAAAGAGACGCTTCAGAAATTCACCCTCCCGTGGCGGATGATCGCCCGGGTCCAGAACCTGTTCTTCCGGCCAGCCTCATTCATGGCCGGTATTTACTATGAAATCTGCACATCCGCTGCATTTTCTGAAACAAGCGGGAAACTGATCAACCACAGGCTCGAAATCATGGCGCCGTCAAAGAACAATCCGGGCATTGCGGATCAGATAAAACAGGTTACAGGTGCCGGAATCTATCCGAACTATGCCGACCGTACCGATATGCAGGAAAAAATATGGATGCTCTGCCGGGAACTGACAGTGCCAGAATGAGAACATCACCCCTGCTGAGCGGCACCTAACCTGCCAGAAAGGTGATCAGGTGTTGGGTAAACAGATCAGGTGTTGGGTAAACAGATCGGGTGCGGTCTGATAGGTTGCGTGCTGCTGGCCAGGCATCAAGGGTGAATGGAAATGCATCAAATTGTACATACAATGTATTGACAATACTGATCCGATCCTGTACTTTTATTGATGAAGTATAATTGGGACATCCAAAAAAACGAACTTCTGAAAAAGGAAAGGGGGATAACCTTCGAAAGGATCTGTGTGGCCATAGAACAGGGACGAATTCTGGACATACTTGAACACCCTGATAAGAAAACCTATGGAAACCAAAAGTTGTATGTTCTTGAAATTGATTCCTATGTCTGGGTTGTACCCTTTCGGGATGACGAATATAGCGAGACGCGATTCCTCATTACGGCTTTCCCGAGCCGAAAACTGCAAAAAATATACAAGAGAGGTAACCCATGAGAAAGTTCAAACCGGACAATTATGAGCAAAACCTGATCGAAAGCCTTGAACGTGATGAATGGAAATCTGTGCCTGATCTTGAGGATGAGATCATAAAAGCCCGCCAGATTGCTGAAAATACCACAGCGAAAGATGAAAAAATTACCATACGCATATCAGGCCGGGACCTCGAATTGTTAAAATCCCAGGCAATGGAAGAGGGCATTCCCTATCAGACCAAGGTTACATCTATCCTGCATAAGTATGTAACCGGCAAACTGAAAGAGTAATCTTTACCTGCCGCTTCTGCCAGGTATACCGGATGTTGCAAGACCAGGACGATACAAACCACCTGGCATCATCATCTGCCGAAATCGTCCTGAACGCGCACGATATCGTCTTCGTCAGACGGATGGGCCGGATCGGTATGCTGCCAGATTTCTGCGACAACCGCCCACTGGTCCAGGCCGAGCAGCCGGTGCCTGAGCCCTTTGTCAAGGCTGACAATAGTCCCCTCGGGCAGCTCTCTCACCATCCCCTGTTCGTCGGTTTCGCTGGTGACGATTCCGGCTTTCCCGCCAATCACCTTCCAGATTTCGGAGCGCCGGTGGTGGTACTGCCACGACAGGCGCTTCTCCGGCTCCACGATTAGCAGCTTCGGGCTCAGTTTGGTGAACCCCGAAAAATCATCAATACCCAGGTGCGGGAAGAATTCGGCGATGAACTGCGGGGCCTGTTCTTCCGAAACGTAATAATAGCCGCCCCAGGGTCGGGTATTGTCCATCACGGTAATCGTGAATCCTTTGCTTTCGGCAAATTTTCTGACGTGATCGAAAACCTGTTTTTTGGAGATAGCGGCGGAAAAATTCATGTGCGGGAGCTTAGTTAACTATGTTTTATCAGCGCCTGAAAATAACACATACAGGGTAACCGTACCAATTCTTTCAGTTTTAACCGGCACAATGGCAGATGTTCAGTTTTGATAGGATGCAAGTGCTTCGCTTTCGCCCAGTTCCCGCAGTATTTTTTTCATCCCGTCCAGATTCCGTGTGAGGGGTTCCCTCACATCCTCATCTTCGGTATGGCCAAGTATGCCGATGGTGCCGTTGAACCCGGAGGCTTTCAGGGTGCGCATCATTCCGGCTTCATGATCGCCGGCTCCGATATCCATAATTTTCGGGCCATCGTGTTTCATGCCGTTCAGGTTCACCGTCCACAGCCAGGGCCGCATCGCATCGAGCATCTCAGTGAACCGGTCGATCTGATGGTGCCCGTGGTGAAAGTTGTAGACCAGCCCGATGTTGTGTTGACCGGTGGCTTCGATGATCCGGATCTGGTTTTCGGGCTCGCCGAACCAGTCGCCGTGATTGTACAGGGCCACGCGCGAGCCCGATTCAGCTGCCCGCGAGTGTACCTTGTCGATAATCCGGGCCCCTTTTTTTACCTTTTCCTCATCCGCCAGGCCCGCGAAAAAATCGTTGTCGAAACTGACCCAAAACGTGGTTTCAACGCCCTGTTCTGCGATGGTGTTCAGAATGTGGTCGTGATGATCAAGCAGGCCTTCTGAAGAGCGGTTATCCAACCAGAACCAGACCGCGGTCAGTTCGATATCGTTGGTACGCAGTACACTGATCTCCTCGGCGAGCAGCGGGAGGTGCTCCATGCGCCAGTCCCAGGCCATGCGGGAGAAGCCGAATTCGTTCAACAGTGCCGCCCGTTCTGCCGGGTCACGGTTTTCGGTATCGAAGGGTACGATGCACCAGGCTATCAGGTTGTTTTTGGCATAAAGCATGGCGTTTTCCGCTTGAGGTTGTGAGGGCTGCCCGGTACATGATAACATTGCAAACAGCCCCGCAAGCAACAGCATGGCCGTACGCGGGCATTTGAAACCCGCAGGCTCTGCCCATCCGATACCCGGAAGGGAGGCCTGCAGGGAGGAGTTACCATGAAAGACCCGTTTTCCGATAGTAATCATAATACTATTAATCCGCACCATTGGCCTTGTTTCTGGCAGTGGTCAGTTCATCTTCTATACCCGCCATGGTATCCTCATCCAGTTTGTAGAAGTAGATGAACACAACAGCCATCAAAGCACCGACTCCGGCCAGCACACTGATCATCAGGCGGATTCCCAACAGGGATGTTTCGGTCTGCTCAACATTGGCCATGTATCCGAATGCAGCGAGGAACCATCCGCTAAGCGCGCCGCCAATGGTCCATCCGAATTTCTGCGACATCGACGACGATGAAAATATGAGGCCTGTTGCCCGGCGCCCGGTTTTCCACTCCGAGTAGTCGGCAATATCGGCATACATCGACCAGATGAGCGGCAGAACGATACCGGCCGTTATGCCGATCAGAACATTGAGTGCAAATATGAGCTCGATCTGATGTGCCTGGCAGAAAAACAGGGCAAAGCTGAGCATGGCCGACATAAACATGGCGATAAAAAACGTACGTTTTTTGCCAAGCCTGGCCGATACCGGTTTGGCCAGGATCACGCCCACGATGTTGGATGCCAGCCAGATCGACATATAGGCCGATACAAGCACAGAATAGCTGAGTTCTCCGAAGAAAATTACACTTTGGTCCTGAATGAAGTATTTGAAATAGAACAACATAGCGCCTTCGCGCAATGAATTGAAGATGAGCACGGAAATGGCCGCTGCCAGCATAATGAACCAGGGGCCGTTTTTCGCGATATCCTTGAGGTCTTCTCGCAGCGTGTTCTGCTGAATGGCGGGCTTCAGCCGTTCTTTGGTTCCCGCAAAAGTTAGTATGAACAGGATGGCGGCCAGCACGGCGTAGATACCCACAGTGAACTGGTAGCCGGTTGCGCTGCCCAGGGTATCCCCGAAATACTCGATCAGGTAGGTTGCCGTGGCGGTCACAAACAAGCCGCCAGAGAACGCCCCGAGAAACCGGAACGATGCCAGTGATGTGCGCTCGGCCGTATTGGCTGTCATTACCCCCATCAGCGAAGCGTACGGTACGTTAACGGCCGTATAGACCATCATCATCATCGTGTAGGTTACGTAGGCATAGATCAGCTTGCCGGTGGCGTCAAGGTCGGGGGTAGAAAAGGTGAGGATTCCGACCAGCGCAAAAGGCACGGCAACAAACAGCAGGTAAGGACGGAATTTGCCCCATCGCGATTTGGTACGGTCGCAGATGATGCCCATGATCGGATCATTGGCCGCATCCCACACCCGCGTTACCAGGAACATCGTGCCGACTGCGGCAGCCGATATCCCGAATACATCGGTATAGAAAAACAGCAGAAACATGGAGAACAACTTCCAGAACATGGAGGAGGCGAAATCTCCGAGGCCATAGGCAATTTTTTCCCGAAGATTCAGGATCACGTGTTCACTGGTGTTTTTCATGTAGGATCAGTTTGGGCTTGGATTGATTGTTGGTTGGATGGTTGGACTATCGGACGGTCGTACAATTGGATGATCGGGTGGTTGGGTAATCGGGTGGTTGGACAGTTGGTGGTTGGGTGAATGGATGGACTATCGGAAGATCTGACTATTAGATGATCGGGTGGTTGCGTGGTTGGACGGATGGATGGACGGATGGACGGTTGGATGGTTGGATGGCTGGATGGCTGGATGGTCGGGTGGTTGGATGGTTAGGCACGGATCAGGGCAAAATAAACGGATAGTCCCGGTTAATAGCCTGGATAGTATCGTGGTGGTTCCTGATTACCTCAAGGGTGCTATCATCGCCGGCAAATACGGAATTCAGGCCCTGTGGCTCCTGGGGAGGGTCTCCCACAAACGGATCGCCGGGCCTCCAGCGGGCATCCTCATGCTGCGGCTCTCCGTAACCGCCCCATGTCCAGAAATTGGTGCCTGCCACCGGCGAACCGGCTTTCATTTTTTCCTCGAGCAGGCCGAACACAAAGCCGAGGTATTGGTCGCGGTAGGTAACCGGCGTGCCGATCTCAAAGCGTTCATAATCGCGGCCGAGCCCGAACTCCGACAGTACCGTTGGCTTGTTCAGCATGCGGGCATACTCCACATGCTGCATAATGTAGGCCTCCGCGTTTTCGAGTGATGACGGGAATGTGCCCTCCATGTCGTTGGCATCGAACCAGCCCCAGTTTTTGGCCCACATGTGGAAGGTCATATAGTCCACATTCGGCGAGCGGTGCGCATCCAGATAAATCTGTTCCGATCCGAGACTGCCCTGGGTGCCTTCATTACCGGTCGAGACCAGCTGTTTCGGGGCCAGCGATTTGATATAGGCCGAACTCTGATCGACCCACTCGATAAAGCGGCCGGCGTTAACCATGGCCTCATCTCCGTGACCCGGCCTGGGTTCATTGGCCAGCTGCCACGACATGATCACGGGATCTTCGTAATACCGGATACCGCTGATGGTGTTTGTTCGGGTAATTACCAGCCTCAGATAATCCCTCCAGGCCCTCTGGGCTTCCTCATTGAAATAGAACATGGCAGACTGGTTCATGAACCGGGTCCACTCGCCGGTCTCGCCGGGATCGAATGTCGGATCGCCGCCAAACCATTCGTTATAAACGGTCATTCCGCCAGACCACTCCCAGAAGTTGTTCATAAACACGACGGCCTTCATATCCCTTTTGCCCATTTCATGCAGCAGAAAGTCGAGGCCCCTGAGCAGATCCTCATTAACCTCCCCATCCGCATTCAGAAACGATGGCGTGAGGGCACGTGAATGGTCGGCCTGCTCCGATGCCGCCAGAATGCGCAGATTGGTTATTCCGGTCTTCTTGAGCAGGTCCAGTTCCCTGATCAGGCGGTCGCGGTCGCCCTCTTCGCCGGTGGACCCCAGATAGGCCCCGAACCAGAAATTGGTGCCGACAAATCTATAGGTTTCCCCGCCTATCACGAAACGGGTGCCGTCTACCTGTACAAATTGGGGCTCTTCAGCCGGGCTGCAGGCTATGATGAAGGTTAGCAGGGCAAGCAGCAGCGTTCTGAAACCAGTATAAATCATATTATCTGAATTTAAATTTGAAAAGAAACTCACTCACATTATTGTTTGCGATCCATCCCGGAACGATCTGCCGGTGCAGTAATGCGCGGCGCCGGTAATCCGGACCTGAAAATCAGCTCTACATCTTCCCGGTGATTTTCACTTATCCGGCGCATGCCCCTGAGGGAGTTTTCCCAGTTATGGGGATGCCGGAGGCGCTTCCGGTAATGGTCGATCCATTGCCAGCCAAGGGCACCGGCATAACCGCGGTCGTACAGCACCTGGTACAGGTCGTTGCCGGAAATGCCGAAAGTATGTTCTACATAAAATTCGGCTACAACCGTGGGTTTATCGATTTCCCAGTATGAAAAATCGTGATGGAAAGGCGATATGGCCGTGCCGCCCCAAGAGTAGTAATGGACCGTGTAAAAATCAAGGTATCCGTCCTGATCACCGCCTGCGGCTATCAGGGCTTCATCACTGTAGTAGTTTTTGTGCTCACCACGGTTGGCTGTTTCATCGTACCGGACCTTGGCCTCATCGAGGGTGAACGACCTGCCGTACGTATGCTCCATCACCCGGCGCAGGGCATCGATCTCGGCCACCGTCATCCAGTCTGAAGATTTGCGCGGACCAACGGGTTCGCCTTCGGCTTTCTGGTCAGGCGCCCTGGTGCTGAGAACACGGAAACTCCAGGCCCCGTTGGTGATCTTCACATCCGGATCCGTACGGCGGATAGCGCCAGCAGTAAGATTTACGAACTGCTGAATGTAATGCATCGACACATGCTTGTTGAATTCCCAGCCGAATTCAACACTCATTCCCTCCGCCTCATTGAAGATTTCCCAGGCCGCGATGGCGGGGTGGCCACGAAGTGCTTCAACCATGGGAACCAGCGCATTGTCGATGTAGCTTTGTGTTTTTTCGCGCCTGGTGAGCAGATGGAAAGCACGCTCCGTCACTTCCGGGCCGTTTCTGATCCGCAGCATGTCGAACGACCAGAGGCAGAGCATAAGGCTTACATTGTGGCCGTAGGCAAGGTCGAGTATGGCCCGAAGGTCTTCGATGGCATATTCGCCGGGGCCGGTAACTGTGCTGCCATCCCATGCCGGTGTAAGCGCGCCTGTGGTATGCAGCCACATACGCATGGTATTGCCCCCGTGGGCAGCAACATCTTCGAACAACGCTTCGAACAGGTCAAGACGCGGTTCACCTGTGCCGATATCACGGGCGAAATTGATCCACGCAATATTGCCGCCATTCATGAACAGTGGCTGACCGTCGACCTCTATACGGTTCATCGTCTGGGCGCCGGCGCAAAGTATAAGCCCGGAAAGTGCCGTTATGATAAGGTACAGTACAATTTTCATCGGGGGTTCAATATGTAATTGGTGGGTCAGCGGGCATGAAATACGAATACGTCATCCGCTTTTATGCTGTACGTTTTAATGCTGAACGGTGCAGATACCTGCCTGGGTTGTCTTCACCATCCTGCGATATCGGTACCGGTATAAATTTCATTTCGGGTTGGGCCGGAGTTATTGCCAGGTATCGGCCAGCGATCTGATTATGAGGTTTTCGCTGGTAACCACACCGCTTTCAACAGTAACCGTTCTGGATTCGCCCGGCAGAAGATCGAAATAATTGTCGGAAAAACGCGCAGCCTCATGACCGGCACTCAGCAGTATGTTTTTCGCCAGTACATCCGTTGATAGTGTGATGGCTGTTTTCCCGCCGGATTCCGACAGACGGACGTTTACATCGGGCAGCCTCAGATTCAGGTCTTTGGGCTCCGCTGCAAAAAGGATCTGCCTTGATGCCGGTATGCTTTGATCGGTGAAACTGAATTCGAGGGCCATATCCCCCGGTTCAATACCGCGGGAGAGTTCCTGAAGCGGTATCTCCCGGATAAGGGTAGCTGTATTGGGCGGAATTACCACATCAAACTCCGTTCTGTGGCTGTGGCCGCTGTTGATGTTCCATGTGTCGATATTCATCCTTGCTTCCAAAGGATGCAGCTCATCGGATACCACATGGAGCTGCACAATACCGTCAACAAGCCTTGGCGCTATCAGGATGTTCCTGTACAGATCGCGCGTAAAATAGTGAAGGGCTTTCCAGTTGCCGTAGTAATCGATACTCGACCACGACGCTGCCGGCCAGCAATCGTTGATCTGCCAGTAAAGTGTACCCATGGTAAACGGCATGCTCCGGCGATGGGCCATAATGGCTTCTTTTACCCCTTCCGCCTGCAGTACCTGGCTAACGTACAGGTAGGATTCAAAATCTTTTGGCTGCCGGTAGTGGCGATCCATGTAGGTCTGAATGAGCCGGTTTCCGTACTCGCGGTCGCGCCGGTCGTCGGCCATGCACCGCTGGTGCGAAAGCATTACTTCCGAGTGCAGGTGCCGGTCTTCAGGATCAGTAAACCGGACAATGGTCGAAAGTTCCGGATAGGACTGAAAGCCGTATTCGCTCATAAAACGGCCGTTTACATCATTGAATGTCGAAAACGGTTCCTGGCCATGCCATACGCCCCAGTAGTGCAGGTCGCCCGTTTCATTGGGCCGGCCGTCGAAGCCCGCAACCGGACTCGATGGGGTGTATTGCCGGGTCGGGTCGGCTTCGGCCAGCGCCCGGGGGATGGTATCGTAGAACAGGTTGTGCATATCCTGCTCGAATTTTTCCTGGACCTCGTCGCTGTACTGCTGTTTCCACCCCCACTGATACCAGGCAATCTCGTTCTCATTGTTCCCGCAGTAGAGGGCTACGCTCGGGTGGTTACGGATCCGCTTTACATTGTCGACAACCTCGCAGAACACATTTTCCAGGTAATCTTCATCACCCGGGTACATGGCGCAGGCAAACATGAAATCCTGCCAGACCAGAATACCAAGTTCATCGGCGACCTCGTAAAAATCGTTCTCTTCATAGATTCCGCCGCCCCAGATTCTCAGCATATTCATATTGGCCCCGGCGGCCGACCCAAGAATGTATTCGTAATGCGCTCGTGTTACCCTGTTCTGAAAATTGTCCTGTGGTATGTAATTGGCACCCTTCATAAATACCGGGATCCCGTTCAGTACCACCTGGAATTCGCGTCCGTCTTCATCCTCGTTGCGGGCGAGCTCAACCGAGCGTATACCGGTTTTCAGGGTGCGCTGATCCCCCCTGCCATCCTTATCGGCAAGTGTTATGGAATAGTCGTAGAGATAGGGTTCGCCCAGGCCGTTGGTCCACCAGAGCCGGGGGTTTTCGATTTCGAATTCAAATTCACGTATCTGATTACCGGGGCTCAGTTCAACGGCTTCACTCAGCATTTCACGGCCATTGAGGGTAATCACGGCCCGGGCCTGACCGGTTACCGCAGATTCAATTTCCAGCCGGGTTGTGAGCGTTGCCCGGTCTTCGGTTACCTGCCCGGGTATCACATGCAGATCTTCGATGCGGAAATCGTTCCAGGTTACCAGCTCAACAGCGCGCCAGATACCGGAGGTAACCAGCCGTGGCCCCCAGTCCCAGCCATAGTGGAACTGGGCTTTCCTGGAGTACATGGCGATCATGGTGTCGGCCTGGTCATTGTTCGGAAAGGCCATCAGGCGGAACGGGGCCGACTCCCACTTCGGGTGGTTCTCATCAAATACATTCCGGATGTGCACTTCAAGGTCGTTTTCGCCGGTTCGCAGCGCCTGCTTAACATCAACCTGCCAGGTGCGGAACATATTGTTGGCAGAAAGAATCTGCTCACCGTTCAGGTATACGGTGGCATAGGTATCGAGGCCGTTAAAACGCAGAAACACGTTGTGAGCACTGATGTGGCTTTCTTCAATATTGAAACGGGTTTTCCAGGTCCAGTCTTTACGGCCGATCCACTGCATTTCCTGTTCATTTACCCCGAAAAAAGGGTCTTCGATCATGCCATTCTCAAACAGGTCCATGTGAATGTTGCCGGGAACGGAGGCCGGTTTCCAGTTATTTTCACCCTTTTCAGTGAAATACCAGTTTTGGTGCAGGGGCAGAATCTGCGTGTTCATGATCATTACGGATTTTTCACCGTTGTTAGCATGGTACGTGAATGCGGTGGCCAGGCACATTAGTAAGATAACCGTTAATCCTGTTGCCCGGGTATTCATCATGATAAGCGTTCTGTTACGGTTTTATTTGGTGACTTCTGCGGTAACCCGGCCTGAACTCATAATTTGCTGAGCACGCTCCGGCACCAGCAGGCATGCCCGTGCTGAATGATAGGGGCATTTCCACGGACCGAGTATATCTTCGCCTGTACAGGGTTTGCCACCGGAATCAACCCGGAAATACCACTCGCCAACATCCTTATTGATGAGGCGGTTTTGAATGAATTCCCAGGTCTGAAATGCCTTGCTGATGTAAGCGGGGTCACCGGTTATACTGTATGCTTCCAGGAATCCGACAATGGCTTCGGCCTGGGCCCACCAGTGTTTATCGCTGTCTTTCACCGTACCGTTATAACCCGAGTTGTAAATACCACCCTGCACGGGATCATAGCCTTCGGTGATCACGTTGGCGGCAACATCGCGGGTTATTTCACCGATTCTTGCGTTAAGGGCATCATCCCCCAGTAACCGGGCCGCGTCGGCCATTAGCCAAACGGTTTCGATACCGTGGCCATAGGAGTAGGGCAACGGCACGGGATTCCATTCATCATCAAAGAAAGAATGAAAATGATGGTTGTCGTGGTTATAGATTTTATCTGTAAACAGATACATCAAGCCCAACAGGCGCTTCCTCAGCGTGGCATCCGGATAAATTCTGAGAAGATTGGTAAATGCTTCCAGCAAATGGAGCTGCGTGTTCATGCTGAAGCGTTCCGGCTGGTCTGAATCGCTGAGGCGAACATCATCTGTTTTGGTCCACGACCGTTCAAATGCCTCATAATAGGCCCCCGTAGCCGGATCATAGCCATATTGATCAAGCAGCTGATACAATGCAACAGCCTCATCCATTGCTTTCTGCAAGCCGGTTGCCCTGTAATATTCACTTATGGCATAGATGGCAAAGGCAGTGGCATAGGTATGTTTTTTGGGATCGGCCACACTCCCGTCAAAATTCACCATCCAGTAAATGCCGCCATGTTTTTTGTCGAGAAAATGGGCCACAATATACTCATAGGCCCGGTGGGCCAGTTCGAGAAGCCGCGGTGTTTCCTTTGCCCGGTAGGATGATGAAAATGTCCACAGTATGCGGGTATTCAGCACGGCCGATCGCGGGGCTTCGGGTACGCGATGCCCGTCATTTGTTATCCGGCCGATAAATCCACCGTGATCTTCATCTACGGCTTTTTCAGACCAGAATGGCAGAATCCTTTTGTCGAGTTCATGACCCATTCTCTGGCTGAGCTCCGCAAGCATCTCGTGTGGTATCATTTGATGCCTCGTTTCATTATATCCAGGTTTTTTCGGATAAGTTCGCTGCGCTGCTCTACGCAGGCAGCTGACCGCAGCGGGTCCTCCGGCGTATTCATGGCATAATCCAGCAGGCGGTCGATATGGGATACCGCCACATGCATGCGGGTGTCGGCCGTAGCATAATAGATAAAAACGGTGCCGTCGTCGTCAAGGATCCAGCCGTTGCAAAATGCCACATTGTATACATCGCCAACAAGTTCGGTCTCGTCAGGAACAAGGAAGTAACCACCCGGACGATGTATCACGCGGTCGGGTTCTTTGAGGTCGGTCATAAACATGTACAGCACATAGCGCAGGCCGGATGCCGTATTCCGCACACCGTGGGCCAGGTGCAGCCAGCCCTTGCCGGTCTTCAGCGGTGTGGGACCCTGTCCGTTTTTAACTTCCTTGATGGTATGGTAAATCCGTTCGTCAATGATGGTTTCACTGTAAACGACCGGGTTGGTAATATCATCGCACAGGGCCCAGCCTATTCCGCCGCCTGACCCGGTATCAATAAAGCCGTCCTGCGGTCGCGTATAAAAGGCATACTTCCCGTTCACAAATTCGGGATGCAGCACAACGTTGCGCTGCTGGGCCGACGGGGATTTCAGGTCGGGAAGGCGTTCCCAGTTCACGAGGTCACGGGTACGGGCTATTCCGGCCTGGGCATTGGCCGCGGATGTATCGCTGGCCGGGGCGTTTTTCTCTTTTCGTTCGGTGCAGAATACACCATATATCCAGCCGTCTTCATGGGCGATCAGCCGCACATCATACACATTGGTATCGGGATCGGATGTTTCGGGCATCACAACCGGATAGTCCCAAAACCGGAAATTATCAATTCCGTTGGGGCTTTCGGCGAAGGCCAGGAACGATTTTCTGTCGGCGCCTTCCACCCTCACAGCCATCAGATACTTACCGTTCCACTTTATGGCTCCGGCATTGAACGCGGCTTCCACGCCGAGGCGCTCCATCAGGTACGGGTTGGTCTCCGGATTCAGGTCATAGCGCCAGAATACCGGCGTATGGGCAGCAGTTAGAACGGGGTAGCGGTACCGGTCAAAAATACCGTTGCCGTTGCCGGCTTTTTCATTGGGACGCGTAATCAGCGATTCGTACGCCGATTCGAGGGCTGCAAGCCTGGTTTTAAATCGTTCTGCCGGGTTGCCGGATGCTTCAATCTTGTCCATTTTCTGATGATAGAATAAATAACTTATAATTTTTCGGGGTTTTCAGGCTGCTGAAATATGACACAGCCCACCCTGTCTGGTGATCCGGAATACTGGTTTACGTTTTGCTCACACTGCCATGGCCACACGGCTCTTTCTGATTCTGTGGATCAGCAATAAATGTGCAGTCCTTTTTCCGTCTGAAGTCTGGCATGGTTCCGGAATGTGTTTCTGAAAATCGTCTGTTGTTGCCTTAGTAAATAATGGGGAGGCAGGGTTCCCCCTGCCCCCCCGGGGGGTTGCATATTATTTGATGAGAATCATTTTTCTCGATTGTACAAAGCTGCCGGATTCGATCCGGTAGATATAGACACCCGAAGCCAGGTCACGGGCGTTGAACTGCACGCTGTGCAGGCCTTCCGTGAACAAACCGTCGGCCAGAAGGGCAACGCGCTGTCCCAGAATGTTGTACACGGTCAGGCGCACATCCTGTGTCTGGGGCAGGGTAAAGTTGATCTGTGTGGTCGGGTTGAACGGGTTCGGATAGTTCTGTGAAAGAACAAATCCATCGGGGCGCTCGGTATTGCCGATAGAGGTCGCTGTTCCGATTTTGAACAGCGTTGCATAATCAACAAACATCGGGCCGGAGGTTCCCCTGATCTCAATGTTATTGGAACCCTGTTCCAGTATCAGCCCTGTTACGTCAACGTCTCTCCAGGAGCTGTCGGCGCCGGCAAAATCCACACTCTGTACGAGATTGCCGTTCAGGTATACATCCTGGCTTTTTTCACCATCAACCAGCATATAGGTAATACGGAGCACATAACTTCCGGAACCGTCTGATGTATAATCAAAGCCAATGCTTCCGCCGGTTTTGATTTCCACATACTCATCGCCGCTGGCACATAAATCGCCACCGCAGACCAGCGCAATCGCATCGAGGGTTGCCTGCGATGCTCTCAGATAGGCTACTGTACCGGAACCATCGCTGATGGTAACCGATTCAAAATCCTGGAAGCCCCAGCTTGGTTCGATACGAATTACGTTATCGCCGGCATTCAGCGCCACATTTTCAATAACAATATCGGTCCAAACATTTCCCTCATTACCAATTGGGAACTGGGTTACTTCAGCACCGTTCACAATAAGCTTCTGGGCACGGTCTGGTCCGGTTGAAAACGGAACCCGGGTGCGGATACTGAAGGAGTAGTTACCGGCTTCAGCAATATTGGCAGTCCACTCGATAAATCCGGCGCCCTTCATTTCGGCGATCTGCAGATTGGGTGCTTCTACAATTTCAAGCTGGTCTGTTGTGCCGGTAATGGTTGCATGTTCTGCCTCCCAGCTTGCAACCAGGGTAACTTCAGGCGCAGGTCCTGCAATACTTTTAATCTCTTCGGCAAGTGCCGCCCTTTGGGTCATCCAGTTTGCTTTTTCAGCAGGGTACCAGTTGAGGTCGCCAAGCGGGAATCCGCCGGTGGCAGCTGTGCGCAGGGTGGTATTGGTGTAGCTGAGATTTTCGGGTAGCGGCCACTGAATGGAATAGTGTTCCGTAAGGTCACGGCCCGGATCCCAGTACCAGGTATTGGCACTTTCACCTGCACGAACAGCTTGAATAAATGCAATTTGTTCCTGCGGGTTATCCGGTGCGGTCACCAGGCCTGGTACCTGGTTTTCGATATGGTTCACAACAATCATGTTGTCATATTCGGCCATCAGGTTCATGGATCTCTCATTGAATACAGGCTGCGGACGGATGGGGAAATCAGCGCCCGAAGTGCTGTTGTAATAATCCTGATATACCTGATCGCGGTGGAAACCATTATTTGCGAATACGATGATACGCTCAATATCCAGGCCAACTGCAGAAGGCAGGGTATTAACTGCCATCATACCGGCATATTGCAGATCGGGTGTGGCCAGCCGAACGGGATCAAAACCTTCGGATCCCTCACCCTGCCAGAAACCGTTTACAATCAGGTTATTGGAGATGTAGGCATCTTTGTAAAGGCTGTGCAGCAGCACCTGACGGCCGTTATTTACCACTGTGTTGTGGTTAAACCAGAAATGTTCTGCTGTTCCGCCTTCAAGCTGAACTGCAAAACCACCAATATTCAGGAAGGTGTTGTTTTCAATAAACACTTCATTCACATCTGTCCAGATCGACATTCCGCGACCGCCCCATGGCTGATTCAGCGAAAGCAGGTTACGGAAGGTTGAGTTTGTAACAGTAATATTTGCGTTCCGGCCGTAAAAAGCTATAATTCCCCATCCGGCAAACTCGAAGATCACATTATCGATGTGATAGTTGGCATTGGCAGCATTGAAACGTACGATTTCATAGGGAAGGTCGCCCAGTGTTGTTTTCCCGTTAATGATGAGGTTTTTAAGCGTTACGCTTCCGCCTGCCGTCAAAATTTTATCGGCACGGCCACCATCTTCCCGGTGTTCGAGCTGTAACATCGGCGGGTTGGCAAACTCATCGTTAGGATCTCCTGCTTCACCTACAATACGCAGGTGCCAGCCGTTGTTCTCGATGCGTTCGGTATTGTAATAGAATCCACCCTGCTCGAGTTTGTAAACCCGGTTCAGGTTGGCTCTTGCACCGCCCGCTACAGTATCGGATATAATAGCATTGTACAATGCATTTACGGCAAGTTCATCATCGACAAGCCATTGCACCAGCAATGTATCGTTTTGTGCCTTTACCGTTGCCGGGGATAGTAATATCCAGGACATCAGCAATAGCGGTATTATTTTGTAACACGTTTTCATGGCTTTACTCCATTGGTTATGATTAGTGACATCTGAGGAAGTTCATTAAGGAAACTTGTACCGAACACCTATATCCATGGTGAATCCATAGTATTCGATAAAGGTTGGGTAATCTCCTATTGAGGATTGAAAGTTGTAGTCGGCCCTGTTGTTCAGGTTGTTGAAGTTGGCGAACACCTGCATGTTATGCGGCAGATTCTGCTTTACGGATACGTCAACCCTGAAATAGTCGTCGGTAAACCGGTCGCCGGCCGGATCGGTGGCAAGGCTGGTAAGTATATCGGTCTGATACAGGAATGATACCCTTGCCGAAAAACCCTTTAAGTCGTACCCGATAGTCGCATTCATGATATCGCTGGGCTGGTTTGGCATCCGGCCTACCCTGCTTGTATCAACCAGCACAGCTGTTGTAAACGGTGGCCGCGGTGGCCGGGGCACGATGGGTACCAGGTCGCGCCTGAACTGGGGGTACTCGGTCTTGGAAACGATATGGGTATAGTTCAGGTTCAGAACGATGCCCTTCAGGAATGATGGCAGGTACCAGAAGTTGGTTTGCCAGTCGAATTCAATCCCTTTCACTGTGGCAACATTGGGATTATTGATTGATGTGTTGATCCTTGGAGCTCCGGAAACACTTGGCGGTAGCACCAGGTCCGGCAGAATGTTTTGACCCGTTACATATGAGAATGTGGCAAACCAGATCAGATCGCTTATCTCTTTGTAAAACGCCGATACAGTGAAAAACCCGAGCTTTGTATGGTAAATGGAGAGAGAGGCATCGTAATTTTTTGCTGTAGCCGACCGGATGCGGGTATTGGGAGCCGTCACATAATCACGGAACTGGCTGATATAAATCCGGGGTGAATACTGCCAGAAATCGGGCCGGGTCAGTGTTTCGGTATAGGCCAGCCTCAGGTTGATCCAGTCGAGCGGCTTGATCTGCAAATGTACCTGGGGCAGAAGGAAATCGTTGCGGCGTACGGCTGTGGTATCGGTGAAAAACGGGTCCTGACCGGGCAATGGATTGGGCTGTACATCTGTAAATTTTGCAGAATAACTGGAGTATTCTTTCTCCCACCGGAACCCGGGCATAAAAGTGATATACCGGCCGATATTGACCTCCGTCATGGCATAGGCGGCGGTGTAGCGTTCCATGCCTTCATAGTCGTCGCCGAGGGATGCCTGTACTTCCTGCTGCATGAAAATGCCCCTGCTGGCATTAATAATTTGCTTCATCGAACTGCCCCTGATGGTATAGCCGAGGGGGTAATCTCCCTGAAGAAAATTTGACCGGCCATAGGTATCCTGAAAGGCCGACATCGGCAGGCGTGCCATGCCGATTTCCAGGCCCAGGTCGGGAAACTCGGTGGCAATGAAATCCCGGTGCTCCTGGCCACCGCCAAAGAACAGCTGACTGGTACCAAACTGGGAAACATCGTACGAACGGTTCATTTCCCGGAATTTGCCGCCGGTTTTAAAATAACCGCTCACGGTATTGCCAAATCTGAACGGCACTTTCACATTGCCCTGAAGGGTTACTTCATTCTCGTTGGTTTTTTCGGTTCGAACATTGCCATAATTGAGAAACGTCTGTTCAATATTGTTGGCAAATAGCCGCGCCATCTCGCCGGGCGGATCGAAACGGTCTATCTCATCAAATGCATCGTCAATGAATGCACTCTCCTCAGAAAACTCATAATAGTAGTTGAGAGGTGATTTTCTGTCGCTCGAAACATAGGAGGCGCCCACATCGATAAGCATGAATTTGAAATCCTGTTCAACTCCAAGACCTACTGTCAACAGATTGGTATTGGTTTCAAAATCAGACATTGTATATCTGTGCCGGGTATCGGATACCTGCAACTGATTCTGCCGCTGAATTCCGGCGTTCTCGAGCCGGTTGAAAAATGTATTGAACATTACTTTCCCCCGCGGTAACCGGTAATCGGCAATAAGGCTTCCACCAAGCCTGCTCCTGTCGATAGTTTCTTCCCTGAGATTGAGCGAGGTAACCTGCGGTTTGCGGATTCCGTCGCGGGGATCTATTTCAAGCGAGTAATTGCCGTTGAACTTATCTGCACTGCGGTCGTATCTGTCGGTATTGAAGCCGAGCATGACCCCAAGTCGGTTGTCAAAAAACCGGTTGCTCACATTGCCTACGAATTTGTAATTGCCGTATGTCTGCTGCAGTGCGGTATACCCTCCCTGGGCCAGAAAATCGGTGTACCAGCCTTCTGAAGCAGTTCTCAGTTTCAGGTCGACCGTACCGCCGAGTGCATCGGCGTCTTTATCAGGTGTAAGGGCTTTGGTTACCTCTATACCATCGAGCATATTGCTGGAGATAAGCGACAGGTCTACACTCCGGTCGGTTGATCCCGTAGCCGGCACCCTAACACCGTTCACGGTGATGGTATTGTATTTGGGCGATAAACCCCTGATTGCAATCTGGTTTGCTTCACCACCCGAGCGCTGAATGGAAATGCCCGGAAGCCGGCCAACCGATTCCGCCGCATTTACATCGGGAATTTCCTGGATACGGTCTGAAGAGACGATATTTGAAATGGTATTGGATGCCCGCTGCTGGTTGATGGCCGACAACTGCCCTCTGGCCTGAACCGATATGACCACTTCTTCGCCCACCAGGCCCAGCCATTGCATTTGAAGACGGACGTTGGCAGTACGTCCTGCCTCAACAACAACGTCAACTTCAAGGGTTTGGTAACTCAAGTAGGAAGCCACAAGGGTAACCGTACCCGCCGGCACATTGTTTATGGTGAATTCACCTGTCATGCCAGCCGCTGATCCCCGGTTGGTACCTTTAACCAGCACATTTGCACCGATCAGGGTTTCGCCACTGTTGGCATCTACAATCACTCCCGTAATGGTTCCGCTGGTTTGCGCGTGCGCTGCCGTCCAGGTAAACAGGCAGGTAATCAGAATCAGAATGGTACTGTATCTGGAGTTTATCATATTAAAGTGCTGTTTGGATTGGAGATCAGACAAATGAAGCGGCAATGACCTTCCGCTAAAGCATAAATCCATGTTCTGTAAAAAGCGCTTTCGGTAAACCACATCATATAAGAGAAGGCTGTGCAAAAAATGTATGTAAGCGTTTTTCTATACCTCATTCACAATTAATCAATTTGATTGATAAATTGCAAGGGCAATCGGAAACTTTTGTCAAAATTTTTGAAAAAAAATATTTATGCTGCCCCAGGAAGCGGTATTAATATAATATTATCAATATCATATATTAATTACAGTTCATCGCTTGCGCCGGTACTGTCGCGTGTGTAAAACAGACAGAACCCAAGGGGGGGTACAGACTTTAGGGATGTGCGGTTTTGTTTCCGGCAACTTCAAGCCGGCAATCAGAAGATAGACCTTGCCGTATGGGTCTGCTCATCATTCACATTCTTTTTCATGAGCACTTTTGGTACGGGGGCGAAGGATGCATACAAGGGAAGAATGGCCACGCCAAGGGCAGCGGCATCAAGGCCGGCTGAGGCCCGTCGCATATCCGGAAACGAGAGTTTTTTCTCCAGCCTCATGGTGGGCAAAATCTTGCTGAGCCTGGCTAGAACCGAATTCAGGATCTCATCGGGCAGGCGGCCGCCAAAGAAGATCACCTCGGGATCGATCAGATACTCAATGGCCAGAAAAAGGATTGCCAGTTGATTGCACCCGGTTTCGAGCCAGTCGAGCAGCATAGGGTTTTTCTGCCTGTACAGCTCGGTGAGATCATCCGTATTCCTGGCCTGGTAACCGGCATCCTGTAATTTTTTGTAGAGAAGCGGCAGGCTGAAATACATACCCAGGTGGGGATGGCCCATCTCGGGGTTGCTTTCTGTAATATTTGTGGTTGGCAGATAGCCCAGTTCGCCAGCGTTACCCGAGTAGCCCGGGTAGAGCTGCCCGTTAATGATTAGCCCGCCGCCCAGGCCGGCCCCGAAAAAGATGTAGAAAAAGGTGCCCACATATCTCCCCTCCCCATACCAGCGCTCGCCAATGGCTGCGGCCGAGGCGTTGTTTTCGAGGTAAACGGGCAGGGATATCTTCTCCTCAAGGATTTTTACAACAGGCACTTTTTCCCAGCCCGGAAGAAACTGCGGGTTTACGGCATTGGTATGCACACTGTCGTCCGATACAACCATGGGGCCGGGAAAACAGACGCCTACGCCCCAAATTTTTTCACGGTTAATCTTTTCCATGCTTATCAGGCGCTCCGCCATATCGGCCATCAGTTCCATTACTTCATCAGGCGACGGGAAATCGAGGTCCATGGTTATCCGCTGCCTGGGTTTGCCCAGAAAATTGACGAGTACACCGGTCAGGTGGTCCTTGTCGAAATCCAGCCCGATTGAGTACGCCGCATCTTCATTGATCTGCAGCATAATGGATGGTGCCCCCCTGCCATCATTCAACCGGTCTGATTCATAAATCATACCCGCAGAGAGCAGTTTCTTTACAATATTGGTAACTGTCTGGGCAGTCAGGTTCGTACGCCGCGCAATCTGAATTCGTGACAAGGGGCCCTGCAGACGTATCGTCTCCAATACAATCCTGATATTGTAATTGTTGGCGTATTGAAGATTGGTTCCGGTAAGCATTGTCCAGATTTCTCACATTAATTAATAAACTGCCGCCGATGAATCACTGCGGTACCGGAACGTATTTCAACGATCCTTCTGCTTTGAGTTTCATGCGGTTGCTATTTGCATCCTAATTTAATCATTTGCCACATCATCAGCGACAATCCATTGCTAAAACAACTGGAATAAATAAGTATTGCGCTGTTTTTTAACAATATATGATTGTAAAATTATTTTACTAATTAAAATTGCCACAACATCATTCTGTACATGAACCGGCCCGACCCGCGCAGTTACCACAACAGGATTCACAGGGTTTGTAAAAAAACGCTTTTCTGCCTTGAACCTGAATATCAAAATGATTATATACCATTATTCAAACAAATTGATTAATTATATGCCGGCCTGACATTCCGTTAATACCAGCCGGTAAATACGGCCCGGTTTACGTACCTGCAGTACCCGATTACACGCATTATGGCAGTTTATTCTCAATAAATTCCCGGTTCATTCAAAAAAAAATGAACCCACAATACACAGGAATGAACGGTTATTCGAAATCACCTTTCAGATATTAAAAATGATGAAAACAAGAAATGTTCTGATCATCGTGCCGCTTCTGATGCTGCCCTGCTTCATGTTTCTCTCATCCTGCACCCATCCCGGGCCGGATGTGATTACCGCCGATCCCGATGCATCCTACCAGACCAAGGCCCTGTTCCATAACCTCGATCGCATACGGGTTAACAGCGTACTGTTCGGCCACCAGGATGCACTGGCCTACGGCGTTGAGTGGTGGGATGAACCCGGGCGATCCGATGTGAAGGAAGTGGCGGGCTCCTACCCTGCTGTTTATGGCTGGGAGATCGGCGATCTGGAACTCGGTAACGAAACGAACCTCGATGGTGTAGACTTTAAAAAAATGCAGGGCTGGATTATTGAGGGCTACAGCCGTGGTGGTGTGATCACCATTGCATGGCACATGAACAATCCGGTAACCGGCGGCAATTCCTGGGATACCACGCCCGCGGTAGCGCAGGTGCTTCCCGGTGGCTCGCATCATGATCTTTTCACCGGCTACCTCGATACATTTGCAGATTTCGTGAATGGCCTCACCTATAAACCCGGATTTTTCAGCCGCTCTCATGCAATCCCGGTCATATTCCGTCCATGGCATGAAATGACGGGCAGCTGGTTCTGGTGGGGAAGCAACCTGTGTACACCTGATGAATACATTGCCCTGTGGCGCTTTACTGTCGAATACCTTCGCGATGAAAAAGGCCTGCATAATCTGCTCTACGCCTATTCGCCCGACCGCTTCGACAGCCCTGAGCATTACCTTGAGCGGTACCCGGGCGACGAATACGTCGACATACTCGGGTACGACGATTACTGGAATGTTCGCGACCGGGAACGGCTGCCACTGTTCGCCAAAGGCCTGCGTACAGTGGTAGAACTGGCCGAAGAGAGAGGGAAAATTCCCGCACTCACCGAAACCGGCCTTGAAGCCATACCCGATACCACCTGGTGGACCGAAGTGCTGCTGGCCGGCATCAATACCGATGAGATAACCCGGCGGATCGCCTATGCCCAGGTGTGGAGAAATACGGCCCGCTCGGTCGAAAACAGGGACCATTTTTACGCGCCCTATGCCGGCCACCTGTCGGCACCCGATTTTGTTGAATTTGCCCGGCATCCGCTCATACTACTTGAGCGCGACCTGCCCGATATGTACTCCGTTCGCAAGTAACTTTTCCGGGCAACTGACCCGGTCTTTTTCTACTATTAATTTTACCCCGAGAGCATGAATTCAAGACATACCATTACCGGCTATCCGGTCTATCTGCTTGTGCTGTGCCTGATGCTGCCGGCGATCAGCACATCCGCGCAGACCCCTGACCGGATAAGTTTCAACGATCAGGAATTGTGGCTGAGCGGTACCAACGTGGCCTGGGTAAACTTTGCCCGTGATCTTGGTCCCGGCGAAGTGAACCTGAGCGAATTCGAACTGGCCTTTTCAGAAATGCGGGCCAATGGGGGTAACACCATGCGCCTCTGGCTGCACACCACCGGAGCGCACACGCCGGTGTGGAGCGGGAATATGGTAACCGGCCCGGGTGCCAACACCATCCAGAACCTCACAAAAATCCTGGACCTGGCCGAAGAGTACGATATCTCCATGATGCTCTGCCTCTGGTCTTTTGATATGATGCGGATCACAAACGGGGAAACGGTCACCAACCGGTCAAGGGCCATACTCACACAACAGGCAAACCGGCAGTCATACATCGACAATGCCCTTATACCTATGGTTGAAGCCGTAAAAGGCCACAAAGCGATCCTGGCCTGGGAGATTTTCAATGAGGCGGAAGGTATGAGCAATGAGTTCGGTTGGTCGATTACCCATCATGTTCCCATGATCAGCATTCAGCAGTTTGTAAACCAGACCGCCGGTGCTATTAAACGTACCGATCCCGATGTACTGGTCACCAACGGCACCCATACCTTTGTGCAGATCTCCGATATCTACACTCCGGGCAATGCCCTGCATATGAACTACTACCGCGACGACCGGCTTATCGGCCTCGGCGGTGACTCGCTGGGAACGCTCGATTTCTATACGGTGCACTACTACGGTTCGGGCGACTCCCCCTTCAGCCGGCACGTTGACTATTTTGAAATCGACAAACCACTGGCGCTGGGTGAATTTTTCATTCAGGGCAACGTGGAGGGAATTCAAAAGGAACAGATTTACAAACGGCTGTACGATAACGGCTATGCCGGCGCACTCAGCTGGCAATGGGTCGACTGGAGGCAGAACCGCAACGATAACCAGGCCACATGGCTCAATACATTGCCAAATATGCAGTACATGTACAGCCGTTACCGCAGCGATGTGGAGCTCACGTTTGGGGTCAAACCGGTTTCATTCACATTTGCTTCAACCGAAACCGTTGTTGAAGCCGGGTTCCCGGCCACCCTCACCTGGCTGAGCCGGGATGCCGATCTTGTTACCCTGAACGGCGAAGAGGTATTTGTTATGGATCAGGCCACGGTATCCCCGCAGGAAACCACCGACTATGTTCTGGCCCTTACCCATGCCGATGGCACAACGGTAACCGATACCATAACCATTACCGTTATACCCAAACTCGAGGTCGACCGCGCCCTCGACGCGCCCATGTTTACCGACGGCGATGGGCGTTGGACCTATTTTGATCTGGGTGCCTCCTACGGTATCGTGAAAATGGTACTCCCCTTCGGCAGCAAGCCGGCTTCCGGCTATGCTGTACAGGGTTCATACGACGGGCTGGACTGGACCACCTGGCAGCAGGTGCCCGGCGGCTCAGGTACGCAAGCCGACACCCTGCTTTTCGGCACGGCATTCGACGGTACGTTTATCCGTATTATTTCTGATGACGCCTTCGGGCTGAACGCCATATCGGCTTTCGGCCTGCTCTCCGAACTTCAGCCGCCCAGGCTTACCATCACCTTCCCATCCGATGGCGACGTGCTTGAACCTGCCCGCATCACCTTTACCACAGAAGTGATAAATGGCAGCGGCACCTTCAGCGGTGTCTATTTCCACATCAACGGCGAACAGAAATTCTGGCGGCGTTTCAGGCCATACACCTATAATTACGACCTGACCGAACCGGGCGAGTATACCGTAAGCATAGAAGTCCGCGAGTCCAATTTCCCCAGCTTTTTCTCACGGCCGGTAACATTCACTGTTGTAGACCGCATACCGAGAACCCGTTACGAAGCCGAGGATGCCCAGCTAACCGGTACCCTGCAGGTTCAGTCGAGCCCTGATGCCAGCGGTGGCAAGTATGTAGTGATGAACGAGAGCGGAAACATCACCTGGCCGAACGTCTATGTGGATGAAGCCGACAACTATACCATACGGATAGGCTACTACCTGCCGTTCGATCATAAAACCCAGTATCTCGATGTAAATGGCATAAGGGCAGATACCGTTCTGTTCCCCACTCCGGTTAATACCTGGAAGTACGTCGAAAGGAAAATTGATCTCAACGCCGGCAACAATACCGTCTCAATCGTAAATTTCTGGGGCTATATGTGGTTCGACTACCTGGAAGTTCTCGACGGCAATGCCGTATCGATAGACGAACCGGCCGAACTGCCGGTGGCACACAGCCTCGGGCTGAACTATCCGAACCCGTTCAACCCGCAGACCGTAATTCCCTACGATCTCGCCCATCAGGACTATGTTGTGATGGATGTGTTCGACATCATGGGCCGCAGAATTGCCCGTATCGATGAGGGTGTGCGCAGTGCCGGCCGGCATCAGGCTGTGTTCGATGGCACCGGCCTGGCCAGCGGGGTATATCTGTACCGCCTGCAGGCTGGCAACACGGTAATGACCGGCAGAATGATGCTGCTTAAATAGTATCCAGTGGTCATATGAACCTGATTTTTAAAATACCGACCAATTACCATCCTGTAACCATCTGAATACCAGTTGCCTGATTCGGGTTTGAAATCCAGGCCTGTTTTTTCGCCGGACTTGTCTTTCTCCATTTTTGACAGGTCCTGTGATCAAGCCTCTTTCCAGGCAGGATTTCATTCCCGATGCCGGCCATGTAATCCCTGTGGTAGTTAACCGAAACATCAAACAACCTATCCGTGAAATTATCTTATCGCTTTTACCCCCTTTTCATAGCGGCACTGATGATACTAACAGCATGCCGGACCCATGAAACAGCGCTTCTGCCGCCGCCCGGTTTTGAGCTGCCGGCAGAGCATTTCCCGGTTACCGGAAAACCGGTTAACAATGCCCCGGGGCAGTTTCATTTTGCGATAATGAGCGACCGCACCGGCGGCATGCTGCCCGGAATATTTGAAAAGGGAGTGGAAAAAGTGAATCTGCTGCAGCCTGAGTTTGTGCTCTCCGTAGGCGACCTGATCGACGGCTATACCGAAGATCCCGAGGTTTGGAACGCCCAGTGGGATGAATTTGAAGCCATCGTTGATGTACTTGACATGCCTTTCTTTTTCGTGTCGGGAAACCACGACATCAGCAATGAACTGCTTCTCAATGAGTGGAAACGGCGCCATGGCGCACCCTACTACCACTTCGTGTACCAGGATGTGCTGTTTCTCGCCCTCCACACCGAAGACGGGCCCGGTTTTACCGGCGGCATCAGCGATGAGCAGGCAGCCTATTTCACCGATGTGCTGCAGCAGCATCAGGATGTTCGCTGGACCCTGCTCTTCAAACACCGACCGCTTTGGCATTACGGGAACAAGGCCGGTTACGAAAAAATTGAGGATGCGCTTGCCGGACGTAATTATACCCTCTTTTCGGGGCATCATCATCATTACCTGCATGCCGAGCGCAACGGCATGGAGCACTATGTGCTGGCTTCAACAGGTGGCGGCAGCTATCTGCGCGGGGCCGGGTTCGGTGAATTCGAGCACATCACATGGGTAACCATGAAAGACGACGGCCCCGTAGTTGCACATATCGAACTGGATGGCATCCACGATAAAAACCTGGTTACCGAACAGAACTACGAGGCGATCCAGGCACTTCGCCTCGGCCGGTGGATGCGGATTGACCCGGTTATCCATACCTCCGACACATTCACATCACTTGGTACCAGTCTGCATTTCTCCAACCCTACCTCAGAAGCCATGTTGGTATTTGGCGAACTGGTTCCGCAGAACGGTGTAACCTATGAGCCCTCATTTATACAGCTGAGCATCCCGCCGAAACAGACCATCACCAGGCAGGTCTTGTTGAAAGCTGAGGGCGGGGCGTCCATTCACGAGCTGAACGAGGCCGGGGCAAGGGTTACCCTTTCGGCCAGTTACCGCGTAAATGGCACAGACCTGAGCCTGCCGGCTTCAATACCGCTTCGGCTCGACTCAAAGCACCGGATTAAGCCGAACAGCAGGCCTGTAACGGTAAATGCCGACCTCGCGGATTGGGATGAAAACCTGTTCACACACATCACCAACCCCGTATACATGCACGAAGACTGGGACTGGAACGGACCCGAAGACGGGCAATTCCGGTTTGCGGTCACCAAAGATGCGGAATGGCTCTATGTGGGCATCGAAGCGCGCGATAACGTGATCATTCTGCCCTCGAGGGAGGAATTCAGCCGCCATCAGGATCAGTTCTATGTAAAGATCGACCCGAAAGCCCCTGCAGACCGGCGCAGCGACTATCCCGACCGGCTCTACGGTACCTACCCTGTAGATCCGTCATGGCACCTGCAGGTGCGGGTTGCTCCCGGCATATCACCCGGCGAGCCTCTGCTTGAAACAAATGACCCGTCTGTGGATGTTCGGGCCGCATCGGTACTGCATGAAAACGAAAAACGATTTGTAACAGAGGTGGCCGTTCCACTGTCCTGGATAGAAGAGCACCAGGGCCCTGACTGGACCTCCATTCGCCTTAATGTGGGATGGATGGACCACGACCGGCCCGAAAACACAAAACCCTCCATCCTGTGGTGGCGCCCGGTCTGGGGCAAGGATGCCGATGATGCAGGATTTTCGAACTGGTACCGGAAATAACTGCCAATCAATGCTTATTGATGCATTCATTTGATCGCTTCATGAATAACCGCGAGTTTTCCGGACATATCCGGACACATCAGGCCTGTCATTGCCATAACCTGCCCACACCAGGCAGTT
>RECM01000075.1 GCA_007694035.1 Balneolaceae bacterium
TTTTTTTTGCAATTCTCCAACTTACAGGGACTTAAATGTCTCCTTTTTCGGGTATGGTGTTGTTATTGTGTTGTAAGGTTCTGCTTTATCCGGGCTCTTTTATGGTAGTTCATATGAATACTCACCATAATTTTTTAACCGATGTCAGATTCCGGGAAAAAACCAAAGTTGCTGGAACAGGTCCGAAACAGAATCCGCCTGAAGGGGTATAGCCTCAGCACCGAAAAAACGTACCTGAAATGGATCAGGCAGTTTGTGGTATGGAACGGACTTCATCACCCTCTGAAACTGGATGAGTCGCACCTGAAGTCCTGGCTGGAGTCACTGGTCAATTCTTCAAATGTATCCGCTTCTACTCAAAATCAGGCGCTCTGTGCGGTCCTTTTTATGTACCGACAGGTGCTCGACCGGCCGGATTTTTATGTCAACGATCTTGTCTGGTCCCGCAAACCCGTCAGAATCCCCGTTGTACTTTCTGTCGATGAAATCCGCCTGTTGCTGGCCAATACCGACCAACGCTATCAGTTGCATTTTAAACTGATGTACGGTGCAGGGTTGCGCATATCGGAACTGATTCGTCTGCGGATCTGTGATGTGGATCTCGGTCACCATCAGCTTCAGATAAGGGCCGGTAAAGGAAAAAAGGACCGGTTTACAATGATCCCCCTGTCGCTGGCTTCAGACCTGGCAAAACAGATGGCTGCTGCTGAGCGAACCCATAAACGTGATCTGGCCAGCGGCTTTGGCTATGCCAGTCTGCCCAACGCCCTGCACAAAAAGTTTGGCACCGCTGTCCGGTCACCGGGCTGGCAATTCCTGTTTCCATCCCGAAATCTGAGCCGTGACCCCATATCCGGATATATGTGCCGCCACCACATCTCCCGTAAATCCCTTCAGAGAACTCTGGCCGAAGCTGTTCGTAGTTCTCGCATCCGGAAACGTGTTACCATGCATACACTCCGCCACTCGTTTGCAACCCATCTGCTCCAGCAGGGTTACGACATCCGGACAGTGCAGGAATTACTGGGCCACCGCGATGTCTCCACGACCATGATTTATACTCATGTATTGAACCTCGGGGGCAAGGGTGTAAAAAGTCCGGCCGACAGTCTTTGATGTTGCTAATAGTCCGGATTCACCATGTAACTTCCAGCATGCTGAACAGGCCTGTATGCTGTTCCGCTTTATTATAGCCTGTCAGAAAAACCCCGCGATCAGCATGTACCGGCCGATCCGCAGGGTGAACACGATCAGCACAAACCATAGCAGGTTCACCTTCCCGACACCCGCCGCGATGGTTAACGGATCGCCGATCACCGGCGCCCATGAGATCAGCAGGCTCGGCAGGCCGAATTTTTCCGTCCATTCCAGGGCTTTGCGGCCGCTGCGCGATGCCGCCAGACGGTGTCCGGCTTTATCACGGATGAAGTAGCCGATGCCGTAGTTCAGCAGGCAGGCCAGGCAGTTTCCTGTGGATGCAGCCATCAGCGCGGTCGCCTTGTCCATCCCGGTTCCCAGGGCGAGTACAAGCGCCGCTTCGGAGCTGAAGGGCAGGATGGTTGCCGCAAGAAAGGCCGCAAGAAAGAGTCCCGCTACACCGTAGTCAATCACCCACGTTTCCGGCATGCACTCACCTCCTGTTTAAATGGTTCCCGCAGCCCTGCCGGCACTGCCTGCCACGGGGTCTCCGTCCGGCCCACTGCCCGCACTGCGGTTCCACATCCGGAATCCCACCCAGATAGTGATGATCAGGATGGCGGATGTCAGGATGAAGGGAAGGCCCGCGCCGAATCCGAACAGCAGCCCTCCCCAGGTCGGGCCGATCGTTCGTCCCAGGCCCGACAGACCCTGCGCGGTGCCCATCATCGCGCCCATCCGCGAGGGGTCGGCTTCTTTTGAGATCAGGCTGTGCACCGTGGGCAGGTTCAGGCTGTGGCCCAGCGCCATGATGCCGATGAACAGCGTCAGCACCGATATGGTGCCGCTCCAGGCGATCAGGGCCATGCCAACCGTCATCAGGATGTTGCCGACCAGGAACACCCGCTCTTCGGCGAACCACCGGGTGATGTATTTGATGAGGCCGCCCTGTACGACCACGGCGATCAGTCCGATGTAGAAAAACTGCACCCCCACCTGCTCGGCCCCCATCCCCAGCACCGCCTCGCAGAACAGGGGGAACGCGCTGTAAAGGGTGGCCTGACCAAACGATAGCAGAAAGATGGAGAGCAGCAGCAACCCGAAAAATCCGCCGCCGGCCGAATTGCCCGGGGACAGGGTTTTCCAGAAGGTCGGGGAAAACACGCTGTACCTTTTGTACACCGGTTCTGTCAAAGTAGGTACTGGGGGTTGTTGTACCGTTTTTACGGGTCCCGTTTCGACCGTCTCTTCAAGCAGGAACCACACCAGGATGAAACTGAGCAGGCTCAGGCCGGCGGCGAAAAAGCCGGGCAGGGCAAATTTGTTGGCCGACATCCACGCTGCAAAATCGACCAGGCCCGTGCCACTCATCAGGTCGTGGAAGGCCGGGTGGATGAGACCGGTGGCGATGGCCGGGCCCATCACGAAACCGATGCCGAAAGCGGCCCCGATCAGGCCCATGCCGCGGGCACGGTCTTTTTCGGTGGTCACATCCGCGATGTAGGCCTGGGCGGTCGCAATGTTGCCGCCCATCACGCCGGCCACAATGCGGCTCAGGAACAGTACGGTGAGCGTTCCGGCAAGGCCGAAAATGATGTAGGCGATCACGGCGCCGAAGGTGCTCAGCAGCATCACGGGCCGGCGGCCGATCCGGTCGCTCAGGCTGCCCCAGACCGGCGAAAAGATGAGCTGGGCGAAGGAAAATACACTGTAGAGCAGGCCGATGGCAACCGGGTTGGCCCCGAATTCGCTGGCGTAGAATGGCAGCAGCGGAAGTACGATCCCGAAACCGATCAGGTCTACCAGTACGACCAGGAATACCGTAAACAGCCTGCCCTTTTTCAAACGATCAGGACTCCTCTCCTGCCAGGATATCCGCCAGGGTTTCATCCGCGGCCTGAATGGTCTGGTCGAGGTGTTCGCTTGTGAGCGAATGGCTCAGGAAAAGCGCCTCATACGCCGACGGAGGCAGGTACACCCCGCGCTTCAGCATCCCGTGGAAGAACACCCTGAAGCGCTCCGCATCGGTGCGGGTGGCCGAATTGAAATCGGTGACCGGCCCCTCGCAGAAGAAGATGCCCAGCATCGATCCGACCCGGTTCATGGTGTACGCGATGCCGGCCTTGTCAAATACGCGGCTGAGGCCGGCGGCCAGGTAGGCCGATTTTTGCTCGAGTTCGTCATAGATGGCTCTGTTCGTGTGCAGTTCGTTCAGCAGCGTGTAGCCGGCATGCATGGCCAGCGGATTCCCTGAGAGCGTGCCCGCCTGGTATACCGGCCCGTCGGGCGATACCACCCGCATGATCTCCTCCCGGCCCGCGTAGGCCCCGACCGGCAGCCCGGCCCCGATGATCTTGCCGTAGGTCACCATGTCGGCCTGTACGCCGTACACCTGCTGCGCCCCGCCCGGCGCCACGCGGAAGCCTGTCATCACCTCGTCGAATATCAGCACGATGCCCTCGCGGGTGCACAGATCGCGAAGCCCCTGCAGGAAACCATCAGCCGGGGGGATGCATCCCATATTGCCGGCCACCGGCTCAAGAATGATCGCCGCGATCTCGCCCTTGTTTTCTGCACACAGTTTCTCCACCTCCGGAAGGTCGTTGAACGATGCCGTGAGCGTATCCTGCGCGGTGCCGGGGGTAACGCCGGGACTGCTCGGCGTGCCGAACGTAAGCGCCCCGCTGCCCGCCTTGATCAGGAACGAGTCGCCGTGCCCGTGGTAACATCCCTCGAATTTGATGATCTTGTTCCGCCCGGTATACCCTCTCGCTACCCTTACGGCGCTCATGCAGGCTTCCGTGCCCGAATTCACCATCCGGATGCGGTCCATGCCGGGCACCATCTGCAGAATCAGTTCGGCCAGCTCGATCTCGATGGGCGTCGGTGCGCCGAAGGATGTCGATTTCAGCGCGGCCTTGCTCACGGCATCCACCACTGGTGCCCAGGCGTGGCCCAGCAGCATCGGCCCCCAGGAGCCCACATAGTCGATATATTGGTTTCCGTCCACATCCTTCAGAATGGAGCCGGTCGCGCTCATGAAAAAGACCGGCGTTCCGCCCACAGCCTTGAACGCCCGTACCGGCGAGTTCACGCCGCCCGGTATAAATTTCCGTGCCCTGTCGTAAAGATGTGCGCTTCCGCTGTACCTGTTGCTGCTCATAATATGCCCGGTGCTCCTGTATGTGTAAATCCGTACTTCTGTTTCAGAATTTCAGTAATTCGCAAAATCGCAAAATCGCAAAATCGTAACATCGCAACAAAGCAACATCACAACATCGCAACATCGTGAAAACTCTGAACCGTTTAATCAATGCTTTTAACAACGAAGCAAAGGTACGAGGTTTATGTTAATTCTTTTTGAAGAGTGTACCGGTAACTGCCGGAACCCGGAACATGACCTGCGCATCCCTGATCTCAGCCCTGAGCATGCCCTGAGCGCAGTCCTGAGCGCAGCGCAGCGGAGACGAAGGGCGAAGTCGAAGGGCGCAGCTGGACGCACCAGGTCCGATCGCACAATCAGAGAAGTAATGGGCCCATGCTCCGACCCCAAACTTTTGCCTCACGCCTTCTAACTTTTGCCTTTTGCTTTTTGCCTTTTGCCTCTCCCGTCTTGCGTCTTGCGTCTCACGTCTCATCCCCAAAAACCCCACCCCTGCTCACACGTCAAACATACTATAAGCGCATAAATCATTACAAGTACGTATTATGATACAATAATTGAATATCCAACGATGAAATTAAAAAGCTTTCTCTACCTGCTTAGTGCCCTTCTCGTAATCGCCGCGGTCATTTTCTACATCTACAACCCCTACGCCCATCAGAATTCTTCAGACTCGCAGAGCTGGCGAACTGTGGAAGTGTCGAGAATCGACATCGGGTCTACGGTGTTCGCGCTTGGTGTTGTAAAGCCCATGGTCGGGGCCGAAGTGAGGGTCGGGTCGCGCATATCCGGTGTGGTCAACCGGCTGCATGCGAATATCGGCGACCATGTTGAAGCAGGTGCCGTTATCGCCGAACTGGATGATTCCGAGCTTCGGGCCCGGGTGGCGCAGTCAAGGGCATCCCTGGAGAAAAGCCGGGTGGAGTATGATCAGGCACGAAGGGTGTTCGAAAGGCAAAAGCAGCTATTCGAAAAAAATACCGTTTCGGAGCAGGAGTTTGAGATCGCCGAATCGTCGCTCGCCTCGGCAAAGGCGCAGCTCCTGCTGGCGGAAACCAACCTCGACCTGGCCGGCATCCAGCTCTCCTATGCCACCATCCGCTCGCCCATTCCGGGCGTGATCGCATCCGTTTCCACGCAGGAGGGTGAGGCTGTCGCGGCAGGACTGGCCGCGCCTACGTTTGTGAACATCATCGATCTGAAACGCCTTGAGGTGCAAACATTCGTCGATGAAACCGACATCGGAAAGATCAGCGAAGGCCAGCGGGCAACCTTCACTGTCGACACGTTTCCGGGAACCGGTTTCCCGGGTGTGGTTACGGCCATCTACCCGAAGGCGATGATACAGGATAACGTGGTAAATTACATCGTAACGGTAGCAATTCACGATTTTCATGGCCTCGTTCTGCGTCCCGAAATGACCGCCAACGTCACGATCACCCTTGAAGAACGCAGGGATGTGCTCGCCATACCCACATCCGCCATCAGCCGCAGCCGCGGCGACAGGTTCGTGATGGTTGCCGAGGGCGGGCAGCACGTACAACGTGCGGTGAAAACGGGTTGGCGCGACGGACCATATACCGAAATTATTGAAGGATTGACCGACGGTGAACTCATTCTAATCCCGGAGGGCCTCTGACAGGCAAACCCCATGAAGAAAACATTGATTGAAGCAAAAAACATCTCGAAAGTATACGGCATGGGCGCCGGTACAAGCGTAGTGGCACTGAACGATGTGTCACTTGACATCAGCGAAGGCGAGTTTATCGCGCTCATGGGCTCATCCGGGTCGGGCAAATCAACCCTGATGAACATTCTGGGCTGCCTCGACAAACCCGGCAGCGGAACCCTGCTGCTCGACGGTGCCGATGTGAGCATCATGACCGACGACGAGCTCGCGGTGGTGCGCAACAAAAAAATCGGCTTCGTTTTTCAGTCGTTCCACCTGCTGGCCCGAACCAGTGCGCTTGAAAACGTGGAGCTGCCCCTGCTCTACTCCGACCGCACCCATATCTCCGAACTGGCCGGGAAAGCGCTCGCCTCGGTAGGCCTGTCCGACCGCATGCACCACCTGCCGGGTGAACTCTCCGGCGGGCAGCAGCAGCGCGTAGCCATTGCCAGGGCGCTGGTCAACGACCCGGATATCATTTTCGCCGATGAGCCCACCGGCAACCTCGACTCACAGTCGGGCATCGAGATCATGTCGCTCATCCGCGAACTGAACGAACAGGGCCGCACTATTGTGATAGTTACCCACGAACCCGCGATCGCGCGGTATGCCGACCGGATCATCCATATTGCCGACGG
>RECM01000124.1 GCA_007694035.1 Balneolaceae bacterium
ATTCGGCGTGGGACCGGCCGGAATCGAACCGGCGACACATGGATTTTCAGTCCATTGCTCTACCAACTGAGCTACAGTCCCCCAAACAGGACAGAACATAAATATACAGCGGTTTCACCCATAAATGAAAGACCGCAAAGGTAAAATTCAGATTTTCCGTTAATCTGCCGATTTGCTGGCTTTTATTTCAGCGTGCTGCCAGTATTCGGGCCAAAACAGGATTCATTTGACTTAGCGATTCATGAGACGTACCGATGTACTGACGTACCGATGTTCCCAAACCAGATCGAATATCGCCGGGTCGTTACGTCTCAAGAATCGGATATCAAAAAGTCGCGCTACCAGCCCAATCTGAATCCACTTGATGTAGCGATTCATAAGACGTACCGACGTACCGATGTTCCCAAACCAGATCGAATATCGCCGGGTCGTTACGTCTCAGGAATCGGATATCAAAAAGTCGCGCTGCCAGCCCAATCTGAATCCACTTGATGTAGCGATTTATAAGACGTACCGATGTACCGACGTAGCAATTTACTTTGAGCCGGCACTTTAGGGTTTCAGCGCTTCATCACCGATTTTGATGTCTTTCAGCCTCATCTGCAGGTTTGTTCGTTTATTCCAGGTGTTTTCTTCAAGCACATACGCCAGGTTAAGCCCGCCTTCACCACACTCACGTACGGCCGGCAGGAATTTGTGCATGTTGAACCCGATGGCATCCAGCGGCGCATTGCCATTCTGGGCAACCTTCATCTTAAGGTGCCCGTTGCCAACCACTGTAGCGTTGCCAACCACACGCAGATCGCGGCTTACAAAGATAGGTTTAAGATTCTGCGGCCCGAATGGCTCGAACTGACTCAGCTGCTTCCAGAAAATGGGTTTGATATCGCCCAGGCTCAGGTCGGCATCGATTAACAATTCGGGATCCTGTTCGTCGAGGCCAAGGCGTTCCATTACGATCTCCTCAAACCGTTCCTTAAAGGCCTCCAGATCTTTTGCATCGAGTGTGAGGCCCGCCGCAAATTCATGGCCGCCGAACTGCACGAGCAGGTCGCCGCACTCTTTCAGCGCGTCGTAAATGTTAAAGCCCCTGATGCTCCGGGCCGATCCTTTCACCATACCATCAACCGTACTGAGCATAACCGTCGGGCGGCAGTAGATATCGACCAGGCGCGAGGCCACAATGCCGATCACACCCAGGTGCCACTCCGGGTCGTGCAGTACCACCGCCGACGATTTGTCCATGTCGTAGTGGGTGTCGATCAGGCCCATGGCTTTCTCCATGGTGAGGTTGTCGGTATCGCGCCTGCGCATGTTCACGGCTTCAAGCTCTGTTGCAAAGATCCTGGCCTTTTCCTCCGATTCGGAGATCATCAGCTCTACGGCCAGTTTTGCGTCGCCCATGCGGCCCGCCGCGTTAATGCGCGGACCTATCGAAAATACAATCTGGGATGTCGATATTTTCCCGATCCCCATCTTAATATGATCGGCCAGAACCCTGAGGCCGATTCTTGGATCGGTGTTCAGTTTTTCGAGGCCCAGACGCATCAGCACCCTGTTTTCATCAACAATCGGCACAATATCGGATGCGATGGACAGGGCGACCAGATCGAGGTACTGGTTTGCCGTCTCCATGGGCAGGCCCAGTTCCTTCAGGGTGGCCTGGGTAAGTTTGAACCCGACGCCGGCGCCCGACAGCCCGTCGAAAGGATAGGTACAGCCGGGCCGTTTCGGATCGAGTACAGCCACACAGTCGGGGATTTCAGGACCGGCATTGTGGTGATCGCAGATGATGAGGTCGAGGCCCAGTTTTTTTGCCATTTTCGCCTCTTCAACGGCCGTAATGCCGCAATCGACCGAAACAATCAGCTTCGCACCCGATTTGTGCGCTTCCTCGATGCCATCCACACTAATACCGTATCCGTCCTTGAACCGGTGGGGTATATAGTAGTTGACCTGCACCCCGAAGTTCTTCAGGAAACTGTACATGATGGCGGTCGCAGTAGTCCCGTCGACGTCGTAATCGCCGTATACAAGCACTTTTTCATCATTTCTGATGGCATGGGCAAGACGGCTGGCCGCTTTGTCCATATCCTTCATCAGAAAGGGATCGTGCATTAACCCGGCGGTGGGTCGGAAGAAGGCTTTGGCCTGATTAAAGGTGGTAACACCCCGGATGGCGAGAAGCCTGGCGATGGTCTCGGACACGCCGAGTTCACGCCGTAGTCTGGACACAGCTTCCCCGTCATCAGGTTTTGCATAAACCCAACGGAAAGACATAATAGTTCTCTTTTTCTTTTTATTAACATGAAGGGATTCCCGGCTGTCACACCGTGAAACCGCATCGCCGTGTCCAGCGATATTCTTTTTCGAATTACGCCAATATTAACAAATTTGAGCCAATAAAGGTACTGCTACAATTTCATCCGCGCCATCACCGGATAGTGGCAACCACTAATATTTAATGATATAGAGTCTTTGTGATGCCAATTCTTACAAAGAATTATTATTCATTTTCCCATATTTATCACATTCAGTCTCCCTATTTTCACAGAGACCAACGCAACGGCCCGAATTCACCCTCAAGATTTTATGTCTGAACAAACTTTCCCGATCTACGCAGATACCTACCCATCACTGGTTTTTTACCTCAGGAAAGAGCTGGAGTCGATCGGGGTATCCGGCTGGGAAGAGGCGGGGCACGGGCTGATCGGTGAAGCGGGCGAGCTGGACCTCTACAAACTCATCATCCATTCCCGGCTGGCGCTGCGTTTTCACAAAGTGTTGTACCGGTTCCCGGCCTCTGAAACAGACGATCTGCTAAAAGCATGCCGGGCCGTAAACTGGACCGAATTGCTTACCCTGAGGCGAAAATTCAAGATAAGGCCCTTGTTCAGCGTGGGCAGCAAGGATGTAAGCGAGGCCACCGACGCGGTTAAAAGCGCTATACTCGGTTACTACCAGGAGGAGTTCCAGGTTGAGCCCGGCGAAGACGATACCAATCCACCGCTCTCAGTGGGAGTGGCCGTACTGGAAAATGATGACGTGCTTGTAATGCTCGATGCGGTCGGTGAACCGCTGAGCAACCGTGGCTACCGTGTAAGGAAAACCAGCCCGCTCGATGAGGTTATGGCGGCCGGACTCACCCGGCTTTCGGGTTGGGATCCCGAAACGGTGCTCATCAACCCCATGTGCGGGGATGGGGTAATTGCTACAGAAGCCGCTTTTATTGCCAAGAACAAGGCGCCTGCCCTGCATCGCAAACATTTTGAAGTACTGCACTGGCCCTACTTCCGCAGCGCCATGTGGAAGTCGATGCTCGACGATGCACAGCGGCAGGCCGGCAAAGAGGGTTTTGTTGTGGAAGCCTCCGATCCGGACGGGCGAGCACTAGACATGGCCCGCCTGAACATAAAACAAGCCCGCCTATCCAGGAATATCCATATAAAGAAAACCGACCCTTCACGGATTTTCATGCCGGAACAGCGCGGTGTAATTCTGATGCATTTCCCCACACAACAGGGCCACGGAGCCATTACATGGAGAAATGTTGAGCTGGATGCGCTCATCTCGAAAATGAAAACCCTTGCCCCTGAATACAGGCTGGCTGTTTTTACCGACGATGCTGTGCTGAAAACGAAACTGGCCTTCAATACCCAGAAAGAGATCGAACTGTCCTACAAAGATACTGAGTACGAATTACTCATCTACCAGTTTTAGGATCATCTGAAACACGATGCGGCACAGATACAGATTTTTGATTCTGCGTAACAGCAACCCGCTTTAAAACAGTTTAAAAAACATTTTTACGGTTTCCGGTTAATAGTTATAATATCCCTCCGTATCCATCCGGCAAAGATATCAATATGCTTGAAACCTTAGAGTCGTTATCCGAGAAGTTTGCAAACCTGGCCTGGGGCTTCCCCCTGCTCATACTGCTCATAGGTGGCGGTCTGTTTTTTGTGATCATCTCCCGCTTTCAACCGTATTTCTATCTTTCGCACAGCCTTAAAATACTCACCGGAAAGTATGACGATCCGGAGGCTGAAGGGGACATCAACCACTTTCAGGCGCTCAGTGCCGCCCTTGCCGCGACTGTGGGCATGGGCAACATTGGTGGTGTGGCCGTCGCAATAACCATGGGCGGGCCCGGTGCCCTGTTCTGGATGTGGGTAAGTGCCATGGTGGGTATGGCCACCAAATTTTTCACCTGTACCCTGTCTATCATGTACAGGGGCAAGGATTCGTCCGGAAAACTGCAGGGCGGGCCGATGTACGTGATCATGGAGGGCCTTGGGAAAAACTGGAAACCTCTCGCCGTGTTTTTCAGCGTTTGCGGCCTGCTCGGATGTACGCCCATGTTTCAGGCCAATCAGCTCACCCAGATACTGCGCACCGAACTCATCATTCCGATGGGCCTGATGGGCGAGTCGCAACTCACTGCCGATCTTATTGTAGGTATCGTTCTGGCCATAATCGTATCCCTGGTCATTTTCGGAGGCATCAGGCGGATCGGTACCGTTGCGGCAGCTCTGGTACCGGCAATGGTTGTAATCTACGTGATGTCGGTTCTCTATATCATTTTTTTGAACATCGGAGATGTACCCTCCTATCTGCACCTGATCGTTACGGACGCATTCAAGGGTGAGTATGTGAACGACTCGGCGGTGTTCGGGGGCGCGGTAGGCGCTGTAATCATCATGGGTGTACGGCGGGCGGCCTTTTCGAACGAGGCCGGAATCGGAACGGAGTCGATGGCACACGGTGCGGCCAAAACCAATGAGCCCGTGCGCGAAGGGCTGGTGGCGATGCTGGAACCGGCTATCGATACACTGCTGGTCTGCACAATGACCGCCCTGGCCATCCTGATGACCGGAGTATGGACATCGACCGATGCCGACGGTGTAACCCTAACTGCCCGGGCTTTCGCTTCCGAGATGTCATATGTCGGGATAGGGTTGCTCATAATCTGTGTTACCATATTCGCGCTCACAACCATGTTCACCTACTCCTATTACGGCACGAAGTGCCTCGGATTCCTGATCGGGGCCGAAAGGCAGCACTATTACAACTATTTCTACATAGCCAGCATCATTTTCGGTGCAATCGCTTCCATCGATGCGGTAATCAACCTGCTCGACAGCGCATTTGCCATGATGGCCATCCCCACCATGCTATCATCCATCCTGCTGGCCCCAAAGGTGGTAAAAGCGTCGCGCACCTATTTCGCGAACTATAAAGATCTCGACTGATAACCGGTAATTCCGGATGTACCGCAGCGGTTTACCGGATCCGCTAAAACGCTGCTTTTATCTTCAGCGCATCTTTAAGGATCATTTCATAAGCCCTGGCGCTGATCTCCACACAACCGAACCTGCCGAGGTGATCGGTATAAAACTGTACATCCCACAGTACAAAACCATGTTCGGCCAGGTGCCGGTGGCAGAACAGCAGTGCGGCCTTCATGGCATCCTTTTCGGCCTGAAACATACTTTCGGCAAAAAAAGCGCCCCCGATGGCCACACCATACAGCCCGCCGGCCAGCTTTTCATCGAGATACACCTCAACCGAGTGGGCGGAGCCCAGTTCGTGCAGGGCGATGAACGATTTTTTCAGGTTTTCCGATATCCAGGTGCTCTCCCTTGCCGCGCACCCCTCAATCACACCTTTGAAATCGCGGTTTATGCCCGGGCTGAATCCTGCCGAGCGGATACTCCGCAGATCCCTTTTTGACAATCGGAACCCGTCGAGCGGGATAATGCCCCGTTTTTTCGCCGAATACCAGTTCACCTCTTCCGCACCACCGGAATCAGCCATGGGGAATATGCCCATCCTGTATGCCTCAAGAAGAATAGATGAATGAATAATGCCCATAAGCTTCAGCCTGCCTGATTCTGATCAATCTGTTGAACTTCTTTTAAGATAAGAGGTCAAATTCGTATTTTTCAGTGCCATTTAGAGCGCCCGGAGTTTCAGTATTTCGAACCGGCAGCAAGGTTCTGTAAGCGCTTTTTTGAGCTGTTATAGCACTATAGTCAGAAATATCAACTGCATACATACTACATTATGAGCATTAAAACAGCACCGGAAACCAGTACCGGCTACGACAAATCAGTATTTGAACTTCTCGAGTCGAAAGAGCATGAACAGGTTATCTTCTGTTCGGATAAAAAGGTGGGGTTAAAAGCTATCATTGCCGTTCACAATACAACTCTCGGACCAGCTCTCGGCGGCACCCGCATGTGGCCCTACAAATCGGAGCAGGAGGCCCTTACCGATGTGCTCCGCCTTGCGCGCGGAATGACCTACAAGGCCGCTGTTGCCGGGCTTAACCTGGGCGGTGGCAAGGGTGTTATTATCGGCGACCCGAATACAGAAAAGACTGAAGCCCTGTTCCGTTCGTACGGACGCTTTGTTGAAGGCCTCGCAGGCCGTTACATCACAGCCGAGGATGTGGGGATTGAGGTACGCGACATGGAGTGGGTGCGTATGGAGACCAAATATGTTACCGGAATCTCACGGGCGCTCGGCGGCAGTGGTGACCCGTCGTCAGTTACCGCGCTCGGTTGTTATGTGGGCATGAAAGCCTCGGCCAAAAGGGTATTTGGCAGCGACTCGCTTAAAGGGAAAAAAGTAAGTATTCAGGGAGCGGGACATGTAAGTACACATCTGGCAAATTATCTGCGGAAAGAAGGGGCCAAAATCTACATCAGCGATTTGTATCCCGAAAAAGTGAACCGCATCGTTACCGAAGCGGGTGCCGTACCTGTTGATGTGGATGAAATTTATGATCTGGATGTGGATATTTTCAGCCCCTGTGCGCTTGGCGGCACGCTGAACAGTGAAACCATACCGCGCCTCAAATGTCCGATCGTTGCCGGTTGCGCCAACAACCAGCTTTTGGAAGAGGAAATACACGGGCCGATGCTGATCGACAAAAACATCCTGTACGCCCCCGATTACGTGATCAATGCCGGCGGGCTTATAAATGTGGCCAACGAGCTTGAAGGATACAACCGGGACCATGCACACGAACAGGCCATGCGCATATACGATACCCTGATCGACATCTACAAGCTTGCTGATGAGCAGGGCATCCCAACCTATGCGGCAAGCAATGAACTGGCCCTTCAACGGCTCAGGCAGATCGGCAGGATCAAGTCGATCTACGCATCCAAGAGCAGGTTCTCGGGCCGGCTGGGTGAGTTGAACATCGGAACAGGAGCGAACAGGCTCTGATTTCAGAATAGTCAGCCTTATTAACGTTAATGCCGGGATGCTGCCGTATATCAGGATGCTCCCGTTTAACCGGTCAGTGCCGGGATGTTGCTGTAAAACAGGATGCTCCCGGCTAACAGGTCGGTGCCGCCGGTGGAAACGGACCATCGGGGCTGAGCGGTACACTACCGGCGTTGCAGTGCTGTATGATCTTTACCGGGCATTTTTTATTCAATTTTTGCGTTCTCTTACAGTTATGCCATCAAATCCATAACTTTAAGAATGAACAAGAAAGAGAATTTCCTTAAAAAAGACCGGATCCTCAAAGCCGTAACATCCGACAGGTTCTTCAGGATTACTGTTGTTAAAACGACCGATGTGGTGAGGACTGCCCAGAAACAACACAACATGTCGCTCATCAGCAGCATCATTCTGGGAAGAGCGCTTACCGGCGCCATGCTGCTGGCATCCGATTTAAAAAATGAGGAACGGGTATCGCTCCGCATCGAGGGCAGCGGACCCATCGGCCACCTTATTGCCGAAGCCAACAGCAGCGGCGAGGTGCGCGGTTATGTTCTGAATCCCTCCGCAGAGCTGGACCTTAGCAATGGAACCGTTATCGGCGACGGTCTTGGCCTGGGCCTGCTCACCGTTTCAAAGGTACTCTACAACGAAGCACGGCCGGTTAACGGCACGGTCGAGCTCATAAGCGGAAATATATCCGAAGATCTGGCCTACTACCTCTTCCAGTCGGAGCAGATAGCATCAGCTATCAGTGTTGATGTAAGCCTCGATAGTAAAGGGATGGTCAACCATGCAGGCGGCGTGCTGATTCAGGCGCTGCCTGGTGCCCCCGCCGACAAAAGTGAACTGCTGCAACAGAACCTTAAAGAGATGAAAACCGTCAGCACCCTGCTCCGTGAAGGGAACTATGTGGATGATATACTCAGGATTGTAACCCGGCCCTACGAGGTGAAAGAACTGTCCAGATATCCGGTACACTTCTTCTGCCGGTGCAGCAAGGAGCGGTTCAAAAATGCCCTCTACCTGGTCGAATACGACGAACTGGTCGATATGTCGGACGAAGGCCACGATCTGGTCTGCCACTTCTGCAACAGCAAATACCACATTTCGGGAACCGAGATCAGCGAGATCATCCAGGATCTGAAGATCAAGATGAACTGAGGCCTGCCAGCCTACGGCGCCGAGATGAGCACGATGTCTTCGGCAACGAGCCCTTTTTCGTTCTGTACCAGGTCGAACTCAAAAATAAGGTCCCTGCTGGGCAGGAATGCACTGTCGAAATCCGGTTCAAACTGCGATACATGGGCAAAGACCGTTTTATAAGGCGATTCGGACGACCTTGAATCGGTAATCCACAGATTATCGTCGATGCGGGCCATATAGCGGAGAAAACCGTACCCGTCGGAGTGTGAGAAGTCATAGCAGACCCCGCGCACCCGTGAACCGACCGTTCCCCATTCATATGGCGATTTAACCGGAAGCAGCCCGGGAATGGTATAGCCCGAAATGAACATATCAACAGACCGTTTCAGTGCGGGCGGCACATTGTCAAAACCGATCATCTCAACCCTTATCCCCATGTTCTGCAAAGCATTCACCACATTGATGAACGCTTCCTCGTTCGTAAGGATGATGATCCGGTCCATCTCGGCAGACTGCGTAAGGATATCGGTGGCCATGTGAATGTCGAGGGCGCTTTTTTTGAGGCGTTCGCGTGAATCCGTCTCCGGATTGAATTTCATGGGTTTCTCAATCACTTTGTATTCGAAATCACGCAATACTTCACAGAACCGGGATGTCTTGACTTTATAGTTCTGATCCTCTTTGGCCCTGTCTTTGTCGAAGGCGAGATAGGCATGCAGCCGGCTTGGCACACTGCCGTCCCGGCAGGCAAATTTTCTGAGTATGTCGTATCTGAGCCCAAATCCGCCATTTAGTGTAACATCGACCGCGTCGACATAAATACCAACTTTTCTGCTTTTCATGTAATTATTCCGTTTAAATAATAATCCGGAGGTGCTGTGTCCGGAGGGTTAATACTATTCGATCGAATTCTTTAACTATATATCTATTACGTATCCCGGTGCGAAAATTATATCTCAGTCTTTGCTAAAATATCTAAACTGTACGAAACAGAGAACCGTTAAAACGGTCCCGCTTGTTAAAAATAATAGTAATTTGATGTGAATGCTAAAATCATTTACCGGCCAATATGTTCCGTACAATACCGGAGCAAGGCTCACAGCCATCATGGCCACCGCCCTGCCCCACTGGTATGAAACGGGAAATACCCGCCGGCTGCGAACAAAGAGAATGCCGCACATGGCAGCATAACATGCCAGCGTTGCCAGCGCCGAGCCCGTCATTCCGAGTTTTGGTACCAGCAGCAGGTTCAGCAGAACCGTAACCACAGACCCGGCAATGGTTATTCCCGGTAGCTCGATGGTCTTTTCGCGGATAAAAATACCGGCCGACATATTCACAAACCATCCCTGGAACCAGTATGCCATCAGCAGCCATGGCACGATGGAGAGGCCCATCCAGTAGCGGCTGTCGATTATGGTTGCATCCAGAAGGGGTACGTTTATCCGTACAATCTCATGTGCAAACAGGCCTACCGTCAGTACAACTATGGCCGAAACATAGTTGAAATAGCGGAAAACATCTCGGAATACCGCCGGGGCATCGTCGGCTGTGGCATGTCTCATAAAAAAGGGCTGCCAGGCCAGCTTGAACATCTGTACCACAATGAGCATGAAAATGGCCAGTTTGTAGCACGCGTTATATATCCCGGTTATCTCCTCCGGCGAGTACCCGGCCCCGTATATCCGGGTGATGTCGTCGACCGACATGGCGTTCAGGAAGAACCGGTCGAGTACCTCGTTTACCGCGAACCCTATCCCGTTCGGCACATAGGGCAGGCCGAACAACAGGGCCGTTTTCAGCACATCATAGCTCCATACACCCTTGTATTTCGGCAGGGTTATAATAAACAGCACACCTGTAGAGAACAGGGAGGCGATGATATTACTGATCAGTATGGCTTCCAGACCCCATCCCAGACCGATAACCAGGTAGAGGTTCAGCCCCACATTAATTGCCACGTTCACCAGCCGGATGGTGGCATAGCTCACGGCTTTTCTGATGAGCCGCAGCTCGGCATAGGGTACAATGCCAAGGGCATCCAGCCAGAGTATTACCAGCATCATGAAAAAGAGGTTCCCGCCGCCACCGTCAAGGCTCATCAGGGGCATGATTACCGGAGCGGCAAGCCACAACAGCCCGCAAAGGCCGGTGCCAATGCCCAGCAGCGACAGCTGAACGGTTTTAAAAACGTCGTCGGAACGCCCCCGGTCGGCAGCATACCGTATGTACGACGATTCCATACCGAACGTATAAATCACGTTCAGAAAAACGATGGCCGCGTAGATCAGCCCGATAATGCCGTATTCGGCCGGATTGAAAAATTTGGTATAAAAAGGAACCAGCAGGTAATTGATAAAACGGGCCACAACCCCGCTGAGCCCGTAGATCAGCGAATCGGACAGCAGTTCCCTGATGCGGCTCAATTAGCTGATTCCCGGCGTTTTTTGATGATCAGTTCGGCAGCCTGCACTCCCAGGCTGTAGCTGTCAAGGCCCATACCGGCTATGACCGCGTCGCACGCCCCGGCCGTAATCGAATGATGACGGAACTCCTCGCGGGCATGAATATTTGACAGGTGGACCTCCACTTTTGGAACAGACAACAGCGAAAGGGCGTCCCTGAGCGATACCGATGTGTGCGACAGTCCGCCGGGGTTGATCAGTACCGCATCGTATTCATTGCTCTCAGGCAGCCTCTGCAGCTGGCTGATGAGATCCCCTTCGTGATTGCTCTGAAAAAATTCAAAACTGTGCAGCGCGAATGCCTCTTTCAGCTTCAATTCAAGATCATGAAGGGTTTGATGCCCGTACAGCGCCGGCTCGCGTTTGCCCAGCATATTCAGGTTCGGGCCATTGACTACAAGAATTCTCATGATTTCATCTCACTTCTGATTTTGGCAGCCACCTGCTCCATCTGCTCTTTCGACAGGTCAACTTTCTTGCCGAGTGAAAAGGGTTGTGATGTTTTGTAGATCGGAATAAGGTGGATGTGCGCATGTGGCACTTCCAGCCCCTGAACGATCAGACCGGTACGGATGCAGCCAAGGGCCCGGTCGATTGCCCCGGCAATATCCCTGGCATACAACACCATTTCGCTGAGCATGTCATCATCCAGGTCGAACAGATAGTCGGTCTCCTGCTTCGGAACAACCAGGGTATGGCCCTCGCTCGACGGATTGATGTCAAGAAATGCAAAGAAACGGTCGTTTTCAGCCACTTTATAACATGGAATGTCGCCACGGATAATTTTTGTGAATATCGTTGCCATGCGCTGAGAGGGTAGAGTAGAGAGTATTGAGTATTGAGTATTGAGTAGTGAGACGCAAGACACAAGACACAAGACGCAAGACACAAGACACAAGACATGAGACTTTGCCTTATCCCTTTTGCCCCACTTTTGCCTTCTGCTTTTTGCCTTCTGCTTCTTGATTCTTGGTTCTTGGTTCTTGATTCTTGATTCTTGATTCTTTGTTGATAAGATAGATAAACATTGCAATCACACCAACGCCCTTCGGGATTTACGGAATCAGGCTACCGGGAGCCAGGTGGTGCCGGGGAGGAAACCCTTTTCTTTGAGTTCGGCGCCGATTAGTTCACGGGCACCGGCGGAACCGACATAGGAGAGTACAAAGCACTCTTCGGGCGGCGGGAGCCCGTCGGGCATCGATACGGGGATGCCATGGATCACAGTTCCCTCCCTGACCGGGTTTATGTCGATAAAGCGTGTAACCCGGATGCCGAGTTCCTGTAACAGCTCAACCCGTTTTCTCGTGGTGCGTCCGGCCCCCCATACCACTACATGAGGGTGGTGCGGATTGTTGGCAGCAAGCCACCGCGCAAGGTAACCGGTTTTCATACCGTAAAAGGCTGTGATTGAGTACCGCTCGTCGGTTCTTGAGAGCCTGTCGTCTCTGTCGCTCCAGTAGAAGAGTTTTTCGGGCACTTTCTCCATCCTCACCCCTGCTTCAAGCCAGCGCAGCCACAACTCGTAATCTTCGGGAAAGGCCCCGTTTCTGTATCCGCCGTGGTCCTTAACGAGCTGTTTCCGGAACATCACAGCCGGATGGGCCAGCGGCGACTCGACGAACCGGTTCAGCGAGATCTGCTCATGTGTGATCAGGGTGTTGATCCACCGTACATAACGGGCGTAGCCGGCCTGGCGGCGGGAACTGCCCCCGTGTTCAACCAGGCAGGAAACCAGGCCCGTACCCGGATTCGCAAGCAGGTGTTCATACTGCCGCTCCAGCCGGGCCGGCAGGCTGATATCATCGGCATCCATGCGGGCGATAACCGGGGCCGATGCCATCGCAATGCCTGTATTGAGTGCGTCAACAATTCCCGTACCCCGGCTGCTGACCGGGATGATCCGTTTATCGCCCGCGGCGGCCGCATCCAGAATCGCTGCGGTTGCATCATCGGAGCTGTCGTTAACCGCTATACATTCCCACGCTGTCAGGGTCTGTGCGGCAAGTGAATCAAGCGCGGCCTGCACGGTGTCCGCGGCGTTGCGAACCGGCATCACAATCGAGACAATCGGTTTTCCGGCAGCCATCAGGCTTCAATTCGTGTTTCTGTATACCCTTTGTTGCTCCAACTGATGTAGGTATTTCTGAGGTCATTGATTTTACGGTTGAATTCTTCTTCATCACTATCCACGAAACTTACCGGCTTGCCAAACCAAACGTTCACGGTACCGGAGCGTGAGAGCAGTGCATCGCCGGGACACAGCTCTGCGGCACCTTCAATAAATACCGGAACGACCGGCAGCTGCAGGTCCTGTGCAATCCGGAAAGCGCCCTTCTTGAACGTTCCCACGGGCATTTCATGTTTTCTCGACCCTTCGGGGGCAACCAGCACAGAAAGGCCCTGTTTCCGTACCCGGTTGTACGCCTTCTGAAGTTCACTTACCGAAGCGGCTGAATTGCCGCGGTTGATAAAAATCTGACCGGTCAGGCGCCCCATCATAAAAAAGAAAGGGTTGAACTGCAGCTCATACTTGGCCACATAACGTATGCGGGGCAGCCCAAGCGAAATGATGATGAACAAATCGAGTGTCGAGCTGTGGTTAACGATATAAACTGCCTGCTGATGAATATCGTGATCACCGTAGTGGATGTTCAGGCGTACACCCAGCATCATAAGCATGCTCATTCCCATAAATCTGCCCACATGGCGGATGAGCTCATTTTTCAGCGCGCCCGCAGACAGGATGAACAGTGTAATGGCCACCGTGCTTGCAATAACCAGTACTATGATAAAAAATGGAATGGCAATCACCGACCTCAGCCTTGCAACAAAGCCGAATGGTGTATCTTTCTCATCTGCACTGTATGCACTGTTCATAATCCGTCCCGAAAATGTGAATAACCTGGCCGGTTTTGTATCAGGCTGCTATCTCAGGCTAATGTATCAGCTTTTTCCGAGAGCTGTTTCTATTCTGCTGAAAATTTCATCGACAGTGCCGAAACCATCGATGTAGCTGACCAGGCCTTTTTTTTCATAATACTCAAGTACCGGGGCTGTTTCTTTGTTATATACATCCAGGCGCACTTTTACTTTTTCCGGGTTGTCGTCTGAGCGGCCTTCGCCACGGCTCAGAATCCGGTTTACAAGTTCCGCTTCCGATACCTTCAGCATCAGGAATGCATCCAGCGAGGTGCCATTTTTTGAAAGCAGGCTGTCGAACGCCTCGGCCTGGGGTACGGTTCTCGGGAACCCGTCGAGGATGTAGCCTCCGGCATATTCGGGCATCTTAAGTGCTTCAGCAACAAGGTCAACCACAATATCATCCGGCACCAGCCGGCCCTCATCCATAATTGTTTTAACTTTTACGCCCAGAGAGGTCTGGTTTTTGATCGCTGCACGGAACATTTCGCCGGTTGAAAGCTGGGGAATATTGTATTTGGTTTCAATTTTTTTGGCCTGGGTCCCTTTTCCTGCACCCGGAGGCCCGAATAAAATGATTTTCATTCCACTAATTTCTGGTTCATTTGTACAAATAATTTGATGTATACAGGAATTACGCTTCTCCTATATTCCAATCTCCAAAGATAATCAGCTTTGCCTCGACTATAAACTTCTTTTGTTGCCATCTGCGGCATCAGATTTTCACCCACAAAAATTGCGTAATTATGGACATAACATTGTCAGAACTATTCGATCAGTTTCATGAAATCATTAATTACTCTCTGTTTACGATTAAACAGACAGAGGTTACTGTGATGTCGATCATTGTGTTTTTTGGTTTCCTGATCTTTTTCACAATAGCAGGCAAGGTGCTCAGCCGGCTGCTGTTCAACAAGGTGCTGAAGAAAGTATCGATGGATGAAGGTATCCGATTCACGCTTACTCGGATTACCAATTATACCATTGTGCTGATCGGCATAGTCATAGCGTTTCAGTTCCTCGGTATTGACCTGAGCGGGCTGGCCGTGATATTCGGGCTTCTTTCCGTCGGTATTGGTTTCGGTCTTCAAAATCTCACATCCAATTTTATTTCGGGTTTGATCCTGTTGTTCGAGCGTCCGATCAGCATCGGTGACCGGGTAATTATTAACGACCTTGAAGGGGATGTGATCGAAATCAATATGCGCTCCACCACAATCAGTTCTGTTAACAACATATCCATTATCGTACCGAATTCGGATTTCATATCGGGGCAGGTGGTCAACTACTCGCACGGTGATCCGAAAATCCGCATAGAGATCAGTGTAGGCGTATCCTACGACTCTGATCTCGACCTGGTACTCAGCTCCCTGCTCGAAGTAGGGGCTCAAAACCAGGAAGTGATGAAAACCCCGGCTCCCGAGGTTATGTTCATCGGGTTCGGCGACTCCTCCTGGGACCTGATACTGCGTTGCTGGATAACCAATCCAAAACGGCATCCCTATGTAAGGTCTGAACTGAACATTGCCATTGTGAGAAAATTCCGCGAAAAGGGAATCGAAATACCCTATCCGCAACGCGATCTGCACCTTCGTTCACCACTTCCTGTTCCGCATACATCCGGGAAAGTAGCGTGAGGCGGGGAATGGTGGATGGGCATTTTGAACAAGTGAACAATAGAACAATAGAACATTAGAACATTAGAATAGGGAATAGGGAATGGGGAATGGGGAAGTGATTTGCTCCGTCATACTTGAGCATGGCCTGAGCGCTGTCCTGAGCGCAAGCCTGCGCAGCAGGCTGTAGTCGAAGGGCGGAGACGAAGGGCGCAATTTCGGGCGCAGCACGAAATGTAGTCGAAGTATGTGTGCAGTGCCGCGCACTGCACAGCCACCGGCGGTAGGGATACGAAGTAGTTTTCGGGGGTTGATCACCCCCCACTTTTGCCTCGCGCCTTCTAAACTTCTGCCTTTTGCTTTCTGCCTTCTGCCCCCACTTCTGCATGGCTCCGGGGCTGCATTACTTGGATAATATCACAAAATAAAACTTGACGCAGTGCGTAATAATCAGTAGATTAACGCAGTGCGTAAAATCAATTGCTATGAAAAAACAACGAATCATAACGAGATACGAGAACCGAAAGCTGTACGATACAGCCGAAAGCCGGTTCATAACCCTGAAAAGGATCGGAGACCTGATCCGCCAGGGGGAGACCGTGAAGATTGTTGAAAAAAGTTCAGGAACTGATATCACATCGAACACACTCACCCAGATCATTCTTGAGGAAGACCGGAAAGGCAAAGCTTTTATCCCGGTCAAAATTCTTCACGATGTAATCAGATGGGGCAACGATGTACTCGATACCGGTGTCGACCAGGTACTGCACAGCTTTGATGATGTTGTTGAAAACAGCATCAGGCGGCTGTTGCCGGTACCGGGTGCCAAAGAACTTGAAAAACTCCGTTCGCAGATAGAATTGCTGGAGAAAAAAATTGAAGATCTTGTAATAAAACAGAACACAGACTAATCAGGAGAATAACATGAGTACCATAGAAAAAGCCGAAAAAAAAGTTGAGAAAACAGCCGATAACCTCGCCGATAAAGCGCGTGAAATCTGGCTGGCCGGCCTTGGGGCGCTTTCAGCCGTTGAAGAAGAGGGATCCAAATTTTACCACAACCTGGTAGACAAAGGGACCGAATTCGAAAAGCGCGGCAAAAAGCAGGTCGACACGATGTACAAAGACATCAACGACCGGTTCAAAGACCTTGAAAAGAGAATAACCGACAGCTTTGGCAAGGCCGAAGACAAGGTTGAAGACAACATGGCCCAGCTCGTCAAAAAAATGGGCGTGCCAAGCCGTGAAGAAGTGAAAGACCTGTCATCCAAAGTTGAAAAGCTGATGAAAAAAGTGGATGAGCTGTCCAAAAAAATCGATCAAAACGAAAAACAGGCCCCAAAACCTGCCAAAACTTCGAAGTAACATTTAATTGCGGTTCCGGATATATTCCGGAACCGTTTTTATTTATCATCACGTTTTATTCACGCGATTTGGAGCTGCCCATATGAAACCCCGGATCGGAATTGCCTGTGCAGGCGGCGGCATTGAAGGTGCGGTTTACGAGATCGGCGCCCTCTGCGCGCTTGAAGAAGCCATTCAGGGACTTGACTTCAACAACTTGCAGGTTTACGTGGGCGTAAGTGCGGGTGCATTGATTTGCTCAAGCCTTGTAAACAACATTACGCCCCGGCAGATGAGCCTTGGAATTCTGTCGCATCAGGAGGGCGTACACCCCATAACACCTGAAGTATTCTACACCCCCGATATCGGCGAATATTTCAGCAAGGTTACCAGGGTACCCGGTGTTCTGCTGGAAGCAATCCAGGAGTACATCATCAGTCCCGGCGACATCAGCCTGTCGGGCTCACTTTCAAGGCTGTCGAAACTGCTGCCGGTAGGCATCTTCAGCAATGCCCCGCTCGAAGAGTATGTTAGGACAAACCTGGCCATGGCGGGACGTACCAACAGTTTCAGGGAGCTGAAGACCGACCTCAGGATTATCGCAACCGACCTCAATTCCGGCCAGACTGTGGTTTTCGGCAAAGAGCCCTTTGCCGATGTAACCATATCGAAGGCGGTGCAGGCCAGCTCGGCGCTGCCCTTTGTATACACGCCGGTAAAAATCGGAGACCGCCATTACATGGACGGTGTTGCCAGGAGAACCGTACATGCCAGTGTGGCGCTGGAAGAAGGTGCCGAACTGGTTATCTGCATCAACCCGATCGTGCCCTACGAGGCCATCGAAAACGACTTCGAAATCAAAGATCTGATCCGGAAGAATCTTGTTGATGAGGGCCTTCCGGCCGTACTTTCACAGACATTCCGTACCATGATCCATTCGCGGATGGGCGTGGGAATAAAAAGTTACGGATTCACTTATCCGGGCAGGGATATTGTACTGATTGAACCCGGAAAAGAGGATTACCGGATGTTCTTCACCAATATTTTCAGCTTCAGCAACCGGAAAGAGGTCTGCGAATACGCCTACCAGACCACGCGCAAACAGCTGCTGAATCGTGCCGATGAGCTTCAGCCGGTTCTTGAAAAATACGGGTTAGCCCTGCGCACCGACCGCCTCCGCGATTCCGAACTTACCCTTTACGATACCCTTGAACCCGGTGATTCAGAGGTGAAACGCACCCTGGGCAAAACCCTGTTCAAACTTGATCAGCTGCTCGACAAGCTCGACCGTGCGGTCTGAGGTGATTTGCGGTACAGTCCGGCCGGTTTTTCATACAGGCCAGCAGAAGCCGGGCATTCCGGGCAGGCACTGTTAATTGATCATTTCCCGAAAACCGTGAACAGCACCGCCAGCAAAAACAGGGGCAGCCAGATAAACCAGGCACCACCCTGAACAATCGCGATCACTCCACCGACGATACATGCACCGGCCAGCACGCTGCTTCTAAGCCCGTCGAGCGGGCTTTCTGTAGAACGGTTGTTCACACTATCCTCAAAGGTTCTGAGCCCGTCGGCCATCAGCTTGGGCAACCTTACGGCCATATCGATCAGCTCAGGTGTGCCGCGTATCAGTTCGCGGGTAAGGGAGGCCGGGCTGAACTGCTCCCTGAATATATCGTTGATTTGTTTCTGAGAAAGCGCGGGCACATCCAGTTTCGGGTTCAGGGCCAGCCCCACACCTTCGTAGGTAACCAGCGCTTTCACCATCAGGGTCATCTCTACGGGGAAGAACACCTTGTGCCTTGCACCGATGCCCAGCGACTGCACAATCATTTTTGCCAGGCTGAAATCGCCCTGGGCTGAGTGCAGGTAGTACCGCCGCAGCAGATCCGATACTGAACGGCGGAATTCATTGAGGTTGCCGCCCTTCGATACCGTAGCCATGGCCGAGAGGTAGCGTGCTGCGCCTTCGATATCGCCTGTAACCAGCGCATGAAAATAGTAGAGCATCTGCCGGCGTATTTTTTCCTCAAATCTGCCGACCATGCCCAGATCGATAAACCCGACTTTGCCGCCCTTCATGATCATCAGATTGCCGGGATGCAGATCGGCATGGAAAAACCCGTCTTTGTAAAGCATCCTTATAATGGCCGCTGCCCCGTTCTGGATCACCAGTTCCTTGTCGTCGTCTGTCAGAAAATCACCCAGATCGGAGTCCGGTTTTTTCCCTTCAAACAATTCCATGCAGAGTACATTTTCCGTAGTATACTCACGGTATATCTTTGGAAACATGATGTGCGGATGATCGGCAAAATTCGCCGCGAAGGTCTCCGCGTTATCGGCTTCGTTGTTGAGGTCGACCTCTTTGGCTGTATAGTTGCAGAATTCATCAATCAGCCGTTTCGGCTGGTACTGAGGGATTATCCAGCTCAGAAATTTACCCAGCATCTTCAGCAGATTGATATCTGTGAGTATCAGGGATTTAATTCCCGGCTTCACCACTTTGAGTACCACCCTTTTTCCGTCGATTGTTTCCGCATAGTGTGTCTGCGCGATGGAGGCCGATCCCAGCGGCTCCGGATCGATGTATTTGAAGTACTCATCCGGCGATTTTTTGTAGTTGAACTCAAGTATTTCACGGATCACCTCAAATGGTACTACGGGGAGCTTGTCGAGCAGGTTTTTAAGCTCCCGGGTGATGTTCTGAGGCAGGATATCTTCCCTCAGGGCCAGAATCTGTCCCAGTTTTACATAGGTGGGCCCGAGCATTTCCAGCCTTTTCCTGAGCTGTACCGGAAATGGCAGGTTACGGATATCTTTTTTGACAAGTGGCGTAGAGAGTAAGGCGAACAACCGCGACCAGGGTGACCGTAACCCTTTTTTTCGCTCCGGTGGCAGGGCTTTGACGTAGGCGATCATACCGCCACCGAAAATCGCCGAAACATTCCGGTGGATCTGGAAAAAACGCCTCAACAGGCCTTTATAGGGAGACAGGGGATCAAACTTATAGGGCGACTTCACCTGACCGGTGAGCACCGACCGCTCGGGACGGTAGGTATTGCCCATGCCGTTGCTGCCTGTGGAGGCCGGGGCATCCGGATTTACCGCTTCATCCTGTTGATTGTGATCTGTCGTCATTGAAATGGACACCTTGTAAAACGTAATTCACTCAAGATAGTGAATTCGGGGCAGATACAGACAGATTCCGTTATTTGAGCAGTGTCATTTTTCGGGTCTGTATACCCGAATCGGTAACGAGGCGGTACAGATACACGCCACTGGCAAGGTCAGAGGCATTGAATTCTGCCAGCTGGGTGCCGGCGCTGAATTCCCTGTTGCTGAACAGTGTGGCAACCCTGCGGCCGAGAACATCATAGATCACCAGCGATGCATTACCTGCAGACGGCATGGTGAACCGGATGGTTGTTGACGGGTTGAACGGATTCGGATAGTTCTGGTCAAGCTCGGCGGCAAGCGGTAATTCGATTGTTTCTACCTCGACGGTGTAATCCATGCCGTCGTTCTGGCTGGAATTGACTACGGCGATACCGATTTTTTCAATCTCATTCCATGAGCGGCCGGTTTGCACCAGAAGTGAACCGGAGCCGTTATCGACAGCCAGATATTCGGCCACATCCCCGTTTTTCAGGTATGCGAGAACGCCGGCACCGGGGTTGCCACCCTGCGAAAGTACACGGATATGGGCAATTCCATTTTCGCCGGACGGAGGTTCAATCATGAAAAAATTGGCCGAAAGTTTGTTCAGGGAGCGGTCGTGACCGTATGTAACGAATTTTGCATCCGAGAATGTCTGTACCAGCGTCGGGGTGGGGTATTCATGTTTATCGTTGAAACCGTAGCCGGCAGGAGCGTAACTGCCCGAAGCCAGATGCCAGAGCAGGTTGCGTGTGTTCACCTCTCCGAATGTGAGGCTTCTGCTCTGCAGCTCTTCATTGATCGCGGCCAGCATGTCGCCGGAGCTGGTTCCGACCCTCGCCCATGTATCAACCCAGAAATCGATGCCCAGGTGTTCGGCGTAGAACAGCATCCAGGTGGCATGGGCATAGGCCAGCGGAGTGCTGCGCTCGGGGGCGCGGAAAACGGATTGCGGGCCAAGGTAGTTGTGGTAATCCTTCACATCACTGAAGACCACATTTTCCATCATGGTTGCATCCATCTCCAGCCAGTTCAGATAGCCGCTTACCCCTCTCCACTGATTCACGGTGTACTGCAGGGCATGTTTAATTTCATGGGCGATGGTCACCTTGAGGGAACCGAGCCTGTGGCCTTCGGGATCGCGGTTTTCAGGGAAACCATCGAAGGTGGAATGGACTACGATCGACGTTGACTGGTTCCCTGAAGGCATGGTATAGCCATACGAGCGGATATCCTCGAAATAGATGCTGTACATGCGGTCAGGGTTTACAAATTCGGGGAAGCCGAGTCCGTTCACCATGTAGTTCCAGGATGAATCGGCGTAAGCGGCCGCCCGTTCAATGTAATCAGGAATACCATTGAAATCGGCATCATCGAGCGGTACAGCGTGTTGACCATCAACAGAATAGTACAGCACGAACTTTCCTGACGGCGAGATGTAACTTTCGCTGTGGTTCCGTGTCGAAAAGAGCAGATCGTCCATCGCGAGAACCACATCCAGGTCGTAACTTTCACGATGGCTGTGGTATTCCGTGATTACAGGTGTGAGGCAGCGGATAAACCCGGAATCATCCAGGTATTGCTGCGATGCACTGGCGGGATCGAGGGTGAGGCGCAGCTGTTCGATCAGTGCGTCCTGTCGGGTTATAACCCCTCTTTCCAGGTCTTCCGATAATTTGTCAAAACCGATTTTTACAGCGTGATGGTGATCGTTATGAACCTGCTGCGCATACACCTGTCCTGCACATACTATTAGCAGTACTATTAAGGCCAGTTTTACTCTTTGTAACAGTTTTATGTTCATGCGCGGTTATACGGCAAATCGGGGGATTATTCCATCTAACCATATGATACACGCAAATATAGATTAAGTTTGATTAGACTTTCTTAACTAATCACACATAAGGGAAAAGCCCAGATGTAATAACGCAGATAATTATAGTTAATATTAAAACTACTTAATTAAACTCAGCTTTATGAGGCTTCTGCTCTCACCTTTCTGTAAAACAAGAAAATAGACCCCGGATCCCAGCGGCATGCCGGAAGTATCCAGGTACAGTTCATGCCGGCCGGCTTCCATGAATCCATCTGCGGGAGTGGCAACCAGGCGTCCGGCTGTATCGTACATCCTGAGGCTGATCTGCCCGCTCTCCGGCAGGTCGAAACGGATCATCGTACCAGGGTTAAACGGATTGGGATAATTCTGATGCAGGACGAATGTTCCGGGCAGTTCTTCGCCCGGGCCTATACCTACTGCCGGCCGGGTATTGATTACCACGCTTGCATCAGCCGATGTAATATCACGGGCTGTAAATTCATCAACCTGTACCGACAGAATAGCCAGATCGGCTACACCCTCTTTCAACGCAAACAGGGGAATACCCGCAATTTTCCCGTCCACCACCGGTCCGGATCCGGCCAAGGCAACCGTTACCGTGTCGCCCGATACGTTCATCGACCACATCCCTCCCGTGAATGATTCTCCGGCCTGCAGGTCCGGCAGTACCTCAAGGTAGAATTCAGGGATCAGAAGGGTGATTACAACCGCATGAAAAGGGTCGCCGCCCTGGTTAACGGCCATAATTTCCAGTTCTGTCTCGAGGTCCTCGGCCGTTTCCGATGCCTGCAGGCTGAATACCAGCCCGCTCAGATATTCACCGCTGTTACCCCTCAGGCCCGCAAACGGACTCGTACTTCCTGCCGTAATCAACTCATACTCCGGTCCGAACCCGTTCCCGTTAAGATCGGCCGGATAGCGATCAGTAAATCCGGCCAGCTTCTGCAGGATGAGCGACGCATCCAGGGCCGAAACCCTGCCGTTTCCGCTAACGTCGGCCGTAAACCGCTGAAAGCCAGCCAACGGTGCCGATGCCCCGGTGAGCGACATCAGGATCAGTGATACGTCAGCCTGGTTGGTGGCGCCGTTCAGGGTGGCATCCCCGTACCGGAGCCGCTCGATGGAATTACCGTTGCCGGCCAGTATATGGAACCTGCGGTTGCCGGAAACAGCCGTATTCACGGTAACCAGGCCGAGCGTATCGATCTCCTCCCAGCGAAGGCCGGTATTGTACAGCAGCCTGCCAAACGGATCGGGCGTATAGACCAATTTAGACCCTGCGCCCGGTTCATCTGCACCCGTAAAGCCTGCCGGGCCTTTCAACTGTCCGCCAACAGCATAACCGGGCATAGACAATGCCGAACCGCCCGAAGTCCATTGATCTGCACCTGAACCGGTGTCAGCCAGCGGCCCGGTCTCCCGGTATGCGTATACCCCGACTCCTGCCAGGCTGTCGGCTGCCATCACGAACAGGATCACATCCCCCGTATCAGATTCGGCAGGCACTATTTTGTGGAAACCGGCTGATAGCGGCCTGTAGTTGAACTGTGCACCGTCGACCCTCGTGAGCAGCCCCGTTAACGGCGATGGAACGGGAGTCGGGTAATCAAACCGGTCGGAAAACCCTTCCGTGCCCGATGCGTACGCGCCTGACGCGAGATGCCACAGGTAGTTGCGGGTTACCTCTTCGCGCCAGCTCCGGCCCGATGTTTGTAGACCGTTCCGTACCGCCTGTATCATGGTTTCGCCTGTCGCAAGCCTGTCCCACACCCCGGCCATAAATTCCGGCCCCATCCGCTCTGCCCAGTAGATCATCCAGGTTATATGCCAGGGGTATTCCGGCACGCTGATTTTCGGGTCCCGGAAGATTGAGTTTACCGAATTCAGGTGGCGGTAATAGTCTTTTACATCCGGAAAAACCAGGTTTTCGGCCATAATCGCATCCAGCTCCATCCAGTGGATGTTACCGGCATCACCCTGCCAGCCTGTACCGGCGAACTGGGAGGCGTGTTTCAGCTCATGGGCTACGGTAACCTTGAGCGATCCGTAACGGTTGCCCTCGGGATCGCTGTTGCCCGGAAACCCGTCGAAGGTGGGATGAACATACGTACGGGTTGTTTGTCCGCCGGCATTCACCACTGTCTCACCGAATATGCTTTCACCCCTCTTTTCAAGAATGATCTCGTAGGGACTGTTTTCCGGATATACCGGATCGGCAAACCCGAGATACCCTACCAGGTAATTCCACGATGAATCGGCGTATTCAGCCGCCCTTTCCACAAAATCGGGTATTCCTGAACCGCTGCTATCCTCCGGATAAACGGCATGGGTCCCGGCCGTGTGATAGCGGATAACAAACAGGCCCGACGGCGACACATGGGCTTCGGGAGCATCCGAAAATAAATAAAGGCCTGATGAGCTGCCGGTGTTGCCCGCGCTGCCGGGATTGGCCGTACTTTTGAAAGCTGCAGAGGATGTTACCGAAATGAGGTGGGTTGTTCCAGGAGCCGTATTAATGTGACCTCCCCCGGATTCAACGGATACAGATACGGTTTCGGATTCACCCGAAAACCTTGACCCATGCAACATCAGCATCACCATTCCCGGCAGTATCAGGGCCAGAAAAACAGCGAGCGGTATTAATGGAGCCTTTCGAACTGCCAAAGGCAAACAGTAGTCCGCCCGGGAGGTCCGGGCGCCTTTCCGATGAATATTTTGTCCGGATCTTTTCATACAGATCGCGGCATCAGCCTGCGGGCGCGGTAAAAAACTCGCTGAAAACCCGTATTTTGACGCCAGTAAACCTTATACCTTTACTGTTATCAGCCAATATATCCTGTATCATGTACAATGTAATTCTTTATTACAATTTTAGCACTATCGATGATCCACGGGCATTTTGTACCGCCCACCGGGAACTCTGCCAGTCCCTCAATCTGAAAGGGCGTATCTATATAGCCGCCGAAGGGATTAACGGAACGCTCGCCGGTAAAAACGAGGATATTGAGGCCTATAAGGCGCAACTGACTGCCATCCCCGGTTTCGAACAGACCGAATTCAAGGAAGATGCCTCCGATGAGATACCGTTTGCAAAAATGATCGTAAAAGTACGGCAGGAAATTGTGGCACTGCGTATGGATGAACACCTTGATCCGGCTGAGGGCGGCCGCCACCTGCAGCCGTCGGAGTGGCGCAGGGTGATGGAGACCGAAAAGGACTATGTGCTCATTGATGTGCGCAACAATTACGAGTCGCGCATCGGGCATTTCGAGGGGGCACTCTGCCCGGATGTGGAAAATTTCTACGATTTCCCGAAATGGCTCGACGAGGCCAATATTGGCAGGGACAAGAAAGTGCTGATGTACTGCACCGGTGGCATCCGCTGCGAAAAATTTTCGGTGCTGATGAAGAAAAAGGGCTGGGATGATGTGAACCAGCTGCACGGCGGCATCCTCAACTATGCCCGCGAAGAGGGCGGGGTCCATTTCAAAGGGAAGTGCTTCGTATTCGATGACCGGCTCGTCGTGCCTGTAAACCGGGAAGACGTGGAACCGATCAGCCACTGCGAAATTACCGGGGTACCCTGCGACACCTACATCAACTGCGCCAATATGCAGTGCAACAAGCTGTTTATATGTACTGAGGAGGGCGCGGAGATCATGGAGGGCGCCTGCAGTGAAGCGTGTAAAGAAAGCCCGTTTAAACGACCTTTCGATGCAGAGAATGCTTTTGCGCCATTCAGAAAATGGTACAACTACTTCGGCACCGACTTCAAGCAGAGAGAACGGCCGGGCCTTGAGCCTCAGGAGCGTTGAACCAGGCCCACCGCCGGTCACGTTTTAGTACAATTACGTAATAATCATGGCTAACACAGACTTTGGATGTCGCTGATACCGGGATGAAACTGACCGAACCATATTTGGCCTGCAGTGTCAGGATTGTTGAGCCCTACCCGTACACGCATTTTTTCAGCGTGAAGCCGGATGAGGCCGGTATGCCGCTGCTATCCTTTCTCACGCGGCGGTTCCCCTTCCGGCCCGGCCACGAGTGGAGCGAAAGGATCATGAGCGGCCTTGTAACGGTTAACGGCGGCGGATGCCGCCCTTCTGATCTGCTTGCTGCCAACGACCGCATTTCCCACCACAATCCCTCCGTTACCGAACCCGCCGTGCCCGACGGGGTGCGGGTTCTTGACGAGTCACCCGACTGGCTTGTTGTCTACAAACCGGCCCCGATGCCGGTACATCCCGGCGGGCGCTACAACAAAAACACGCTCACTGCCATCCTCGAAGAGATGGGTTACAGCGGCCTCAAGATCGTGCACCGGCTGGATGCGGTAACCAGCGGCATCATCCTTTTTGCAAGAAACAGTACATCTGCACTGGCCATACAGCGGGCCTTCATTGAGGGAACCGTGGATAAATGGTATTACGCGCTCGTCGCCGGACTCCCTGCCAACGACCGGGTGACCATCGACCGGCCCATTATGCGAAAAAAAGGGTTCGTTTTCACCTGTTCCGACAAACCAGAGGCCCGCGAGGCACAAACGCGCTTTGAAGTGGTTATAAACGGGGAGGGTAAGTCAGTTATTAAATGCATCCCGGTTACCGGGCGTACGCACCAGATACGCCTACACTTGCGCGAATGGGGCCATCCGGTCATAAACGATACCGTATACGGTCCGGGCGGCGACGACAGCAGCATGATGCTGCAGAACCGTAGCATTTATCTGCAGAGCAGCTGTATCGAGATTGAAGAACTCGGGATCAGCCATCAGATCGGAGTGCCGAGTGACTGGGAGTTGAAAGGGGCAATCTGAATATTATAGCGGATTTACTTCATCAGGTATTATTCGGGGATATAATCGAGATGCCTGGTTGCTTATGAATCTGGCTTTCAGCCGTTATCTGCATCTGTGTGAGGCCTAAGTTCACGGGCGGTATGCATCTTTTTAATTTAAAACTATCAACTTTTAAAACCATGTAAAGCTGTACTTACATGAATGGTTACGAAGTAGTTAAGAAATTGATAGTTAAATTATATTTCGACTTCCTGCCAGATTTCTGCCGGTTGCTCAACAATGGTGTGCGGGGTAGAAGGATATTCATCTATAATCT
>RECM01000274.1 GCA_007694035.1 Balneolaceae bacterium
GTCTTGCGTCTTGTGTCTTGCGTCTTGTGTCTTGTGTCTTGTGTCTTGTGTCTTGCATCTTGCATCTATTAAAATCATCTCACCGCCGGCGTGATCACGATTTTCCGGAATTCCACCGGTCCGTGATCGCCCTGCAGCATAATGGGGCCCGGAAGGCCTTCATTTCCGTCGAGGGCCCCGCCGGTGATACCCGGTATTGGCCGGTTGCTGATGATTTCGATGCCGTTCAGTACCACAGTTACATGCCGCCCGGCAAGGATGATGTGCATGGTCTGCCACTCTCCGGCCTTTTTCGCAGCATTTTCGGAGGGCTCGATAAACCCGTACACCCCGCCAATAATCACGCTGCTGGGATCTTCACCGTAATTGTCCATAATCTGCACTTCATACCGGCCACGCAGGTAGATGCCGCTGTTGCTGCCTTCAGGGTAACGGAACTCGGTATATAGCTTGAAGTCGTCAAATGTCTCTTTCGTGATCAGGTTACCGCCCACATCCTCATTCACAAGGATTCCGCCGGCCATCCGGAACCGGTTGTTCTCGGGTATGATCCATTGCGACAACGTTTCGTCGAGCAGGTCAACAGGTTCTCCCCATACAGGTGGTGAATCGCGCCTGAGGTCTGGAGCACGAACGGCCGTCCAGCTGGCCGTGTCGCCGTCCTGCACCCTGATACCGGCCAGGCCGCCATCACCGGGGCTGAATTCGAAATAGAGATCATCATCAATGTGCTTCCATTGCGGTGGAATTGAGAAGTAGTACCGCCCGGTGGCACCCGAAAATTTTATCTCGGAGACCGGCCTCGCGCTCCCTTCCCTGCCAACGTAGTAACCGGTCAGCCTGGTGAATCCGGATTGATTCACCTCGAGCCACGATGGGTATTCCCCGCCTTCTGTCTGAACGGTTATATTCCATCTGCCGGTAACGAGGCCGGTATCGTCCGGCGAAGTTTGTGCCGGGAGGTTAGCAGGCAGAATTACAGCTATCCAAAGAAATAAAAAAAGGTGTTTAAATACTTTCATAGTGAGTACCCGGAATTGATCAGAATGCACAGGGCTAAATGGTTGCTGTGGTCAATGTAATGAAAAACGGAAAAAGTGGATAAACTTTTTGCTGCCGCGGGCAGGCGCTGTGTTTTCCCATCACAAGCTGATTGCGTTAAATGAAATATTCATTCATTCATGCATGCTTCTTGCGCCCGCTGTCTGTAATCATATAAATTATTCTAAGTAAATCATTTGATTACCGTATCTTACTGCCAGAAGGCGATCCGTACTATTCCGGATGCCTGAGTGATCACCGTTGACCCTGCCGATTGACGGGTTTTGATTATTCGGCAGGCTGTAAACCCTGATGATGACCAAAAAACAATCTGATGTGATCTGATACAGATATGAAAAAACTGATTATTGGTCTGCTTGTTGTAGTACCCCTCTTGCTTTTCGGGTTGGTACTGCTTTTCCTCACATCGCTTGATGAGAACGACATACAGCAAGCCGCCGCAAATGCTATGGGCCCGGATTATTCGGTGGAGATCGGTTCTGCAAACGTTTCGCCGTTTTCGCGTGAAATAAGAATGGGGCACATCAGTGTGAGTTCCGCATCGTCGGGACATCTGATATTCGAAGCCGATACCCTCATCTTGTCGGGGATTGGCCTCACAGGGTTGATCAGAAACCGGATTACGCTGATGGTACTGAAGATGGAAAATTTCACCATCGACTGGGATGATGACCTTGTTGCGGCCGGGGAGGGTGGTAAGGATGGAGACAGCCGCTTGAAAAAGCTTGCGCTCAGGAATATTGACCTGATAAACGGTAACATCATTCTCAGGGAGGGCGGGCGGATTAAAACACGGTATAATGAAGTGAACCTTACGGGCAGCTTCGATACAGGCCTGATTCCAGATACCGGTGCAGCAGGTAACCGGAATGCAAGCATTCACATCGGTTCCATCGGATTTCTGCTTTCCGGCGACCGGTACCGGTTCGCGCTGAATGATTTCGATTATTCGCAAAATACGGGCCAGCTATCCCTTGCATCCCTGAAGCTGATTCCGGTTGGAGGCTACGATCAGTATATGGCGTCTCTTGAATACCGCACAGATATGTTTGAAGTAGAGATTGAAAACCTGACAATAGCCGGAATTGATGATATCGCGTTTCTTGAAGACAACACCATAAAAGCCGGCTTTGTTGATATCGGAATGTTCAACATTCATGTGTCATCCAATCTACAGCTCCCCAAAGATCCTGAAAAAGCACCTCCCGGGCTGCTGAATGAAAAAATCCAGGGTTTGCCATATCACCTGCAACTGGAATCGATACTTGTGCACAAAGCGAATGTCCGTTATTCGGAACAGGCCGGGGATGGGGCCAGGACCGGCACTGTTTCTTTCAACAACTCAACCGTAAAGATCAGAGATGTGAACTCCCGCACGAATGAACCCGCTGTACTGGTTGCCGCCACCTATCTTCAGAACCATTCCGAGCTGAATACCGAACTCAGGTTTTCGCTTGGTGACGGGCCTTTTGCATTGACAGGTACCGGATCACTTAATCCCTTTGATGCAAAACAGCTGAATTCCATATTTATGGATGTGGCCGGGATTGAAATTACCGACGGTACGGTACATGAACTGACCTTCAGACTGGCGATTTCCGGCAATAAAAGTGCAGGACAAATGCACCTGGTTTATGAGGATCTTAAGTTGAAAACCATCGACAAGGACGATTATCGCGGTGGCCTGAGAAGGTCCATATTCAGCCTGCTGGCAAATGAGGTTGCCATCCGGTCAAACAATATGCCGAATTCTGATGGCAGTGTAAAAGAGGGTGTGATAGAACATGAACGCGATACGGAGCAGGATTCTTTTTTTAAATTTCTCTGGCAATCGCTCAGATCCGGTCTGCTTGATATAGTGGTACGGTTCTGATGGTTCACCCCGCACGTGCATCAATGCGCATCAGCAGCAGTTAACCGGCGGCCCCGCCCGGCCATTGGAGTGATTTTTGTTTGGGTTTAACCGCTTAATTGTTGATTTTGGCACATCAAATCATAAAATCAACGAAATTCAGCCCAATGAGAACCATTACCCACGCGGCCATTGCCGCCCTGCTTCTGATCACCATCACAGCCTGCGCCGACAGCAGCGAACCTGCCGAACAGGCGCCTCAGACTGATGCGCGAACCGCCTTTTTCGGGAACCTGTCTGAATTATGCGGCGAAACATTTACGGGGCAATCCACTTTCCCCGACAACCAGGACCACCCGCTCGTGGGTACCGAGCTTCGTACGTATGTTTCACAGTGCGATGATTCCATGATCCGCATCGAACTGTACCGCGACAGTGACTACTGGCATGGCGCCTGGGTGCTTGAGCGGCGTGAAGCGGGGCTGCACCTGTTCCATGATCATCTCGGTGAGGTCCGGACCATGGAAGATCTTGGCGAAGGCGACTTCCATGGCTATGGGGGATATGCAAGTGAGGCCGGTACAGCTACAATCCAGTTTTTCCATGCCGATGGCGCAACTGCAGATATCATTCCCGAAGCGGTGACCAATGTATGGATGATGGAACTCGATCTCGAAGGCGGCCGCTTCATCTACTATCTGGAGAGGCACAACGAGCCAAGGTTCCGCGCCGAGCTTGTACGCAGTTGAGGATGATGCACCGGTTGCTACCCCATGACATCATATAGCGGTATCTAATAAATGGTGAAAGTTGTTTATGGTCTAAAGCGTTCGATTAGTATCCTCATTTAATGTTTATTATACATATCCTTATTCTGCTTTTAGCTCTGGTATCGTGCACAGATACCTCAGTACCATTCCCCGTAATCGACAATTCTCCATCAATCATCAGGGTCGGTAATCCGGCCAACGCTGAGGCCACACTCATCGGTCCGGCACGTTACCTTGCGGGGCGTGGAAATCCCGATCAGTTTTCTTTCGGGCGATTTGTTGACGCCGTGTCGGGCGAGGGTAAGGTGGATGTTACTGTGATTTCGGCTTCCTTTCCTGGCGGGGACAGTTCCACACCCGAATGTGATCGCATAATCGGGCTGGATTCCGTCAACTCTTGTACTACCCTCACGCTGTTGAGTACGGAAGAAGCGGATCATCAGGATGCAGTTGATCTGGTCAGGAAAAGCGATATCGTCTATTTCGCAGGAGGTAACCAATGCAATTATATGCGGTGGAGAGACAGTGCCGTAATCCGGGAAGTCACCGGGCTGTACTACCGTGGCGGAGGTGTGGGTGGAGGCAGTGCCGGACTGGCCATTCAGGGCGAGTATGTTTACGATGGTTGTACGGGCAGCGTGCAATCGGCCGAAGCAATGGCCAACCCCTTCGATGAGCTTGTAAGCCTTAGCAAGGGGATGTTGCCCCAGGGATCCTTGGAAGGATGGATAACCGACAGCCATTTCATGGAACGTGGCCGGCTTGGCAGACTTATCGTATTTCTGGCTCGTATCATGGATGATACCGATTTGGATACCTGGCATGGAATCGGCCTCGACAATAATGCAACTGTAGTAATAGGAGCTGACGGATCAGCTGTAGCTTTCGGTGCGGCAACCCACATTGTTAAGGCGACAAGATTCGCTGATACCCTTATTCCCGGTGAACCATTGGGGATATCGGGTATAGAGGTATATACCCTTCGTCCCGGCGACACATTCACAATGCCGGTTTTTACACCGCATACAACCCCGGTGTACTATTCGGTGGTAAATGGTGATCTGATCATTCACGAAGATTAATCAAACACAGCTGGCTGACAATCGCCCTCAGGGTGCCTCTTCCATGGGATCGGGATACAAAAACTCGTAATTCAGATGTGCCTTAAGCCTGGAATTGCTCACCACTTTGAATCCGGCCTGGCCGTTTTCGGCAAATTGCGGTGGTGTAAGCCCGAGCCTGACCGCCATAGCAGTGTACAGGTCCTTGCGTGAGGGATGCTGGTCGGAGCAGACACTGAATATCTGGCCGCGTACATTTTTACGGATTACCGAGCTGATCACCCGTACGCAGTCGTCGCGGTGCACCAGGTTTACGGGTGAGCGGGCATCGGCCAGGTTGGTTTTGCCTGCCAGATGGTTCACAGGGTGCCGCCCGTATCCGTAAAGCCCGGCAAGCCGTACCACTGTTGTACTGAATTCGGGCCGGTCGAACAGCATCTGCTCCGCCTCCAGCAACGCCCTGCCGGCCCCCTCGTCAACACCCGCATCCTCTTCCTGTACCTCACGGTTCAGATCGGGGTATACCGATGTTGAGCTCACAAAAACAACAAAACGGACCGTTGATGCGGCTACAGCAGTGATCAGGTTGCTCATCTGTAGTTTATGATAGCTCACTACATCTTCGCGGCCACGCCCGGGCGGGATGTTCACTACCAGCACATCGGCTTCGAGCAGGGAAGCGGCATCGGGCCGGCACTTCAGGCCCGGGTTGAGCGTAAGCAGCCAGGGTTCGATGCCGGCGATTTCCAGCTCACTCACTTTCTCTTCGCGGGTGGTCGATCCCTTGATGTGGTATCCCGCCCGTATAAGATGCCTGGCCAGGGGCAGGCCCAGCCAGCCGCAGCCGATGATGCTTATGGTATTCATGCACACAAGATAGCGATGTAACCGGGAAAAGACATACGGGCAGGATCAACACCAGAACAATTGGATTTAGGGAGGGGCTCTTTCGGCCCTGCATCGTGAAAATCAGGATATTTCCAAGGATGATGCCCGGTACGCGGATTTGTACAGATACGGCCTTACTCAAATCCAGGTTACTGCAGCCCAACGTTTTCCGACAGTTCAAACGCCGCTTTTATGCAGTCGGAAACGGAAATACCATTCCTGAAATTCCCAAGGATATGAAAACCGGGGTTATCCGATTCAAACCGTGTCATCAGTCCTTTGAATACGCCATAGCCGGTATTGTACTGGGGAATGGCCCTGGGCCAGCGGTAGATTTTTCGGAACTCCGGCTCACCACCGAGCCCGAGCAGATCGTCCAAATCGCTGGTAACGAGCCTGACCAGGTCATCATCGGAAAGAGCAGCAAATTCAGGATTACGCGTGCCGCCCACATAGGTGGTCAGGGTGGCGTGCCCGGCCGTAGGGGCACGGCCCTCAAATATGGACGATGTGAACAGGGTGCCCAGAATGCTGAAGGGCTCTTTTTCGGGTACCAGCATGCCAAACCCGTCGAGGGGGTGACCAATATCCTTCTTTCTGTAACCAAGCGTAACGGAGGTTACCGGTGGATAGTGGATATCACCCAGCTGCAGAAGCGAACCGGTAATACCGCCGGAGAGGCTCCAGCCGGCCAGATCATCAGCCCTGCCGGCGTAAATAACCTGATCAAACGGACCCGATTCCTCATTTCCATGCACTTCCTCTTTGCCTTC
>RECM01000177.1 GCA_007694035.1 Balneolaceae bacterium
CGTTACAGTAGTAGGTTACTTCATTGTAGAGCACCGCATCCGCAAGGTGAATATGTCCGCTCACTGCAACCCGTACATTTTTATGCTGGTGGAATAGTTCCACAATGCTCCGGGCATCGATATGAACCCAGGCCCCCGGAATGGTCCATTCTCCGGTACGCTCGTTGTCGCCATCAAAGAAAGCTGCAGCACATACAATCGGGATATGCGAAAAGATGAAAACGGGGCGATTTGACGGAATATCCTGCAATTTCTGCTTCAACCATTCAAACTGTTCCGTATCCAGTTTTGCGGTGTACCAGGTACCATCCTCTTTGAGATGTGTACTATCCAATACGATGAAATGCCATCCATTTTGCTCATAGTCATAATACCGATTGGGCAAACCGAGTTTTTCAACAGCCCATGCCTTTGCATAGCGGGGGTCTTGCTGCGCATCTGCGATACCCCACACATCATGATTACCGATTGTATGAACTACAGGCAGCCTGAATTTTTTAGCGACTTCATCCCAAACATCCCATTGTGCCAAAACCTCGGTTTCGGATTTTCGCAAAGCGTCGTTTATGGTATCTCCCCCATTGAAAATGACATCGGGTTTGTCTTGCAGTGATTGTATGTGCTCAATGCACAATGTGGTCCAATAGGCCGATTTATTCGATGGATTTAAATGCGGATCGGTCATGTGGGCTATCCGAAGAACCCGCCGGGAATTAACCACGGGTTTGGCGGCATGAAACAGGGTGAATTGTCCTGCCGGAACGCCGGCGGTTACGAGTCCCATGGCTTTCAGCCATTCTCTTCTTTTCATGAGGTGTATCGTTTATCGTTTACGTTTTTGTTTGAGTTTAAATGCGGAAAAGCATCAGCCAATGTCGCTTGTCGCTTCTGCATATCCGCGTGTCGTTCACACCTGCGATCAGTATAGTTATAGTAGTATGAGCTGCAGATGGCCTGCAAAGCAGGGCTATTCATTGAGGCAACCGGGCATACAACCCTCAGGTGCGGTAACAGGATTGCATCGCCACATGGAGTTCAGTCCCTCAAATTGAACGGTAAACCCGCTGGGGGCAGGCTCCGGAAAGTCGGTACTTACATACTGTGCACCGGAACGGAATGCCGCCAGTTTTCTGGTATGATCATTGGCCGGTGCTTCGGTCATGGGTATATCAGACCGGGTACGTATAAGGTATCCGCTCTGTGCGCGTTCCCGGATTTCAGCTTCATCGCCTAGACTGTTGTTCATTTTGATAAATGCGGCAGATGGTTCACCGGGAGCTGAACTTACAAAAAGGAGTCTGTTTTCGAGTATATCAGATTGATGCAGGTACAGATTTCTCGCATTTCCGGTATTGTCCAGGGCAAACAGGATTTTGCCACGACTATCATTCAGCCCCGGCCAGCCATATCTTAGCAACCCGGCCTCCAGGGTTATTTCACCTTTTCGAACGTCATCGGGTGTAATCAGCTTGTTGCGCGGGAATACGTTCAGAATCTCCTCATCTACGGTATAAATGGTCTCTTCTGTAAAAGGGATGGCCGGAGTAAACCTGTATAAATCTTCTCCACGCGGCTGACCTTCTTTCAATTCAACCATCACCATTACAGGCAAGTGATGGGGGTTCTGCTCAGACCATTCATAAATTTCCTGCAAACATCCGATGAATGTTCTGCAGGTTGTACGGTAATCCACATCCTGGGCATGCATCACTTTGAGCCCGGGTTGCAGCATTTCAGGGTGATCGATGTAGTCGGATTCCCGGGTGGCTAAAGCCCCTGCAGGTTGGGCGAACCTTCCCCCATCGGGATCCAGAAACACATCGAGTTCAAACTTGCGTATGCCGATCTGTTCGAGCTGATAGGTGATGGTCTGGTGGCCGTAACGTATATTTTTTGAGCCACCGGGATTTATTTGCTCAATCATTTCAGCAAGTTCCGGGGTTATGTCGAGCTTGTAGCTATTGTGTGTGCCGATAAATTGCACATGGTTCAATCGTACATCGACCGGACAGGCTCCGGGATCTTCCACTGTAATCATTAATGCTAACAGGAAGGGCAAAATAGTCATATCTAAAAATATATAGGATTGGTAATGATGATGATTTCTCCATTCTGACGCATGTTTGCTCGTATCCAGCCTGATGAAAGAGGTAGTTGTACCTGAATTTGCAGGGGATCAACGAGGTTTGCCGGAATGGTAACCTCCCGGACCTGTTCACCATTGACCAATATTTCAAGGGTGGCATCAGAAGTGGAAAGAAAGGAGGTGACCCATGTGAGGGACTGGCCGGAAACTGCGGAATCCCCCAACTCAAGACGCTGGTTCTGCTGAATTCCATAAAAGTCAGCATCCGGTGTTTGCGGGCCGGCAGTTTTCAGGTAAACCCGCCCGGAGCGAACTCCATCCAGTAATGATGCTTCGCTCAAACCCCGGGCAAATACCATCGTTGTGGGAATTCCAGGCTTGTCCGATCCATGGCCTGCACCATGGTCATCACTTCCGCCAATAGCCGTGATTCGGTAACCCTCGTTCAGCCGCTCCTGCCAAAAAGGAATGCCGCTTATGCCGGTCTCCACATTGGTTCCATTTACAATTTCGATCGCATCAACCCGGCTGTAATCTGTACCATCTGCAGACCAGCCGCAGCCGGTGCATGAATCGCCGGTTGGCCGGCCCGGATGAACGATAACAAAAAGTGCACCTGCATCGTGTACCAGGCCCTGTAGCTTTGATGTGGTGTGTTCCTCAAAACCAAGGCGGAAATCAACAGGAAGCCGCGTTCCGTGTACATTGGCATGTCCGAAGAAGGTGGTCACTTCCTGACTTTTCAATAATAGCAAATCCGGATAAACCGGTTGCAATACTTCAATATCATGATGATGGCTGATGGTGTTATGGTCGGCAACAGCAACGAAATCAAGGCCTTGTTCATGTGCGGCCGAGGCGATCTGATACACCTGGCATGGTGCCCTCCGGGAGCGGGTATCGCGGCAACCAAAACCATCACTGTGGCCGGTATGTGTGTGAAAATCGCCACTGTACCAGCGCAAACTGTCAGATAGTGCAAGCGTTTCCGGGCCTGTGTATGAAGGATGGGTTTTGGGTATAAGTTCTATAATGATGCGATAGGAGACGGGCAGATTTACAACCGGGAACCCAAGGGAAACATGCCAGGTGCCGGAAGGTATGGGTCCGGGCAAATATGAAGCCGTGGCCTGCGTTTCGGCGATCATGAACTTCGATTTGGAAAACCGGCTGGTTCCACGAAAACGATCAGGATCAAATACCCCGATTTCCACTTCATTACGGTATGAATTGTACTGAAAGGCAACACTGATCTGACCAATGTTACCGGGTACTTCAAATGGTTCCATTCTGTATGTGTATCGATCTTCGGTGCCGGCTGTGCCGGATATTTCCAGTTTTACAATGCCATGATCTGTCTGCCGGGCAAAAATACCCTCAGTAAACATCGTAAAAAACACCCAGACCAAAACAGGCATATACTTTACTCCTGAGATATTTACCGGGTGCTTTTTCATGATTTATGATACCGTTTTAACCTGATCGTCGTGGTTACCAAATTGTAACGAATTAAGCGCTCTAACTACGCCGTACAAGTATAAATAACAGTTTGATAACCTGTAATCTGGGCCCTAAATGTTACTTTGCATCCGGGCCAACATTTACTGATAAAATCAATACTTAACAGAAACTGCAAGATGACCAGAATCCTCTTTTTAACTTTTTTTTTGGTGCTCTTTTCAATGCAAGGTTCGGCTCAACCGACAATGGAATGGCGTTTCGACACCAGCAACGTATTGGGCAATAGTTTAAATGCGGTTACCGGATATCCGGCAATGGGCGAACAAATGCCGGTATTTACTACTTTGGGCGGCTTTCCGGTTGCGGAGTTTGATGGGCGAAACCATGCATTATTAATCAGCGACCGTATTGATACGCTGCGCCTGCCCCATCGCGATATTACCGTTGCCGGATGGGTGAAGGTGAATTACCCCCAGTCTTGGGGTGGTTTCATTTCCGTGATGCAGGACAACGGCGATTATGAAAAGGGTTGGGTTTTTGGTCACGTTAATAATCGATTCAGCCTGGGACTGGCGTCTGCAGGTGCCGATCGGGAAGGCCGGGGCTACATGACCTATCTGCAGAGTTCAGAACCCTACGACATCGGTGCCTGGTATCATGTTGCTGCTACGTATGATGGCACCCGAATGAACTTGTACATAAATGGCGAGCATTCGTCAAACAGTACCGAACAACACGGCGACATCCTTTATCCCGATGCAACCTGGTTTACCCTTGGCTCATACCGTGATGACGACGAAAATCATAAACTCTCCGGGGCAATGCACTCCCTTCAAGTATGGGACCGTGTAGTACCGCAAGATGAAATCAGGGCAGCTTACATGGCCCATCTGGAACTCTCCCGGCTTGATCCTACGCCCCTTATTCAACTGGATGGTATTGTAATTGCTCCCTACATTAATTTCGTTACCCGCAACCAGGCCAATGTAGGGTGGATGACCTCAGCACCATCGGTTGGCCGGGTTGATTATGGTACACATGGTGACTCGCTAACAATGTCGGTACAGGTCACAGAACCGGCGGAGATTCAGCAGCTCCGGCTCATCGACCTTATGCCCGACACCAAATATTTTTACAAGGTTACTATTACAGAGGCAGACGGTACCGAAACCGACAGCGAATTGCTCACTTTTCAGACAGCAATGCCAGAAGGCAATGCGGTCAGTTTTGGTGTAGTGGCCGACACACAGAACAACCCCGCGGTGTGGGGTACCATTGCCGAAAAATTATGGGCTGAACGCCCGCATTTTGTAGTCCACGCGGGCGACATAGTCAGTCCCGGAACCGATATCTTTAAATGGATTGTCGAGTACTTCGCTCCTTCGCGTACCCTGCAGGAACGAGTCCCGGTATATACCGTGCTGGGAAATCATGAACAGAATGCTCAATACTATTACGACCTGATGGCTTACCCTTCTCCAAAATACTATTACACCTTTGGATATTCGGATGTGCAATTTTTCATGATCGATTCCAACAAAGATCTCACCGCAGGCTCAGAACAATACCGCTGGCTGGATGAACAACTGCAACAATCACGGGCTAAATGGAACATTCCAATACATCACCACCCTCCTTATTCATCCGACGAAGACGATTATGGAGATGCCTGGACGGGCCACTCCACACTCGGGCATACCCGGCTTCGAGATCTCGCTTCATTATATGAAAGGCATAATGTTCCACTCGTTATTACCGGCCATATTCATACTTATGAACGTACATGGCCTGTTCGCGACAACAAGGTAAACCAATTGAACGGGGTTACATATGTGGTGGCCGGCGGTGGCGGCGGACCGTTGGAGAATGCGGCTCCAACCCGTTCCTGGTTTACCCGAAAGGTATACCGGGGGCACCATTACGGCATGGTACACGTTCATGGCGATACGCTCGAGTGGATTACCTATGATTTGGATGGCAACATCCTGGACAATTTTACTATTTCACGACCGTCATCGAGCGTTGAATAACCCCCGAAGCGGTAACGAGTCTGTAAAAATATACTCCGGAAGAAAGCCCTTCAGCACTAAAAGTTATACGGTGAGAACCGGCCGGCAGAACTGACGAAACCAATGTCGCTACCGGCTGGCCCAATACATTGAATACCTGCAGATTTACGGTACCAGTCGATGGCGTTTCAAAATTTATATATGTGGTTGGATTGAAAGGATTTGGAGCATTCTGGTGTAATCGAAACTCCCCTGCATTTTCCATAGCGTCAGTATACGCAGACGAGGCCGTTTTCTCTATTCTGAACGAATGCACAACATTGCCCTTCGTATTTAGAGCTTGAAACATGAACCGGTTCCCGCGAACCCGTACAAGCCCGAAATGGTGCACCGCATCAGAAAACTGTACATGATCAAAATTCCGGCCATATGGGTCCAGGTTACCACCACCACCACCCGAAACAACATAATGAACACCATTCAGATATCCGTACTCATATGAATGTGTATGGCCGTTAAACACAACATCTACCCCGTGTTGTTCAAACAGCGGCATCAGATCACGCCTTACCGTTGGATCTCCCTCCCAGGCGGGCCAATATTCGGAATATGGGGGATGGTGAAAATACAGGACGGTCCAGACTGCTGTTTGTCGCTGTTCGGAGGTTAGAGCACGTTCCAGAAAATCATACTGTTCTGTACCTTTTGCAAAGGGAATATTGGTGTCCAGGTTTATAAAATAGACATCGCCCCACTGGTGAGCATAGTAGCGCCCCTGGTAGTGGTCGTTCCTGGGTGTTACAAAATCACGCAAAAAAGGCGCAGCGTTATCGGTATAGGTATCATGATTCCCGATTGCCAGATAAAACGGAATTTGCTGAAGTAATTCGTGATAAATGTCGAAGTAGACGGCATCATATGCAGCACCATTGCCCTGGTGAACATCCCCTGTGTGGATAAGAAACCGGGGATGATCTGAATAAAAGGTCCTAAGCATCTGGTCCCGTACCGACCGCTGATTATCGTTACCGGTACCACTGTCGCCCAGTACCATAAACACAATTTCATCTCCGGATCCCTGCTCCGGCGCCGTACGAAACGAATATCCATCTGAAAACAGAATATCATCATTGAAAACCCGGTAATAGTATCTGGTATCCGGCTCCAGATCAGCCAGATAAATGGTATGTTCCTGATGTGCTACTGACGACATAACCGAGGCAGTATACTCATCTTTCTGTGTTCCGTACTCAACACGGCCAACCGCTTCCAGCAGGGTATGCCACGAAATGTAGGCCCCGCGGGTATCAACTTGCTGAATGTAGGGTCTGCGGTTATGTGTTACCGGGTAAACAATGCGCCGGTCGGGTTCATCATATATGTACTGATCGGATGTAACCAGGATGTCGTCGTACATGGATCCGGCGTTGGCATACGATAGTAAACCTATTTTCCCCGAAGCATAAGTTGTGTCGACAGCCTGCCCGATGAGTACCCCGTTGAGATACGCTCGTATTGTGTCAGCACGGACATCTACCGATAAACTGAAATATCCCGCCGGGTAGGCTGTTTCAACAACATTCTGATGCAATGTAACAGGCTCGCCATTCACAAAACGCTGAATGCGCTGTATAGGTGAACGAGCCGATCCTGAATTGTTGGCATCGTTCATCAGCAGTACACGGTAATAATTACCGGGATCCTGATAGCGTACAATCAGACCAATACCATCGTTATCTGTTGAACGCAGAACAGCATTCAGCGTGTAATCTGTCCAGTTCGGCTCTCCTGCGGTAGCATGCGTACCGAGATGATAGATAAATTCAGCCGGCGGATCGTACGACCAGATATTAGATAGCTGCCAGAGCTCTCCGTTGATTACACGCCAGTCGGAAGGTCCCGACCGGGGCTGAGGGTCGTCGGTAATAGTCCATGCCTGTAAACCGGCATCATCAAAATATTCTGAAAACAGGATATTCTGTGCATAAAGTGGATGCGATGCAAGAATGAGTAAGCCAAATAGAAATCCGTTTATTTTCACGTACATATTACATCTACCAAATGGGATCCAGAACCGGATACGCCATGCGATTTGAGTTCTGATTAAAAACCTGCAGCGACATATTCGGATTTGCCGAACTTTGGCTGACCGTTATGGTATCCAGCATGGCGTAGTTGATGGTAACCTTGTGGATCTGCTTGAACTCTTCGGCGGCATTCATAAGCGCCTGAGCCAGAAAATCGCGACGGAAACGATGAATACTGCCTTCCTGGTAGTCATTAAAAGAGCGGCCACGAATTTGCTCCGGATAAGGGCTGCTTTCGCTGTTTACAAATTGCATAACGACATCGTTATTGAATGCCAATGTATCAAGTATTCGGTTGCGTGTCTCCTGAAAAACCCATTTATCCTGCCATCTTCGTATATCCCTTTGAACATCAAAGCTTTCTTCGAGTCGTTCAGCGCGGGCTTTCTCCAGCAATACTACGTCGCGTACAACGAGTGCTATTACATCAGAAAAACGAAGCGTAAATGATTCAGGGGTATCCGGGCGCAACTGATACCGTCCCGTATTAAAGGTGCGGAAGAATCGCTCAACTGACCATGTACCGATCGAGGTGTAAACAAGTGGCTCTGATCGAACTGCGTACAATTCCCGGTAATAACTTTCAGTTCTACGGCCTTCACTTATACGATTCCATAAGGTTCCTGCTGGTGTTCCCTGCTCATACAATTCAAACAAGTGCGGTACAATGCGTTCAAATGTACTTCGATTGGTCTCGACGTTAAACGGTGTCATGGTTTCATTTACAAACTCTGCAGCCATTTGCATAGCTTTCGTGTTATACAGTACTTTACGGGCAGAAACCGATCGATTTGCGATATCGTAAGGTGATAGTGGTGTACGGATAATGTTATGGACCATAAATATATACCATTGGTCCTGGTACTGTATAGGTTCTGACGGAGTATGCAGTTCCAGGTCTTGCAAGTGACTAATCAGTTCCGGATTCACATCTACAGCTTTTGTAACCCGGCTGGTAAACCTTTCTGCAATCTGGTCGTTGGTTGCGTCAAAAACATCAGTTACGAACTGTGCAGCTACTGTTTCAAAAGAATCTTCGAGTAACTGCTGCCGAAGACGCTCTGCATGAGTCCGGTTTGCAGCCGGCAAATATCGGAACTGCACAGAAACTGCAGTTTTATTCACTTCATATTCAATTTCCTTTCGGCTTATTTCAATATTCGACAAAACGAAATGGTTGAAAACCTCTTCAATTACGCGTTCTTCCCGCATGGTTTGTACCGCATTGCGGATACTGGACAAGGTATCAATCTGAAGTTCGTATCCACGTTGTGCAATCAGCAACTCGGCAATCATTCGATGCAGATATTCCTCTTTGCGGTTTTCGCCTTGCATCAAATGCGGAAAACCGAACTCGTAATTCAGCTGAAATTCCCGTGCGGTAATTACATGATCACCCACCCGGGCCAGAATCTGATCTTCCGGAATATGTGATTCGTTACCAGAACAGGATACAAAGACCAGCATCAGAAGCGGTATCGTAAACAGAACAATTGTTTTTTTCATAGTTGGGCAAAACAGATACAGCCGGAGTGTTGTAATGCACCCCGGCTGTAATCGTGTTGACGATGTAGGTTATTTGATGAGAAGCATTTTCCGGGTGAGTACTTTATCGCCGGACTGCAGACGATAGACGTACACACCGGAAGCAAGATTCGAAGCATTAAAGGTTACGGTATACTGACCGGCAACCTGGGTCGAATTTACAAGAGTTGCAACGCGCTGACCTAATACATTATAGACATTTAGCGTTACATCAGCTTGTTCAGCGATGCTGTACCGGATATTCGTTGATGGGTTAAACGGATTCGGGAAGTTCGGCTGCAGATTGAAATCGTATACCTTCCCGATTTCCTGATCTACAGATACAGAAGTTGCCTCTAGTTTGGTAATCGCAAACTTGTATTCACCACGTGACGGGTCGCGAATACGGTTGGCAGAGCTGTTCCGTGGCGGTACATGTGCAGGATTTGCAACGACCAGGAAGTAATACACTCCATTTTCCGGAACGATGTAGGTGATTTTGGAATGCCAGTCGAAACCACCGTCATCGTCGGCTGCAACCTGGTTACCGTCTGCATCATACAGATACATGTAAGCATCGAAGTCACGTGACCACAGATTTCCATCAAATGGCGCCGTTTCTGCGATCAGGGTATCGCCTGCAGCAGCTGTTACCTGGAAGTAATCCAGATCGTCATAGAACCCTTCAACATCTTCGTTGTACAGGATGTAGGAGTAGAATTCACCATCCGTCGGGTGATCGCCCAGCGCTGCAGCCTGTTCAATTGTATTGTTTGGTTCCCAGTTGTCTTTCAGCGCCGAAATATCATTGCTCTTCATATATACGCGGTATTCAGCCCCTGCAAGTGCAGTGTTTGGAATAAGGCGCAGATAATAATCGGCTGTTTCGGCCGGGATATAATTTATTTTGAAATTACTGCTGCCGTAACGGGTATTGAACGATGAACCATCTGCAAGCAGGTTGGTATTGGTGTCATCAACCCGATACAATTCGACGTTCATGCCGGCAGTTGCGTTTTCAATAACAGACCGCAAATGATATATACGCCCTTCAAGCATGGTGAATCTGAAAATATCCACATCGTCTGCATCGCTGAAAGTTGCATTTACATACGAACGGTCTGCAAGCGGGTTGTTGTCGGCACTGGCAAAGGTGTTGTTCGGTTCGTTTTCATCGAAGGAAGCAGACACATTCAGAATGTAGTCACCACGGCGCATAGAGCGATCGTCGCCTCCGCCTGCACCACGGCTGTTGGCTACCTGCAGGAAGTATTCCCCGTCGGTTTCGGGCGTGAACGTAAGAAGTGAGTACCAGCCACTGCCACCATCATCATCGTCGAGTATCTGATTGCCGTTGGCATCAAACAGCCTGAGACGGGTGTCAGTATCACGGTTCCAAAGTTCCGGATCGGCACTGGATTGTGTAAAGCCACCTACCGGCTTGGTTTCGGCAACCATTCGTATACCGGCTTTAAGATCCAGCATGAAGTAATCGAGATCACCGTAAAAACGTGCACTGTCAGCATTAAATTGAACGAACATCTGGTCGGTACCATCCATAAGATAGGGTCCGAGAGCCCGGGCTTCTTCAATACTGTTGTCGGGTTCATGCTTGTTGATGAGTGAACCGAAATCCGGGTTCATACGCGACAGAATCTTATAGTTACCAACTCCACCGGAAATACGCAGGTAATAGGTCTTGTCTTCCAGCGGGATGATGTTGGCAATTTTAAAGTTATCGCCTGGGTAGTTATTAGCCCAGCCACTGCCATCCATGATGGTCTCTCCGTTGATTGCATCAAAGAATGCAACGGTAAGCGGACCTCCGGTTTCGTTGTCGATGGATCGGAACGAATACAGATTACCAGCCTTCAGGTCAAACCGGAAGTAATCCACATCGCCGGGAGTCAGTGAAGCTTCATATAACTGACCGATCGCGGTTCGGGTAGCTGTTGCGAAGGTATCGTTTGGCTCACGCTCTTCAAAGGGTTCTCCGCCGGAGATGGTGTAAAAACCTACTTCGCCGGCGTTGGCAGCCTCAACACGCACTACAAATGTACCGGGAGCTGTTGGTGTGTGGCTGATGCTTCCACTGGTAGATGTCGCAATTTCAGCCAGACCGTCGGTAAGAAGCGTAATACGCGGAGAGAAATCTTCAACCAGATCCTCCGACGTTCCGCGAACGGTTATTGTAAACTCATCTGAAGTGGAAAAATAGAAGTGGTCAACATCTCCTGCCGGGAATATCATGGCACGACGGGAAGCTGCACCCGGACCAACCGGCAGCGGATCACGCTGTGTGGCGTCGGCCAGTGTATTATCTGGCTCGTTAGCAATTCGGCCCTGGAAGATCTGACCCTTATCGATGACCCCAAGCTGGTAGTCACCGGCAGAACCTGATGTTAATTCAATGATGTAAGCTCCGGTACTTTCGGGTACAAATCCTTCAATTACAAAATTGTTGCCACGTCGTTTTACCGTAATATTATTGGCAGCCACCAAATCGCCAGAACGAGTTACGATGTTCATCGGGCCATCGGCCGACTCGTGGAAAATACGGACATTGATATCTGACGTAACTGTTGAATTGGTTGTAAACAGCGTATACATGCGCAATTCATGCAGGAATACACGATAGTTATCAACGTCGGCGGCACCGGAGAAGCTGGCCTGTTCTATGGAGAGCTGGGCGGGCTCTGCGTTAATTACGGTAGCTGTTTCCGGTGTATTGTTCGGCTCAAACTCGGCACGGGTATTTGAATACTGATAGGCGTAGATTTTATACATCCCTCTGCCCGGGTCGCGGTTGTCCACACTACGTGTTTCAGGGTTCGGCTGAGTGAGTGTACGAGTGTTGGAAGCCCACATTCCGGCCCAAACTACCAGTGGTCCATCCACATTTAAATTGGATTCGGCAAGGCGCTCGGGGGTGAGTACCATTCGGGCATGAATGTTGTTCGGACCATCATGCGCTTCCCTTGCGCCATCATCATCTTCAATAAGAATCTGGCTGAAGTCTCCATTATAGATCCGGTTGCGGGTATCGGTCATTCGACCACTGCCCGGGCCGATATTACCATCATTCGTCCGGTACCATCCAAAGAAAGGAACGGTCTCAACCACAAGAGTGTGATCCTGCCTGTAGTTTACGAAAAACAGATCAATGTCTTCATCGCCTTCAGCCAGTAACTGCGGATAAACGGCATTGGATTGTGATGGAAGTTCCGGAATAACCACTTTTACGGTATCAGGATTGTACATCATATACGAACGAAGAACACCATCGGTAGCCAGTGTGGCCTGTGGGTCGGCAATATTACCGATCAGGCTGGAATAGGGGTAATCCGGCTCTTTTACATTTACCCATGGTCCGAGGGGCACCGCGTAAGCGGTCATATTATATTTGCCAACAGCATTATCCTCATTAAAAACCCAAAGGTAGAACGTACCTGTAAGTTTCTGGTTCGTTGCCGGATCTATCGGGGAAGTCCAACCGGACAAACGGAATAAACCGGCACCACCACGACCATCTGTATTCCGGCCAAGGATATCACCTGAAATCTGATCATTCCCCGTTATGCCTCCAAAATTACGGACAAAAGTAGTATCCAGATCAGACTCATGAAACAGACGCATATTAACACTGATAGCACTTCCGTCAGATGCGGTGCCATGTAAACCGTTGAAATAATACATCATTGTGGTATCAACGGTAAACGCATAGACGTCGATGTCGCCGGGAGAGTTAAATTCAGCCGTTATGAGTCGACCGAAATAGTCAGACTGCAACAGTCCCGGCTGGCTCAGCACATCATCAATGTTATCGGCGGTATTGAAAAAGTCGTTCGGTTCTTGCTCAGCCCGCGCTACAAAAGGAGAGTCAAGCCAGTTGTCCTGATTAAATATCAACGAGTTAAACGTCAAATCGTTGGTCATTGACATTAATTTCTGGTATTCAATTCTGGCACGTTCAAGAGCCTGTGGATCTCCGGCTGCTTTGTCCAGAATTTCTTCGTAATGTTCTCCGTAAATTCGCTGATAGTGAGCATCCTGTGACTGGGTTAGTTGTGCAGATGTTTCCTGCACACAAATACCCAGCATAAGAAGCCCCAGGACTACAGAACTGTATAAGGTTTTCATAATGGAAGTGTGGTTTATTTTGAGTGTTTTGAGGCTGATTTTGCTATAACTGAATGCTCATGGATATGCGATGAGCATTCCCCAACATTCCCCATTCCGATAAGGCATAATCGAAGGCGAATCGCTGCCGATTGTCCAGCATATACTGAACACCTAATCCAAATGTGAGGCCGTTGATCTGATCTTTTTCAAACAGGTTCTGATAGCCAGACCGGATGAAAAAGAATTCCCTGAACCCAATCTCAAGACCAAGGTTCATACTTTCTGTTGACCCCGTGGGGTGCATTAAATCGACTGCTGCGACTGTACTGAAGTCACCAAGCTTTTTTTCATAGGCCAGGCCAAAACGAAATATCTGCGGTAACGGATACGAATCGGTCACATATTTCACTGGTATGTCGGTAACGCCCTGATTATTTGGATCCGGATCGATGATATCGGTCAGGTTCTTGCCATCCATCTGAAGATCGGCACCAAAGTTTGAAATACTGGATCCCATCGACAAACCTTTAACCGGTGTTACATAGGTTACTCCAAAATCAAATCCTAACCCTGTTGCGCTTTCACTCCAGATTCTCTGGTTTATGTACTTTACAGTCGCACCAAATGCAAAAGTGGGAATGATTTTTATTGCAGCGGAAAAGCTTGCTGCATAATCGCGCGCATCATACATTTCTCCAGTAAGACTGCCGTCAAACGACCGTACTGGCTGTTCTGGAATTCCCAGGGTTGTAAAACTGCCTCCAAGTACAATATTGCTACCAGCAATGGGGACCGCGATACTGACATAATTAAACTCGGTTTCTGCCAGCCATTTGGTGTGACTTACCCCGATTGCAATTCCTTGCAAAAATGCCATACCAGAGGGATTCCAATACTGAATATCGGGTGTGGCACGCATGGCGGTAAACGCCCCGCCCATCGCTTCTGCACGGGCATTCACACCAATTTCCAGAAATGCAGCCGCAACGGTTCCCTTGTTACTCACATTACTTACCAAATCGGTCTGCGCTTTCAGCGGTATGGCTGAAAAAACACTCGCTGCAAGAATTAAACAGAATATCAGAATGCTTTTCATGATTACATTATTTTATGAGTGCAAAACGACCAATTTTCTCGCCGATGCCGGGTGCATTGACGTGATAGATATACACCCCGAATGCAACATTCAGCCCTTCGTCACTGCGTAAATCCCAGCTGGCCATACTGTTTGTTCCATCACCCTGATGATGTATTGTTTTAATGAGCCTGCCGCTAGTGGTAAAAATGCGGATGGTACATTGCGTTGGAAGTCTTCTGAAATCGATGCGCTGTTCACCACGTCCGGGTAGTGCTGTTGCCCGTGATTCTAGCGGATTCACCGCGATGTACGGATCAGGTGCAACATAGATTTCATCCAGCACACTTTCATCCAGCTCCGTCTGAATTTCATTGCCGGTAACACTGAACCGTATCACATCCGATGAGTTGAAGGGTTTATCGGTGGTCATCAGGAAACGGTCTCCGGCAACTGGCATAACATCCCTGTATAACTGATTGAGTTCGTCGAGATACTGTGCCGGTGTTCTGAATCCATTTATAGCAAGATTCAATCCCGGAACATTCTGCATTGAATCGAGAATTGCAGTGTACCAGGCAGCAGTTCCATTCAGAAAATCGATGGCTCTTCTGCCATTCAGGTTATTCCCGTATGGTCTTGTTTGCATACCACGCACCTGGTAGGTTGCCAGCGTGTCATATAACTCTGAGGCTTCTCTTCTGATGGTAACTACACGGTCTTGTACCGGTTTGGGTGCTGTAAACCGGAAGCGCCATGAAGAACCGGTATATACTATCCCGAAGGGTGTACTCACAGAACTAATGCGCAAATCGAAGGTATCGCCCGGGCTTAATACCCCCGGTATGGTGTCCTGGGGGAAAAGTGTCGGACTGGCTTCGGTTACGGTAAGCGGTACCATGTAGGCATTGTTTGGATTGGTAACATCCCAAACTTCATAATTCACCGGGATACGTGTGGCAGGTGAAATCGAACGTGAGGTGTCTGCACCCAGTTCAGCTACCCTCAGTTCATAATCCCGGGGCACACGAACATTGTTTGAGCCGTCAACAGAAACATCGACAACCATGGAAGGTCTTCGGCCACTGTTGGCATTACGAAGCCATTCGGATGTGGCAACATCCGGACGAAGCGGGTTGGTCACCTTTATTTTCATTCCATCGTGAACCCGTACGTTCAGAGCCGGGATATCAAAGATGTTGGCACCTGTATGTTCGGGATCATGGGTTGCAAGAATCTCTCCGGTTGTGATATTCCGGAACTGAAATCCATTGGTTAATCCATAGTCAAGTAACTCCGGATCGAGATTTCGGTATCGACCATCGTCGGTGAAAGTAAATTCATATTCATGTCCGTCAGAATTAACCTCCTCCGGTAATACAAAGGTCACATCGATCCGGCCGGTCCCGCTTCCGGCAACTCTAACGATACCGTCATCATCGATTGCAGGTTCCACATATTGTACAGAAGACGGCTGAGGAATGACGGCAGCAGTATTTTTGCCTAATGAAACCACCCGATCAAAAATATCGACTTCAATAACCTTACCGGATTCCGTCGGGGAAATTGGGGCCAGGTTGGGCAGGCGGGATATACCATCTTCATAAAAATTACTGGCATAACCGTGGTCTACGGAAACTACCGCATAGTAATATGTACGCCCGTTCTGTACATCTTTATCTACATAGGAATACTCCAACCCTGAATCGGTACCCATATCATAGCTGACACCAAACTCCCCTATTGGCACAGGATGTGCACCAAACAAACCATTTTTAATATCAAACTGGGCTATCGGGCGCCATAACAACGGATTCCCGAAAGCATCGGTTATGGTTTTAATATCATTAAACTCCGGGTCTGTACTTCGGTAGACCTTGTACATTTCAAAGTCGAACCCGTAAATCGGGTCGCGTGACCGCTCGGCAGCATCATCCCAGACCAGGCGCACCTCTCCGTCTCCAGCAGATACCCTTACAAACGGTTCATTTGGCGGCTGGGAAAAGTTAAAGTCTGCATCATAGATATTCTGCATGGTATTCTTACTGCGCAGAATGTCGTTAAAATCGTTACCGGCCAGATAGGCTATAGCAAACCGTTCTGTGTAGTTGCGGGGCAATCTGATTTTACCAGAGCTGTATACATAAATTATATCAGCTGTTTCGGAAGGAATTATAAACTGGGATGGGGGAACCGGTTGTATATATTCCCGCCAGAATACTTCATCATCCGGAATGTCTCTTGTGAAATCAGTAGGTGTACGAATTACCATATTCGTCAGACCAATCTGATCGATTTCATCGTTGTCTGTGATTTCGAAATTTGGCTCGCCAAGGTCTGGCCTTCCGTTGGCTTCCGTTCCGTCCGGATCCGGTCCCGGCCAGCCTTCATCTTCAGGGCCAAGGCCATCGGATCCTACATCATCCCAAATAATGTCAATACCTATATCAAAAACACCGTTTCCATTCACATCTTCCCAGGGTCGCCAGTCTCCATCGTTATCGATGCCATCGAACTGCGATTCATCAATCATCCCGTCTCCGTCGTTATCGATGCCGTCTTCGGAATTACCCGGGCTCAGTAAAAATCCCACGGCTCCGTAACCAACGCGAAATCCGTTACGAACCAGGGGCGTTTTCAGCCACTGGTATGTAATGTTCTCTCTTGTGTCAAAAAATGCTTCATTGTTACCTGTCTGCCCGCCGATATCGTAATCGACAATCTGGAACATTATAAGTTCCTCAATGTCGTTTCGGGAAACATTGGTGATATCATAGGTTGCAATGAAAATATCTTCCGCCAGAATACTGGCCCATTGGTACTGACGTGTAGATACTTCAATACCAATTCCCCGACGACCTCCCTGAGCCCAGCTGCGACGGTCTACTTCGTTCGTGCCCGGCAAATAAAACGGGTAGTACGGGTAATTATCATTGTCACGGTCATCCGCAACATAATATGATTCCTGATCAGCACGTACATATGAACCATAGAAGCCATTCCACCTGCCGGCCCTTATACCGGGTCTGTTTTCGCCGGGCATCCGGTCATCGCCCGGATAGGTGCCCACCGGCCAGAATTCGGGCCAGGTTTCGGGCAAGTGCGACATTGCCGTGTACTCAATATTGTTCTCAATGGGGAAGGTAATGGGTGTGCCAAAAGGTGACTGCGCCTGCTGTTGCAGAACAAAAGCATCCTGATTTAGCCCACCGACAAAATAATAGCCGGCTGCCTCAAGGCGAGCCCTGTCGTCGGGATTATCGTTCAACCGGTTGGCCGAATTACGACTACCGTACATGTTGTAGTAACCTGGAATTGGTGTAAAGAAGTACTGATGCGAACCTGAAGGATCCCGGTCACCCCCGCCACGATTGTAACTTTCCGACAAAATGATGAACTCTTCACCGTCATCATTGGTAACTTTGGCCCCTACCCCAAACGTCATCGTATGCCCATATTCAACACCGGAACCTCTTGGCCAGATAATTTTATTCGGAGTCACAAAACTACCCCAATATCCGGCTGAAACATTCAGGTTGGTAACAAAAGGTACCTGCAACAGGTTTCCGGTGTGAAGACCGCCCCGAAGGAAATTTCTGAATGAAAGGTTTCCGGTATTCTGAATGGTGCTACTGCCATCAGAGCTTTTTGCCATACGATCCATTTGCCGCTGGGCATCCAGCAACACACGGTTGGCCTGACGTTCGTCAGGTAAGTTGTCTTTGGTTTGCGCATAGACCCTGCTGGACGGGTATACCATTGCCAGGGTCAGGATAACACTCAATAGAGCGATTGAATTTAAATATGAAACCTTGTTATACATGGATGCGGGATGCATTAAATGGATATCTGTAATGAAAAGAGAATTTGTCTGGGCGCGGAGTACCATGTCGGGCGCAAGTCTGCATCACGGTTACTGAAAAGACCTACATAGCTATTTACAAAAGCAAGCTCTGCCTGATCAAAAGGCAATCGAATTTGTTGCCCCGCCCTACCCGAGGTACTGTACACGGTTCTCTCATTCTGGCGATTCAGCAGGTTATTAATCTGAACCCGGAAATTGGCATTCAAACCAGCAATTTGTATTTGTTTGTCGAAGGTAGCATCCAGCGTGAGGATAACCGGCCTGTTTTCGGTGTTATCAAAAAAGTTAGAGGGAAACACTTTGTCGGTGCTGATGAAAGTAGGCGTATAGGGTTGCCCCGTGGCCAGCTGCCCTACCAGCCCGATATTCCAGTTGTTCCGAACCCCGATTGTCAGATAAGTATTGGCCGTTAAGGTTTGGTCCCAGTTCAGTGGAATAATCTGGCGGTCGATCACTACATCACCTACTTCACCTGCTCTTCCGGCTACTATTACATCAGCAATAAATGAGGGATTAGACGAACTGCCCCGGGCATCTTCATATGTAATGTCAAAACCAAGGCTTTGCAGGTACCCGGATGAACGTGTTACCAGAGCTATTGTTCCTCCTTTAATCAGGCCATAATCCCGGTTCACCGTTCTGAAATACTCGGTTCCATCGGAAGTAGCGAGAATCTCAAGCCCAAGCAGATTGCGAACATTCTTGTAGTACAGATTTATGTCAAGACCTATAAAATTTGAAAGTTGCTGCTGAAGCCCCATCTCGTAATTCACCGTACGCTCCGGCAACAAATCCGGGTTACCAACCGTGGTACCCAGAAGCCGGCCCTGATTCGTATTTTCATCCACCGGATTCTGGAAAAGCCGACTGTAGGCTGGCATCTGCGTGAAATGACCATACGCCACCCGAAATGCACCTGTCTCCGAAACAGGAAACGATATCCCAACACGTGGGCTTAAATAGGTTTTGGGTTTCGGCATGGCCAGGTTGTCGCTTCGGCCTATAAATTCCGATTGCTGGCGGGTGTTAATAAGGTAGGGCTGACGCGTATCAAAGTATTCGAACCGGAGCCCAACCTTGGTTATTATGTTGGATCCAAGTTCAAGTTTGTTTTGCAAGAAATAGGCAAATTCGATAGGATCCTGCACAAACTCACGTGACGATCCATTTATGTCCTGAGCAACCACACGCTGCAACGGGATATTCCGAAGCGCCTCAAGGTACTCGTCAAAAAAGACATAACTTGACGCATTGGGGGGCCGGACCGCAACAGCCAACTGGTCGGGATTGGATGGCCGAACCCATCCTATGGTCGTTAAGTAGTTGTAAAACTCATTCCAGCGGAATTGCAGGCCAGTTTTAATTTCATTGTAGGAATTGAACTGCCAGGTGAGATCAGCAGACAGAATCAGCTGCTGTTCTTCGAAACGGTTGCGTGAATTCTCTGTACCACCGAAATAAAGACCGGTGGTGGCGTCAGAGGCACTGAAATATTGGTACCTTTCATCATCAAAAGAGCTGAAAGCGGCAGATTTTGACTTGCTGAACTTATACGACCCCCGCAGGGTAAGGAACACCTTACTATTGAACGATTGATTATACGACAGGATGTTTGTGATACTGTACGACTCATTTCGCAGCCGCCCGTCGAGCGAAAAGCGTTTATTGGTGTTGAAACCCTGGCCTTCCGACCGGTTAAGCAGTACGCTGTATACCAGACGCGATCGGCTGGTCGGACGAAACACCAGTTTCGGGTTGAGAAAGGCGGTACGAGACCAGCTCATTGGTACAATGGCATTATCACCGTTGGCAAACGTGATAGGATTACCATTGCTGTCCAGAATGGGCTCTCCGGATGGCGATCGGGCGGTATCGAGGCTTATCAATCGGGCATCATCAGGGCTAAACTGCTCGCGGTACCAGAAACGATATGCGTCAATTACAAGTCCGTCGTCGATAGTAAAACGGCGTTGACCCTTCAGATGCCCTACATTATCACCGTATCTGCCGGTAATAAAAAAGCCCAGTTTGTCATCCCGGGAAATGACAGGACCAGTTACTGTGACGGTAAATTCATTCGATTCAAATGGCTTATACCGGTCGCCTCCAATAAAGATGCGATCTGATCCCGCGAAATAACCACCAGAGCGTACCTGAAGACTGGCTTCGAGTGTTGGAGAAGGGTTTCTCGTGCTGATGCTTACAACCCCTGACTGGGCACCACCATGTTCGGCATCAAACGTTCCCGTTAATACCTGTAATTCCTGAATCGATGTTAACTCAATATTAACTGTATTACCCCCTGCCTGGGAGTAAATATCCTGAACCGGAATACCATCTATTACATAAGCCACTTCACGGGTTCGTCCGCCACGGAAACTGAAACCGTCGTCGGTGGCAACCACACCTGGCTGAAAGCGAACCAGGTCACTAAGGTTTGTAACAGGCAGTTCTTCAATGGTTTCACGCTGTAAATAGGTAGCGGTTGAGGTACGGTCGCGCTGAACAATCGGTCTTTCAGCAGTTAGAACAATCTCTTCGGCATCATATGCTTCGGCACGCATTTGAGAGTCGAGGAATGTAGTTCGATTACTAAAAACCTCAACATCGTTAATAACCAGCGTACCATAACCGACATAACTTTTACGTAACGTATAAATCCCGGGCGGGATATTTACGAGCACATACTCCCCATTGATGTCGGCCACAGCACCACGCTCAATCTCAACAATGTAAATGGCTGCTCCGGTGAGCAGTTCATTGCGGTCATCAGTAATTTTACCGCTAATTCTTCCAGACTGAGCATACAGGCTGCTTATTCCGAAAAGTGACAGTAAAAGGAAAAAAAAGACTTTCATCGGGTAGTGATTTCATAGCAGGTGTTTCAATACACTGCCAAGCTACCCTTCTCGTATTAACCGAGTATTATTTGAAAGGCTTTGCTGAATTATCTAAATGTTTTACAAATGGATTGATTATTTGTAAAAACCGTTGATTCCACAACGTTATAACAATATTTACTCCTCAATTTCGGGTTGGAGGTCTATGTTAAATAATCTTTACTGATGGATAAGTAGCCCTGTTGGGTCGGTGTTTTGGCATTATCGGTGTTTTGGCATTATAGTTTTAACCGACTGTACATTCATATAACAGTTATCACAACGTGCAATGGTTTAGAAGTGACCTTTTCATGGCGCTCTGTTTCATGATATCACTACTAAAACCTCACATCAGCTGTTGGGTATATACCTCTTTCACGAACCTCTTTTCAGTTATATGCCCTGTTACGAACCCGTACCCACTAATTGTTTCACTCCTCAAAAACCAGTGCGTCGGGTTTGGCGCCCAGTTCTTTGAGGTACTTCATCATCGCTTCATTAAACGGCTTCGGGCCGCAAACGTAGAATGCCTGGCTGAAGTCATCAATCTGCGATTCCAGAAACGCCTTGTCGATGTAGCCGTCCAGGAAGATATGGTCGTCGGTTGGCTCATCGGTAATCACATTGATGAACCGCTCTCCCAGCATGTTATCAAACTCATCCTTCAGAATAATATCCTTCTCCGTTTTATTGGAAAAGATGAGCATGTTTTCGCCGATGCTCCCTTTTTTGTGGAGATCACGCAGAATTGCGATAAATGGCGTCACCCCGGCGCCTGCGGCCAAAAAGACCCCTGTTTTTTTAAATTTAATGGTTCCCCACGGATCATCAATGATCAGACTGTCTCCGGTTTTGAGTTTCCCGATCTGCCCGGTCACTCCATCGTGCTCCGGGTATATTTTGATTACAAATTCCAGGTAATCATCCGCATTCAGCGAGGTAAACGTAAAAGGACGCTTCTCATCTCTCCAGCCCTCCTTGTCGATTGCCACCTCGGTGGCCTCTCCCGGTGTAAATGAGTAACCCTCCGGTTTTTCGAGCCGGAACTGTTTCACATCGTGCGTAACGTTTTGAATATCTTTGATTTTAATTGTGTATGACATAATAGTCTCTCCCGTTAATTCTTATTTACACAACTAACAACGCGGCACCACTATTCATTCATATTATTGCAGGAGCAGCCGGCATATAATTGCAGAAGCACCCGGTAGTAATCACTTTTACCAACCCTGAAAAAAAATTATCACTATAAAAAAGGCCCTGCAACTCAAAGAGTTACAAGGCCTCTGGTGCCGAAGGCGGGACTCGAACCCGCACGGGATTGCTCCCACACGCCCCTGAAACGTGCGCGTCTACCAATTCCACCACTTCGGCGTGGTTGTTTGCAGGCGGCGCCTGCTTCGATCCCGGTACAATAAGGTCAGGTTCAGGTTAAATCGCTGCTGACAGCAAATCCGCAACCGTCTCGCCATTGGTACTGGCATGGTCATTGGCCAAACTATCAGCCGCCTGAAGCCGTACTACCGTACCGCATCGAGCCTCAAATATACGAAGCGATTGCGGTGCTTTACAAGATGGACAGGAATATTTCTGCACCCGGCCGCTGTTCACCCGTACACTTTCACAGTAGTCCGGACTGGTAGCCGTTCGCGCGGATGATGCAGCTGCATCGGCTGCAAATACATCAGCAGAAATTGTCGTGAATGTGCTTTAGCATAGCCTGGTAGTCATCGGTCATCTCCACATTTCTGCGAAGCATCATCTTTGTGGCGGCATCCACAGCTTTGTCGAAACGGTAGGGTTCGGTATTGTCCTGGCCAACCCACTGAAACGATTTGACCAGCTTGGGTGTAAAATGGCTCCCGAAAAGATTGGTCGATACCCCGATCAGCGATCCGGCAGTAAGCATGCAGTTTATGGCCGTCATGCAGTGGTCGCCCATGATCACGCCCATGAACTGAAGGCCGGTGTCTACGATTTCGCCTGTCTGATAGTCGTTCACCCGGATCATGCTGTAATTGTTTTTCAGATTGGAGCTGTTGGTATCCGCCCCGATATTGCACCAGCGTCCGATTACGGAGTTGCCGAGGTACCCGTCGTGGGCCTTGTTCGAATAGCTGAACATCACCACATTATTGATTTCGCCGCCCACCTTGCAATATGGTCCGATGGTGGTATCGCCATAGATCCGGGTTCCCATCTTTACCGTGGCGTTATCGCAGATGGCCGCCGGCCCGCGGATGACGGACCCTGCCATGATGTATGCGTTCTTCCCGATGTAGACCGGCCCTTCGCTCGAAATGATGACCACGCCCGGCTCGATGATGGACGAATCTTCAATAAAAACCTGGTCGGGACGGTCGGCAACGACCCCGGCCGGAAGCTTTTCCGGACGGCTGTAGATACCGTGAAGATCAAGGTCGAATACGATCTGATCTCCGTTCATCCGGAATACATCCCATGTATTTACAATCAGGTGGGGATTTTCAATCTCCGTCATGGCAACACCGCTGAAATCGGGTTTCCCCGCATCAAACCACTGCCGGCTCTTCATCCCGTCCTGCAGGCACAGCAGTGGCGTACCATTATGCTGCAGACCCTGGCCGATTTTCAGGTCATTGATATGATGCTGCAGATCAAAATCGGGAAGCAGCCGGCTGTTGATCCACAGGCAGGGTTCATCGGTCAGCTCATCGACCTTGTATTGGGCAGCCAGGTAACCCGGCACCAGTCGGCTGATATTTTTCGGATGCAACAATCGCTGCCATTTCTCATGGATCCGGTAGATACCCACCCTGAAAAAATCGGCCGGCCGCGTAAGTGTTAACGGGAACAGCCTGATTGTACCCTTATCATAAAAAAAACTAATCTGCATAATTTGAGAAACCCTGTACTGATTGAGTAGTAAAAGCCTGAAGTACCTAAATCACCTTACGGAACATATAACTGTAAAAAATGATATGTGTTCTTGATAATTTGATATGTTTTCTAAATAAACTCTTGATAAATTCCTTCACCTGCTTTTGATCAGTTAAAATAAAACAATAAACAGGGGAAGAGACAAGCGCTGGAAAAACTTGAAATACAGTGCTTTATAAAAGGTTCGGAACAGTTTAAGAATGTATTCATCATAACAAACCAATACGTGATCAGCTTATGTGTGGAATAGTAGGATATATCGGGCACCGAGAGGCCTCAGACGTTATAATCAAAGGCCTGAAACGGCTTGAATACCGCGGATACGATTCAGCGGGCATCGCCATCAGCAACGGTGAGCTTCAAATCAGCAAGGGCAAAGGCAAGGTCGCCATTCTTGAGGCCAGCCTGCTTGCCACACCGATTAAAGGTACGCTCGGCATCGGTCATACCCGCTGGGCCACCCACGGCGAGCCGAACGATGTAAACGCCCACCCGCACACCGGTAATACACGCAAATTCGCCATTGTACACAACGGCATCATCGAAAATTATGATGTGCTCAAAAAAGAGCTGCAGAAAAACGGGTGTACGTTTATCGGCGAAACCGATACCGAAGTGCTGGCGCACCTGATCGAGGAGGTACAACGGGTTTCGAAAGCCGATTTTGAAACCTCCGTTCAGATCGCCCTCAAGCAGGTGGTTGGCACCTACGGGCTGGCCATCGTAAACCACGACGAACCCGACAAGCTGATCATAGCAAGAAAAGGGTCGCCCCTGTTGCTCGGTATCGGCGACGGCGAAACCTTCGTGGCATCGGATGCATCCCCGATTATCGAGTACACCAATAAGGTGGTCTACCTCGACGACGACGAGATGGCCGTGATCACCCGCAACGGTTATGAGGTTAAAACCATCCGGAACGTCAAGATCACCAAAGAGATCCACGAGCTTGAAATGAGCATCGAGCAGATCGAAAAGGGCGGATATCCCCATTTTATGCTCAAGGAGATCAACGAACAGGTCGATACCATATCCGACTGCATGAGAGGGCGCCTGCAGGTTAAAGCCAACGACATAAAACTGGGCGGAATCGAACCCGTACTCGACAAGCTGGTGAACGCGCGCCGCATACTGATCGCCGCCTGCGGAACGAGCTGGCATTCGGGCCTGGTGGGGGAGTATCTGTTCGAGTACCTGGCAAAAATGCCGGTCGAGGTTGAATACGCGTCGGAATTCCGCTACCGGGAGCCGCTGATCGACGACAAGGATGTACTGATCGTACTTTCACAGAGCGGTGAAACGGCCGATACCCTGGCAGCCCTGAGGGAAGCCAAAGAGCGCGGGGCAACCGTTATCGGTATCTGCAACGTGGTGGGATCGACCATCGCCCGGGAAACCGATGCCGGCGTATATATCCATGCCGGTCCGGAGATCGGGGTGGCATCCACCAAAGCCTTTACCGCCCAGGTTACCGTACTCACCATGATGGCCATGAAACTGGGCAAAATGCGGGGCGTACTGAGCGAAGAAAAATTTCACGAACTGGCTGTGGCACTGAGTGAAATTCCGGGCAAAGTGAAAGAGATCCTTCAGCAGGCAGAAAAAGTGGAGGAAATTGCCAAAATGTTCACCTATGCGCCGAATTTTCTCTACCTGGGACGCAGTTACAACTTCCCGGTGGCCCTTGAAGGAGCATTGAAACTGAAAGAGATCTCCTATATCCACGCCGAGGGTTACCCGGCCGCCGAGATGAAGCACGGGCCTATCGCCCTTATCGACGAACACATGCCCGTTGTGGTACTTGCCGTTACCAACCACGTGAACGAGAAAATGATCAGCAATATCGAGGAGGTAAGAGCGCGCAAAGGCCGGATTCTCTCAGTGACCAATGAGCGCAATACCGATGTTATCCGCCTGTCGGAGTTCGCCATCACAATACCCGAAACGCACGACTGCCTCACGCCACTGCTCACGGTCATCCCGCTGCAGCTGCTCAGCTACTACATTGCCGTTAACCGGAAATGCCATGTAGACCAACCCAGAAACCTCGCCAAAAGCGTTACGGTGGAATAACCCCGGCCAAAAGCATGCTGGCATCACAATTCATACCAGTTACTTAAACTTCGCTACGTCAATAAATCGGTACGTCTTATGAATCGTTACATCAAATGATTTCCGTTTCGGCCGGTAGCACGACTTTTTGATATCCGATTCAAAGATTCATCGACGTACTGAATTCAGGCAAAAGGCGACGAAAAGGCGGCGAAAAGGCAGAAAGCAAAAGGCAAAAGTTTAGAAGGCGTGAGG
>RECM01000196.1 GCA_007694035.1 Balneolaceae bacterium
TCAATTTTTTTTGAATCAGATCTACCCCAACCCGTTCAACCCGACAACACAGATTCAGTTCTCGCTGCCTGTTTCAACTGTTGTCCGGCTGGAGGTTTTCTCGGTACTCGGGCAAAGAACGGCAACCCTGCTCAATAAGCAGATGCCCGTTGGAGTACACACTGTTCCGTTTGATGCCAGGTCCCTGTCGAGCGGTGTGTATATCTACAGATTGACTACGCCGGAGTTCAGCCAGTCCCGGTTGATGAACTTTGTTAAATAGAGTTCGATTTTCGGGCAAGTGAACGCCTTTTTTTTTATTCTATTCCGGTATTAAATCAGGTTCTGCAGAGAACCCGAACTTGACTATTAAACCTGACTATTAAACGCTCAGGTTTTGCAGAGAACTCCAACTTGTCTATTAAACGCTCAGTATGATCAGGAAAAAAGGTTTATTCATCTTTGTGCTGGTGGCGATGCCGGCCCTGCTTTTTGCACAACAAATCAACATCGACCGGGTCGAGCCGCCGTTCTGGTGGACGGGCTTCAGCAATCCGGACGTTCAGCTGGTGGTCTACGGGAAAGATATTTCAAATTCACGCGTGAGTGTAAATTATCCCGGGGTGCGCATGAAACAGGTGATTATGGTCGAAAATCCCAATTATCTGTTCATCGACCTGGAGATCGGCGAGGATGCACAGCCCGGTGTTGTGCCCATTACGTTCCGGGAAGGCCGCCGCACGAAGGTTCATGAATACCGGCTGCACGAACGGCAGCTGTCGCCGAACCGGCAGCAGGGTTTCGACAGCTCCGATCTGATCTACCTGGTGATGCCCGACCGCTTCGCCAACGGCGACCCCTCGAACGACAACATTCCGGGCATGCTCGAGCAGACCGACCGCAGCGAACCCTATGGCCGGCACGGTGGCGACCTCCGCGGTATCATCAACAATCTCGACTATATCCAGGACCTGGGGATGACGGCGGTATGGCTGAACCCGGTTTTTGAGAACGACATGCCGCCCGATTATTCCGTGGGAGCGGGCTTCTATCACGGCTACGCCGCTACCGATATGTACAAGGTCGACAGGCGTTTCGGCAGCAATGAGGAGTTCCTGGAACTAGTGACGAGCGCTCAGGACCGGGGCATGAAGGTGATCATGGATATGATCCACAACCATGTGGGAACGCATCACTGGTTTATCAAGGATATGCCGACATCCGACTGGGTGCACGACCAGTCGAAATACGGCAATACCAACTACCGCACCAGCACCATCATGGACCCGTACGCCTCCGAAGCCGATCTCAACAGTACCGTTAAGGGCTGGTTTGTGGATGAAATGCCCGACCTGGACCAGCGCAATGAGCTGCTTGCCAACTACCTGATCTACAACACCATCTGGTGGATCGAGTACTCCGGCATCGACGGTATCAGGATGGACACCCATCCCTATCCATACCAGGATTACATGGCCCGCTGGACCCGCATGGTTCTGGAAGAATTTCCCTATTTCAATATTGTCGGAGAGGCGTGGATGCCGAACGTGCCGACCACGGCCTGGTGGCAGTATCAGTCGATCCTGAGCGGCGACTACGACTCTTACCTGCCCAGCGTGACCGATTTCCCACTTTTTTACGCGCTGGGCCAGGCGTTCAATGAAGAGCCGGGATGGGATACAGGGCTTACACGCATCTACTATGTACTGAGCCAGGACTTCCTGTACACCGACCCGTACCTGAACGTGATTTTTGTGGATAACCACGACCTTACGCGTTACGCCACCAGTGTGGGCGAAGATCCGGCCAAATTCAAGATGGGCCTGGCGCTGCTCTATACGACGCGCGGCATCCCCCAGATCTATTACGGAACCGAAATCATGATGACCGGCGGCGGTATTGATCCCAACAAGCGGAAGGATTTCCCCGGCGGCTGGGCCGAAGACCCGATAAACGCGTTTACCCCGGAAGGACGTGAAGCGCTGAACGAAGAGTGGGGGCGCCCGGTAACCGGTGTGTACGAATTTGTGCGGAACCTGTCGCACTGGCGAAACGGCAAAGAGGTGATCCACACGGGTTACCTCACCCATTTTGTGCCGGTCGATAACGTGTATGTCTATTTCCGGTGGAATGAAGATGAAACGGTGATGGTGCTGATCAATGGCCAGGAAGAGGAGCAGACGGTGGAAACCGGCCGTTTTTCGGAGCGGATGCAAGGGTTTGCTCGTGGCCGGGAGGTGATTTCGGGAGCAGAGATCGGTGACCTGACCGCGTTAAGGATTCCGGGGAGGACGGCATTTATTATAGAGCTCGAGTGAATTGTTGGCATGTGTGGTGGTTATAGAAGGTTTGTGAGTTAGGGATCCGGGGAGCAAGTGAGCAATTGAGTTTGGAAGTGGTCTGAATGGTTCGACTTCGTCCCGGTGCCCGGGACTGCGCTCAGGGTGACGCGTTTTATATCGGGACTGCGCCCTTCGACTCCGGCTTCGCTATGCTCAGCCTGCGCTCAGTACATGCTCAGGCCATGCTCTGTATGACGGATCAAAACACTTCGCCGTTCTATTGTTCTATTGTTCCCTAATTCCCTAATTCAAAAGTTTACCTTCATCCCCGCCTTTGTAACAACCCAAAATCTGCAGCCCCACGGGCTGCGTTCCCTACGCTGTATTGAAACCTCGGATTTTTTTTGTATCTACAATCTGCAATGCCGGCTGGCCGGCCACATCATGTCTGAAATGGGATTTGCCTTTATGTCTGCAGAGATGAAGCGGAGTTATTATGAGGACATACAACCACTAAAGGGATGGCCTGCCAGGGTGTGGTTTGTTGTTCTGGTGGCTGTTCTGGTGGCGGTACCTTTTGTGATTAAAAGTTATTACGTGTATGTGCTGAGCCTGATGGCCGTGAATGTAATTGTGGCCCTGGGCATGAACCTGCTGGTTGGCAATACCGGGCATATTTCACTTGGCCATGCCGGTTTTGTGGCCATAGGAGCCTATACCACTGTTCTGCTCATCTCCGGCGCCGGGGTGGTTTTTCCGGTTGCGCTCGTCGCGGGCGGGCTCATTGCCGCCGCCTTCGGGTTCATCCTCGGTATTCCCGCCCTGCGGCTCGAGGGTCCGTACCTTGCTATTGCCACACTGGGGTTTGGCATCGCCGTGACCATCATAATCGGCCGCGTTGAACTGTTCGGCGGGCATATGGGCCTGATTGTGCCGAAGCCCGAAATTGCCGGGATCGATTTTTCCGGCGACAGGGCTCTCTACTACCTGGTGATGGGTATCGCCATGCTGATGGGCTTTGCCATGCGCAACATCCTGAAAAGCAGGCTTGGACGGGCGTTTCATTCCGTTCGCGACAGCGATATTGCAGCAGCAACTCTCGGGGTAAATGTGGCCCGTTATAAAACGCTCAGTTTTGCGATCAGCGCATTCTATGCGGGCGTTGCCGGAGGTCTTTGGGCTTTTGTGCTCGGTTTTATCAACCCCGGCCTTTTCAGTTTCGTGCTCTCCATACTTTTCCTGGCCACAGTGGTGGTGGGTGGCCTGGGTACCATCCTGGGTTCCGTGCTCGGGGCCGTGGTTATCACCTTTCTGAACCTGCAGGCCGAAAGCATTCAGCACGTACCGGTAATCGGAGAGGTCCTTATCTGGATATCACAGAACTTTATGACGGTTAGCGGGCTGCCGAATGTAAGCTGGATTTTTACCGGCCTCATCCTGATCCTGATTGTTATTTTCGAGCCCCTGGGGCTGTACGGAATATGGATCCGCATCAAAATATACTGGAGAACATGGCCATTCTGAATCCAATCATACCGCAACGTTTTCCGCCTGAAGTTACATGTGGATGTTCACTCAGCCTGCCTTTGGCTGATGCAGGGAGGATGCCATGATTTCCCAGATCATTCTGAGCGGGCTGGCCATTGGCAGTGTGTACGCCCTGATGGCGCTGGCGATGAGCATCACCTATAAAGCATCGGAGATACCGAATTTTGCACAGGGCGAGATGGCCATGATATCGACCTATATCGCCTATGTATTGCTGGTGGTGCAGGGGATATCCTTTTTCTGGGCGTTTATATTTGCACTGTTGTTTGCGCTGGTTCTGGGCCTGGCCCTCGAATTTGTGTTCATCCGCCGTGCCAAAGAGCCGAACCTGCTCAACCTGATCATCATCACGCTCGGTTTTCAGATGATGCTGTACGGGCTGGCCGGATGGAAATGGGGTGCCGACCAGCGGCGGCTGCGCATGCCGTTTTCAGAGACGGAGACCTACGACCTGGGAGGCGGGGTTGTGGTGAGCCAGCTCGGACTTGCAACCATTGGTACAGCCGTGGTGCTGATGCTCATCATATGGCTGTTTCTGCGGTTCACGAAACTCGGCCTGGCCATGAAGGCGAGCCAGCAGAACGCGATGGCTGCCCGTATCAACGGGATTCGCACTAACCGGATCCTGTCGTTATCGTTCGGCATCAGTTCCGTGGTGGGGGCGATTGCCGGCATGATGGTGGCCCCGGTTACCACGCTCGATCCGGGCATGATGTGGGATCCGCTCCTGAAAGGATTCGCTGCGGCCGTACTGGGCGGACTTACGAGCCTCGGCGGCGTGGTTGTGGGCGGATACCTGCTGGGCGTGATCGAAAACCTGTTCGGCTTCTATATTTCGCTGGAGTTCAAATCGGTGGTGGCCTTCCTGATCATTGTTATTGTTCTGTATGTGCGTCCGTCGGGGCTGTTCGGCCGCCATTATGTGAGAAAGGTGTGACGGATATGCCTGAGAATGATTTTTTCCGGGTTGAAGGACTGACCAAACGCTTTGGCGGTTTGACGGCGCTCGATAAACTTACATTTTCTGTGGAAAAAGGAATGCTTTTTTCCATTATCGGTCCGAACGGAGCAGGTAAATCGACCCTGTTCAACTGCATCAACAGCCTCTACCGTCCGGATGAGGGGAAGGTGTGGTTCAGGGGAAAGGAGATAACCGGATTAAACCCTCACCGGATAGCCGCGGCGGGAATAGGCCGTACGTTCCAGAACATCGAGCTGTTTGCCAATATGACCACCATGGAAAACCTGATGCTGGGCCGGCACCTGCACATGAAAACGGGCCTGTTCGGGGCAGCGATGATGTTCCACCGCCGGAGCCGGGCCGCCCGGGAGGAAATGGTGCACCGCGAGCGGGTGGAGCGGATCATCGACCTGCTTGAACTGCAGGCATCGCGCGACAAATTTGTTTCGCAGCTGCCGTACGGAACCCGTAAGGTGGTGGAGCTGGGCCGTGCCCTTGCCGCGGAACCGGAGCTGCTACTTCTGGATGAACCCGCGGCCGGCCTTAATAATGAGGAAAAAGAGGATCTTATATTCTGGATACAGGATATCAGGCGGGAATTTGGAATAACGATACTGATGATCGAGCATAATATGCAGCTGGTTCAGGATGTGTCGGACCGTATACTGGCCATCAACTTCGGAAAGATGATCACCGAGGGCGAGCCGGATGAGGTGGTGAACCATCCCGAGGTGATGAAAGCCTACCTGGGAGGATGAAATGCTTACGCTGAAAAATGTGGAAACCTACTACGGACTCGTATACGCCCTGCGCGGGGTATCGATGGAGGTGCGCGAAGGGCAGATTACGACCATTCTCGGGAACAACGGGGCCGGAAAAACCACCATCCTGAAATCTGTGACGGGCCTGATCGACGATCAGCCGGAAAAGGGCCTCATCGAGTTTGGCAACCACCGGCTCAACGGGATGAAGACCGAAGACATTGTGCGGCTGGGCATCGGCTACGTTCCGGAAGGCCGCGAGGTGTTCAACGAGCTTACGGTACTCGAAAACCTGAAGATGGGGGCCTATGCCCGCAATGACCGCGACGGAATCCGATCTGATCTGCAGAAAATGTTCGACCGGTTTCCGGTACTGAAGGCGCGCACAAGTCAGCTGGCGGGCACGCTTTCAGGCGGGGAGCAGCAGATGCTGGCCATAGCCAGGGCACTCATGAACCGCCCGAAGCTGCTTATGCTCGACGAGCCCTCGCTGGGCCTGTCGCCCCTGCTGGTAAAGGAGATTTTTGCCATGATCAGCGAAATAAACCGCGAGGGGGTTACAATCCTGCTGGTGGAACAGAACGCGAACATGGCCCTCGGCATCGCCCACTACGGGTACGTACTCGAAAACGGCCGCTTCGTAACCAGCAACACCGCCGAAAAGCTGCGCGAAGACGACGACGTAAAAGAGTTCTACCTCGGCGTAAAAAGCGACACCTCCGTAAAAGGCTACCAGCGCTACAAACGCAAAAAACGCTGGCGGTAGGATTA
>RECM01000277.1 GCA_007694035.1 Balneolaceae bacterium
TTATACAGTCTTTCAGTGCTGCCACCGGGCTTCCCGTACCACTCGCGCAGCAGTATGCCGGTGCGATCCCTGCACAGCCGGTAAACCGTACCGGATACCGTGAACAGTACCTGGTGGATTACAATGCAGAGAATATGAAAATCAACACCTCCCTGCATTACCGCCTTTCCGACGACATCGAAGCCAGTTATACCTTCAACTACGGGTACGGAACATCCATCTATACAGGGGCACAACGCTACAGCCTGAAAAATTTCAATATATCCCAGCATAAACTCGAGCTCACAGGCGATAATTTCATGGTGCGCGGTTACGGCACTTTTGAGAACTCAGGCGATTCGTACATTGCCGATTTTGTTGGTTTTGCCGTGAATGAAGCATACAGACCGAATGCACAGTGGTTTGGACTTTATGGCGCAACTTTTGCCGGTGCGCTACTGCAGCAGGTTGTTCAGGCAACCGGATCACCAGCCTATAATCAGGCAGTGATAGATGCAATTCTGGGCAATCCCCAGGCCGTTTCCCAGATTCATATGGCCGCACGAAATGCCGCCGATCAGGGAAGATTCGAACCGGGTACGCCCCAGTTTGAAGCCGCTAAGGAAGCTGCCCTTCAGGGCAGGGTACCCGATGGTGCCCTTTTCGATGACCAATCCCGCTTCTTTCATGTCGACGGTCTGTACGATTTCAAAAATGAGATCGATTTTGTAAATATGCAGGTCGGGGCCAGTTTCCGTCAGTTCCAGCTGCGTTCAAACGGTACCATCTTCGATGATGCAGACGGAATCGACATTAATGAATACGGTGCCTTTATGCAGCTGGCCAAACCTCTGCTTGAAGACCGCCTCAGGCTGTCCGGATCTATCCGCTATGACAAGAATGAGAACTTCGACGGTCAGCTCAGCCCGCGGATCGCTGCTGTGGTGAGTGTAGTTCCGAACCACAATATCCGGGCATCTTACCAGACCGGCTTCAGAAACCCGTCAACGCAGGGCCAGTATATCGACCTGAACGTTATTTCGGCAAGATTGCTGGGCGGCCTGCCCCGGTTTGCCGATAAATACCGTGTAAGCGAAAGCACATTCACGATAGACTCTGTAATGGACTTTACGAATTCCGTACTGGCCGGCAGCTCTAACCCGGGGGTACTGGTACCTTACACACACGTGCCCGTAAAACCCGAGCAGATTCAGGCGTTTGAGGTTGGCTACAAAGGCCTGTTCGGCAACAATCTGTTCATCGATGCCGCCTATTATTACAATATATTCGATGATTTCATCACCCAGATCCGGGTGCGGCAGCTTCAGGGGCCCGATGGAAGTATCCTTCCCGTGGCACCTCAGACACTTCCCTCACTGCTGAGCGGTGATTTCAGGAATACATTCCAGATCTATACCAACTCCCCGAAACAGGTGCATGCACACGGTGCGGTATTCGGTTTCGAGTACAATCTGCCGCAGAACTATCAGGTCAGTTTCAACTACAACTGGAACAAGCTGATCTCCGATCTGGGCACTTTCCAGAACGACTTCAACACACCTGAGCACAAGTTCAATATCATGTTCGGCAACCGCAGGATTACCCCGAACCTTGGCTTTAACGTCACTTTCAGATGGCAGGATGCCTTCAGGTGGGAATCTTCATTTGCCATGGCCGATGTACCTGCCGTTTCCATGCTGGATGCACAGGTTACCTACCGGGTACCGCAGGTGAATACCACGGTTAAGCTGGGCGGATCGAATGTACTTAACGAAAGTTATTTTCTTAGTGGTGGCGGGCCATCGCTGGGCGCGATCTATTATATATCGCTCACATACGATTCGGTATTCAGAAGGTAAAAAAAAGCCCCGGTTGTACCGGGGCTTTTTTTTTGGAGGGTACTCAGGTTGTTTGGAAGGCCGATCTTTTAGGACCTCAGGTTCATAGCAGTGCGATGCGGAGTACTCAGGTACTCCGGCAGGCCACTCTTCAATGACCTCCGCTTCGCTGCGGACTATTGAAGGTGGCCTGTTTTTTAGAATTTGAAGTCGAGGCCGGCGGTGATGAAGCGCGGGAGGCCGACACGGATGCCTTGTGGGCGGCGCGAGACGATGTAGCGCTCATCGAGCAGGTTTTTGACTGCCAGTGAAAGGCTCAGGCCCGATACACCCGGCAACCTGATGGATGCACGGGCATCGAGTACCAGATAGCTTTCTATGGCGCCCTGGCGGCCGTTCAGCGAGCCGTCTTCAAGGTTCAGAACATCTCCGTACTGTTTTGCGATGTACGTGGCTGTGAGGCCTGTTTCAATGCCTGACGGCAGGAACAGATCAAGTACTCCGTTTACGAGATATTCCGGGGCGTAGGGCAGCTTGTTCCCTTTTACATTTACGCGCTCACCACCACTCATTACGAAACGGTCTTCGCTGAATGTGGCATTGGTCCAGGTAAAGGTACCCTTGAACCGTGCCCTTACGTCATCCGACAGGAGATTTATGCTGTCGATAGTGAGGCCGGATTCGATGCCCAGGTGACGTGTTGCCCCGCCATTGGTGAGCCCTGATGCACCGGGTACCCCCTGCCCTCCCGAAGATTCCGATACCGGGATTACCTGGTTCGAGAAATCGAGCCAGAAACCGGTCAGCTCCAGCGAAACATGACGGTTAAGCCTCGACCGGGTACCCAGTTCCATATTCCAGCTTTTTTCGGCATCCAGCTCTTCGCTCTGCCCCGATGAACTGATGGCATCCTTTACCCTTGGCGGGCCAAAACCACGGTGAATGCCCCCGAATATGGAGCTGCCCTCACCAATTATATAACTGAAACCCGCACCTGGAATCACCTCCAGCAGATAGTCATCCGATGTTACAGCCACATCATTGAAGTTCAGCCTCATTATTTCACGGCTGTACCTGAACGATTCAATTCGAATACCGGGCGTTACAGAAAACCGGTCGGTAAACCCGATCTTGTTCTGTACATAGCCGCTGATAGCGTGGCCGGTCCTTATTTCATCGTCTCTGAGGCTGCCCGTGGTGGGGCTTATTACCCGCCCGTCTATCCGCTGCTCAAAAGCCCGCTCATACAAATACCGCACGCCCGTGTCGAGTTCGTTCGGGGTATTCCCGATCTCAAAATTGGCAGTGAGGCGCGGCTCGATTCCTGCCACCTCAAACTGACGGTTTCTGTTGCCGGTCTGATCGCGGAACCAGATTGCGCCTCCCGGCTGTATGGTATTCCCGACAGTTCTGATGTATTCCCTGCCGGCCACCGGGGAATAGTCGAAATCCTGGCGCGACCAGTTTCTGCTGGTTGTGTAACCATAAGCCGTGGTTCTCAATCTCAGATTATCACTGAAAAAAACATCATGGGTCGCACTCAAGGAATACCGGCGTATGCTGAGCTGATCGTCGGGGGCCAGGTGTGTGAAATCCAAGCCGCCATTGTCGTACATAGACTGCGTAAGGCCTATATAAGTTGAGTTAGAGGTTTCATCATATATGCCCATTTTTACGCCCAGAACCGAGCGATCGCCTGTTAGCAGTTTGAATTTTGCCGACAGATCGTTCAGGCCAAAATCCAGGAGGCCCACATTATTGCCCTGTTTCCTCAGGTAAGAAACCTGGAATCCCGCATTGCCGACCGTTGTTCCATAGCCGATGCGGCCAACAAAAAAACCACTCTGCCCGCCCCTGAGGTGAATACTGGTTGTGGGGGATGCAGGCGGATCGGCGGTCAGGTAATTGATAACGCCACCGAATGTCTGCGGACCAAACAGGATGGATCCGCTGCCTTTAACCACTTCCACACCTGCCATCCGGTCCATCGACGGGGTGTAGTACATCTCGGGCTCGCCGTAGGGGGCCAGGGCTACGGGTATACCGTCTTCCAGTACGAGCACAGTGCGGCTTTTATCGGGATCGAGGCCGCGGATACCGATATTGGCCCTCAGCCCAAGTCCCTCCTCTTCCACGGCGTGAACACCGCTGATGCGCCGGAATACCTCCTGGCTGCTTACGGCGGCCACTTCACTGATTTCAGCGGATGTGATGAGGCTGGCCGAACCGGGAACGCGTTCAAACCTGCCGGGCCGGGCTCCGATAAGCTCAATCTGTGGCATATCGAATGTTTTGCTGAGAATAACCTCGACCCGGGATATCTCTCCTTCGGTAACCTGTACCTGTTTTTCCTTTCTTTCATACCCCACATAGCTGACAACGAGCCGGTGGGTTCCCGATGGCAGGCCCGCAAGGTAAAAATTGCCGAACAGGTCGCTGGTTGTGCCGGTTGTGGTCTTATCAACGATTATATTGGCGCCCGTAAGCGGCTCGCCTTTTTCATTGAGTACCCTGCCTTCAACAGCAATCTGCTGCGCGGAAAGCGATACAGGCAGCAACATCAGTATGGCAACCACGGATATAAGCAGTACGGATGAAAGAAGGCGTCTGGATGGAATAAGAATACGTTTGGTTTTGTTGACTGCAATCATAATAAAGCAGAATAAAATGGTGGTTTCGAACGGTCAGGCGTCTTTCCGGATACTCCTGCCTTTAATACGCCGGGTTTTTTTTCAATAATAAAAATGTGTTACAAATGAGGTCTGAACCAACCGGAGGTATCATTTTGCCGAATACTTTTTACGTTTTATGCGCCAATTATTACGCACAACAATCAAACCGGCTTAACGAGCTCCCTGCTTCCATCTACTGATTCCATCATCGGAAGCATTGTTTAGACCACGTCTAAATTAAACCCGAACATTCAATTTTGCAATACCTATTTTGAATAAATCTAAATAAACCCTCCCCACCCCCCACTTTTGCCTTCTGCCTTCTGCCTTCTGCCTTTTGCTGCCTAATTCTTCAACAACCAACTTCACAAATTATTTACAATATCTTGGTACCTTATTCCAATATTGATATCAGTTATTAATCGCGCTCCCATGTCCATTTCCAAAGAGCTCACCGGCTGGCTGAACGCACCGGTTCCTCGCTACACATCCTACCCGACGGCGGTCCAGTTCGGCCCGGCTGATGAACACATGGCCCGTGCCGTATACCGCGGGCAGATTACCGAAGGGAGCCCGGTCTCACTCTACCTGCACCTGCCCTTCTGCAAATCGCTGTGCTGGTACTGCGGTTGCGCAACGGTCATCACCAGGAAACAGGACCAGAGCGACCGCTATATCGATTACCTCGAAAAAGAGATTCTGCTGCTCAAACGCGACCTGCATCCCGGTCACAGGGTTGTTCAGATCCATTTCGGGGGCGGAACCCCCAACTTTCTGACGGCAGCCCAGCTTGAGCGGCTAATGCTCCTGCTTGAAAAGCATTTCAACTACGCCGATGAGGTCGAATTCGGAGTTGAATTTGATCCCCGGGGCCTCGGATGCGACCAGATTGCCGTACTGGCCGCCCACGGGCTGAACCGCGCGTCGATCGGCGTGCAGGACGTGAACCCGGTAGTTCAGGAGGCCATCCACCGGATTCAGCCCGAACAGATGAACATGAGCGCGATAAAGATGCTTCGCGAGGCCGGTATCAACTCCATCAACATAGACCTTATCTACGGTCTCCCTCACCAGATACTGCAGTCGTACAATGAAACCATCGACGCCGTTCTGCGCATGGATCCGGACCGCATCACCACATTCGGCTATGCCCATGTGCCGTGGATGAAGCCCGCCCAGAAGCTGCTCGAATCGGACGCCCTGCCCGGCCCTGATCTGCGTATTGAGCTGCTGCAAACCGGCATCCGCAGGTTCACCGAAGCCGGCTACCGGTATATTGGCATCGACCATTTCGCCAAACCCGCCGACGAGCTGAGCCGTGCGCAGGATTCCGGCAAACTGCACCGCAACTTCCAGGGCTACAGCACCCACAGCGGCGTGAGTATAATCGGCCTTGGAATGACATCCATCTCACAACTGCCCACGGCCTACCTTCAGAACGCCCGCGAACTCGACGACTATTACCGCATGCTCGACGAGGGCAGGCTCCCGATTGTTAAAGGGTATCAACTAACTACCGATGATGTGATCCGCAGGGATGTGATCATGACGCTGATGTGCGGGCTGGAGCTTCAGTTTGACCGCATCGAAGAGAAGTACAACATCAGGTTCACCGAGTATTTCAGCGACGAGCTTGAAAAGATGGAACCGTTCCGGCTGAAAGGGCTTGTGGTTACAGGCAGCGATCACATCCGCATATCTGAAACCGGAAGGCTGTTTGTGAGAAACCTTGTGCATCCCTTCGACTCGTACAGCCGTACGATATCCCGGAATGTCT
>RECM01000120.1 GCA_007694035.1 Balneolaceae bacterium
GGAACGGATGCAAGCTGGTTCCTGCGGAACACAAGTCTCGGCGGGTCAGCTATTGTTTCCGATGCGATCACCTCACTGCCATTGGCGATAAAAAAGCTCTGTTGCCCGGGCGGCAGGGTTTCCATACGCTCAAACGGAAGAAATTCGAGCACCGGGCTGTCATCCGGAATCCGTTTTGTAGGGATGTTGATGAACATGGTGCCACCGTTCTCAAAGAACCGGAGTGTCGTTTCGATGGCGTACCCGATGTTGCGGTCCAGGTTGTTCGACAGCCAGTAAATGTGATCCCATTCGGCAAGCATCAGGTTTATGGTAGGGGCAAGCGACCGGTCGGGGAAGGCGTTGGTAAACGGAACACGGGTACCGCCAATGGCTATACCATCGGATATATTCCAGTAATCAACCGTGGTGATGCCCGCCTGCCGGAGGAGTTCAAGGTGCAGATTCACTCTTGCCGCGCCATCCGAGCCTTCATAATCGTGGAGGAACAGTATGCGCGACCGCTGCTGCTTCACATACCAGGTATGGGATATTACGCGGCTCACGGCTTCGGCATTGTCGAATGCCCTTACATATAACGTATTTTCGGCATCGGTAACCACACCGGGAAGCGTAATCCCCGATGCACTCAGCGCCCGTCCGAACAGCACAGCTGCATCGGGCGATGCGCCGGAATCGTCGATACGCAGTGTTATAAAATCATTTTCAACCGGAACAGCAAACCATTGTGTGGTATCGTTGATGGCGATCTCCACCCGGTTCAGGTTGGCATCGCCGTCGGGGTCGCTTACTTCCCAGCCGAAGCTGGCTACCCGGTAAGTGGTGTCGGGTGGTGTCTGAAACCGGGCAAATGCGATTTCAGGCGGCGAATTTCTGATCGGGAATACGAGACTTGGCGGCTCAGGGTCACGAGCGCCCTCGTTATCGATGGCACGTACTGTAAACCGTACGTTGGCGTCCATTTCGCCCTGGGGAATAGGAAGTACAAAGGTGCTGTCGTTGCGGGTGGTAAAGACCCAGTCGGCACCGGTGGTATCCCCGATCACAAATTCAAAACCGACCACATAACCGTCGGGGTCGTCGCCCCACCATGATATGGTAATCTGGCTCACCAGGCGTTCACCTTCAGGCAGGTTGATCTCGCTGATGGTAAAAAAGGTTTTGGGAGGACGGTTTTCCAGAAAATCACCCTGCAGGCCTGTGTCGCAGGCGGTGATCCATAAAAGGGAAACCAGAAACAGAGGAATAATACTCTTCATGGAATAAAGATAAAAAATGGCGGGGGAGCGAATCGTATGTCTCCCCCGCCGTAATCGTCGGGCTGACCTATTTGATCAGCATCATTTTTTTCACGGATGTAAAGCTGCCGGCCTCAAGGCGGTAGATATAGGTACCACTTGCAAGGCGGGTAGCATCGAAGTTTACGGTGTATTGTCCCGACATCTGGGATTCGCTGACCAGGGTGGCCACACGGCGTCCGAGGATGTCATACACCGTCAGGGTAACGTCAGCCGCTTCAGCCAGCGAATAATGGATATTCGTGGTCGGGTTGAACGGGTTCGGGTAGTTCTGCGCGAGGCGGAACTCATCCGGGGTGCCGTCGGGCCGCAGCGACGTGAACGGGCTCATGTCGGCCAGGGACCGCGATGCCAGCTGTGGTGTTCTGTTAAATCCGTTCACCAGAGCTACCAGGTTAACAGGCTCGGTCGGGATGGGCTGACCGATGTAGTCGGCTTCACCAAACGGCGACCTGAAAGTCACGGTTACACCATCGGCCAGCGACTCGTCCCTTAACGAATAATTCGTGTTGGTGGCAAAATTACCGGTATTCTGGAAAGTAACATTTTCGATTCTCACCAGCATCGACTCATGAACATCGTAATCCAGTTCTTCCAGCGTAATAGTAACAGGGGTTACTTCCTGGCCGGTCAGGACCGGTGTACCGGGATCGATACCGGGGTTAAACTGTACCTGCTGGTTGAAGGCACCCAGATTTCCGAGCAGGCCCGACATTACATCACCGATGGCATAGGGAGTCACTATTACACCGGGGTTATCATCTATCAGAATACCTCCGCTCGAGTCCATCAAATACTTCTGATTCCGGGTACCACGCGCATAGGTAACAATCGCCTGGCCGGTATACAGATAGTTTGTGCCATCCTGAAGACCGGCTTTGATAGCTGCAAGGTTATCGAGTTCGATGGCTGCGCTGATCACTTCGAACGTTCCGGTAGCTACAGGGCTTGCCTCAAGACCGGGTGCAAAAGCGATGGCATTTATCACCGTGGTTTCATTCAGAACGAGTGGCGCTGTGTAGGCGGTGGATTCGTCATCCGGGGCTGTGCCATCGGTAGTGTAGAAGATATTGGCGCCGGTCGTCATGGAACTCAGCGATACGGTTACCTGATCGTCGTATGAACCCGGTGCCGGGCTGAACAATGGCGGAGCGGTCTGTGTTTCGCTCAGTACGTAGAAACTGCCACTGGCACGACCGAATACAGACACATTTTCAGGGGTTTTCGCTTCTGCAACCACCTGATAATCTACCATTGTAAAAGCAGCAAATGCAGGGAAAGTAAAGCTGTACAGATTACCGGCAACGTCCATGTCTTCGGTAACCGGATCGGCATCCCCTGCCGTATAGGTAACGGTTACACTTTCAAACGTATAGTCATCTTCAGGCAGATCAACGGTTACGCTGATGCTGACCTCATCATCGGGGAACACCTCTTCACCTGCTGCAGGGACCTGCACAAGGTCACCAAGAACCGGCGCAAATCCGAGTATTACCAGGTCGTTGCGCACGCCTTCGGTTATGCGGAACTGCTCATCGGTACCATCCTGCGTCCAGATAATGCCATCGTCCCAGTACATCAGCTTTAGAGTCGACTGTGCGGCAGTCAATTCAAAACCAGCAGGATTAAAAGGATTAACAACCACAAAACCCGAATAGTCAATAACTGCTCCAGCAGGTGGCGGCACATACGGACCATCTATCTCAGGTCGACGCCAGTTATAGTCAAGGCCATCACCGGTTTCCGGATTATAGGCATAATTGTTTCTGTCGTTACGAAAACGTAATGAAGTATCATTGGTTGTAAGGATTGTTGTACCATCAGACGCAACAAACCAAGGGCGACCGGCATCTGCATCAATCCGGGCGATAACCTCTAACCCTTTTATCCTCACATATCGGTTAATGTATTTTGAATAATTTGCTGAATTCCACTGATGCAAACCACCACCGGCAGCCATGTTTAATTCTGAAAGCGAAATCTCAGTAGGCTCAAGCAGCACCTCTAATCCTTCGTATTCCGGATCAAAAAACACATTTCCAAGAAATTCAACATCGGCAGGGGTAAATTGCACAGTATTATTAAAGAATGTATGATTGCCTTGAACCCGTATGACATCTCCTAATGTCAGCGATTCTAATGCTTGTCTTGTAGTTCCAGGGTCTACAATATGCATGAACATTCCGTCAAGACCTTCATCTACAGCATTAACATCCGCCACAAATACGTGGATCCGGCCTGGAACACCAGCAGAAGTAATATTTGCAAGTCCTGAATTTTTGGGGTATGAAACCACCACAGCATCAAACTGTACCAGCGACCCTGCTAACGGGTGGTTTGGCAGATCAGCCTGGCTTGTGAGTTCAATATCATAAGTGTTCAGGTCTCTTACACTGACAATGGTTGGATCCTGCGCCTGTACCAGCACAGATCCCATAAACAGCAGCAGCATCATGACTGCATATATTCGATGTAACTTTTTCATCATATTTTCCGGTTTGTTATGGTTTTAGAGTAATACGTAATTACTTGATTATTGCAAATTTTCCACGTTGAACACCGCCCGAATCCAGGTCCTGCACAGTGTACAGGTACAGGCCGGTGGTCAGGTTCTGGTTCGCCTCGGAGAGAAGGTCCCAGGCATGTTCGCCACCGGGCAGTATTCGGTTATCAGCACTGAAATCCCTGAACCAGCGTGCATCTCCCCGGTAGGTATCGGCATCATGGTTCAGTGTGGCCACCACTTCGCCTGCCAGGGTATAAACCCGGATCTGGGCATTGCGCGGCAGGTTGTAGAACATAATTTTACGGGTGAATGGCGTTCCACCGTCCCAGGCAGCATTCACCCGGTAAGGATTGGGGTACACACCCACCTTGTACTGCTCATCACTGCTGTTGAAATCCTCGTTTACCGCCGTTCCGGGGAATACACGCACCGCGTTCGCGTTTATGCTCGTCTCAAGCTGGGGTGTGCGTTCATCCCCGCGGTCGTAGGCGGTTACCGCAAACAGGTACTGCCATCCGCTGAGCATACCCGACACATCATAGCGGTAGTGGTATTCTACAGGGTCGCCCGGGAAGGTTACCGGTTCGGGCAGGCGCACTTCGTCGAAACCGGTGCCAAACCCGCTACCGTCTCCCGGCAGGTCAAAATCGCGGATCACATCGGCTGCAGTCGCGATGGTGCCCCGGATGTCGTCTCCCAGCTTTGTGCGGTAGATACGGTACCCGGCGAAATCCTCCTCTTCGGTAACCGGGTCCACAGACGATTCGGCACGGTTATCCCAGTAAACACTTGCCGTGCCTGCATCCAGTTCAACACGCATTCGCGGCACGAGGGGCGGCTCGGGAACCAGGAACCGGGTACGGGTGCCGTCTTCATTTTCCTGCCCGTCGTACAGCCGGTATGCCCAGCCGATATTCTCCTTCAGGATGCGGCGCGACTCGGGGTTGTCGACATTGTCGGGGTTGCTCACCGTACTGGGTATGATGCCCTGAAATTCGGATGGCATGAGTGCGGCTACAAATGATATATAGATGGTGATGGTCTCCCCTGCTTCCACCTCGGGGAACGGACCGATCGAGTTCAGCTGAATAAAATTACCATTGGCGGTGTAACCGTCGTTCCGCAGCCTGAACCTGTTCTCTTCCAGCGGCCATTCGGTCGCCATAAGGCTGTAGCGTTCCAGATCATCTGTCGGACGCTGAAAGTCTCCGGTACCGGCGGAAAACAACCAGTACGACGGCCCTACCTGTGGCACACGGTAGCCGGCATTCTGTACCTGTTCGGCGCGCCGGGGATGAAACTCCACCCCGCGGTACTCGGTACCCATGATCACGCTCGATGAATAGGTATTCGTGCGGGGGTTATCGGCGGAACCTCGGTCGAACATATAGAGTGCATAGAGCGAATCGATATAACCGGTACCGCCCTTGTTAAAAAACGCGGAGCCCGTTTCGAGGGTGGTGTTTATGTTCCTGACCACCATATCCGAATAAATGCCGAAATAGACACTATCCCAGCGGGCATCGCTGTTGTTGGTAATGTCGTAACGAACAATCGTGAGCGCTTCGGAAAACCCGAAATTCCAGTTATAGCTCTCCAGCCGGACGTCCGCAAACAGCGGATTTTCATGGCCGGCTATCGGCTGCTGACCGATGATGGTACGGCTGTCTGAGAATTCTGCAATGAGGTCCTGATGGCTCACGGCTACCGGTGAAAAATTCGGGGATTCTTCAAGAGATGAAACTTCCAGAAACAGGGTGCCGTCGTTGGTGAACTCAAAACCGGCAGCACCGGTTGAGTAACCGGCCGGGTTTGTAACCGCAGATGTGGAAACACGGATCTGCCCGCCAACCGATGCGCCCAGCCAGAAACCGGCCTCAAACAGGTGCTCCGTGCCGGACCCCCGCGGGTACTCCATACTCGGCGGGCCTACAGGCTGGTTCCTCACATTGGGCCGCCCGATGGTCCCGACGTTGGTAAAGGAGATTCCCAGGTTACTCACCTCTGTGGCTTTACGCTCAAAAACCTGCTGTGCGTTCGACGGGGAGTACAAAGAGAAAATCAGGGTAACCAGCAGCAGCATGGCTGCCTTTTTCATGGCTTGTAAAAAAAAGATCATCAGAGATAATTGATGCAGATAATGGTTGTTGCGCTTGTAATGTAAAGTACCCGTTACGGTTTTGCCGATTGCCTCTGCAGCAATATACCGGATACCAAACGGGATGACCAGCCTGATGACTGATCTTAACGATTGCTTAATATACCGGGCTCAAAAAAAGAACAAACAGGCATCTGCGGGTTGTCTGTTCAGAGCATCCGGCAAACACCGGATATTGAAAGAGCAGAACCGGCACTCCCCCTTAATATACGATCATTCTTTTAACAGAGAATGAGGATCTGACGGAACTGGCGCAGAATCTGACTATCCCCC
>RECM01000151.1 GCA_007694035.1 Balneolaceae bacterium
AGAACCCGTACACATGGGCATTTATGATCATTTGGCTGAAATCAGCAGGTCAACCGGGGTACCTGTTGCCGCCGACGAATCGGTGAGAGATATAGAGAGTGCAAGGATACTCACAGACGGTAAATTTGTTGATTATCTGATTCTGAAACCATCCCTGGTCGGCCGGATATCTGATTTTCTGCACATGTGTGAGATAGCACAAAAATCCGGTATTAAAGTAGTCGCAACTACTGCTCTTGAGAGTGCAATCGGAAGGTCATGGGTTTATGCCCTCACATCCACAATTGATAACGGGCTGGCTATGGGCCTTGCAACCGGCAATCTGTTTGAATACGATGTAACCGACGATTCAGGTTTATTCACAAATGGTCACCTCTGCTTCGATCCGGTCATACTGAATACCATCCAACCCGGCGCAGATCAGTTGAATAATTTAAAACGAATATGGTAACATCAGATATCAGCCTCATCAATATCAGCCCTTCAAACAGTAAAAATATGTCAGCAACAACGCCTGGGTATCAGAAACGGTTTAATGTGTTATGAATACAGGCACGACAATATTTGATCCGGCTGCAATTTTTCTGAAAACCGGTGAGAAGACCCTCTCATACCATGACCTGTATTGCCATGCTGCAGGCCTGAAGCTTATTATTGCTGATCCGGGCAGCCCCATAGGTGTTTTGACGAAAAATAAAGAGACGGCCATTCTGCTCATTGCTTCCGCCTGGTTAAATGGTTTAACAGTGGTTCCCTTGTCTGCCTCTGCATCTGTATCAGAACTTGAATACCAGGTCTCCCTCTCAGGCATACAAACACTGATTTGTGATACCGGGTATACGGATATTCACGAGATAATTGATGTTCAGATAGTGGACATTAATCGTTTTGTCGCTGCTACTTCACCCGCAAAACCAACGACTGCTGGTGATGATATGCTGTTCGGGATATTTTTTACATCAGGTACCTCCGGTAAGCCAAAAGCTGTGCCGTTAAAGCGCAGGCAGATGATCTCGGCAGCCAGATCTACTGCGATCAACAATCAGCTAAATCCAGGCGATCTGTGGCTGCATTGCCTGCCTCTGCATCATATAGGCGGTGTATCCATCATTCTCAGATCGCTGATTTACGGTTCGGGAGTATACAGTCTCGAAGGTTTTGATCTTGCCTGTACAGCGGATCTTCTGAGTTCAAGGCGTGACGTAAAAGCCGTTTCCCTGGTACCCACACAACTGTCGCGGCTGATTGAATACCCTGATTTTAAACCTCATGATGAGTTCCGTTTTGCATTAATCGGAGGCGGCAGGGTTCCTGATAGCCTCAGGAAGAAAGCCGCCGGCCTGGTGCCATCCGTCTTCAGTTATGGTATGACTGAAACCTGTGCACAGATCGTTGCAACAGGAATCGACAATACTGCACCTTCAGGCAGCACCGGGCGGGTTCTGGCGCCAAACGAAATGATTATTTGTGATGAGCGGGGGATGCAGCTTGATCACGGACAGACGGGTCTGATCTGTTTAAGGGGTCCCCAAGTATTTGACGGGTATCTTGATGAAAACGAAAATACCTTTTTCCCCGGTGGCTGGTTCAACACCGGAGATTATGGCTGCACCGATAGCATGGAAAATCTCTTTTTGGAATCACGGCGTGAAGACAGAATTGTTACCGGGGGCGAGAATGTAGATCCGGTTGAAGTAGAAATGGCCCTTCTGCAGCTGTCCGGTGTGTCAGATGCAGCCGTAATAGGGCTTGCTGATGATGAATGGGGCCAGTTGGTAACCGCTGTAATTGTTGCAGCTCCGGGTATCACCTATTCTCTCAATACACTGAGGGCCGAACTTAAATCACAATTAACAGACTACAAAATTCCAAGAAGGCTGGAAGTAATTGATGAACTTCCGAAAACGGCTCTGGGCAAGGTTAAAAAAAGAGAATTAATTTCGCGATTTGACCGAATCTGAATTGGTGTTATACCCGTTTCGGCCAGTAATCGATCAGTCTGCCCGTAAACAGGTCTGCTTTACTTCCGGTTGCAGGTGTATTATTGCCTTTCGAGCAGATAGCGCGTTTAGATCAACCCGACTCTCCGGAAAATGGTATCTACCTGACTTGTATGGTATTCCGGATTGAAAGCATCATCTATCTCCTCTTGCGTCAGGATACCGGTTATCGTACCATCCTTTTCAATAATAGCCTTGTAATCGGTTCTTTTACTCCAGGCTTCCATAGCCAGGGGCTGCACCATATCATAGGCTTTTTCTCTCGACAAACCCTTGTCGATCAGTTTAAGCAGCAGCCGCTGAGAGAATACAAGCCGGTGGGTCCGGTTCATGTTCTCAAGCATGTTGTCTTCAAAAACCACCAGGTTTTCAATAAGCCTTGAAAACCTGTCAAGCATATAATCGAGCAGGATTGTTGCGTCCGGCAAAATGATGCGTTCAGCAGAAGAGTGGGAAATATCTCTCTCATGCCATAGCGGAATATTTTCATAGGCGGTTACCATATAACCGCGGAGTACACGGGCGCAACCGGTAATATTTTCTGAACCAATGGGATTTCTTTTATGCGGCATTGCAGATGAGCCCTTTTGCCCCTCAAAAAACCGCTCCTCCACTTCACGGGTCTCACTCTTTTGAAGGTGCCGTATTTCGACCGCAATTTTTTCCATGGTTGAGCCGATCAGGGCAAGGGTTGCCATGTAGTAAGCATGTCGGTCGCGTTGCAGTGTTTGTGTAGATATGGGCGCGGGTTGCAGCCCGAGCCGCTCACAGGTCAGTGTTTCAACTTCGGGAGGAATATTAGCGAATGTGCCTACCGCACCCGACAGTTTTCCAAACTCCACATCAGCAGCTGCCAGATTGAAACGATCAAGATTCCTCATCATCTCGGCATACCAAAGCGCACACTTCAGGCCAAATGTGGTCGGTTCAGCATGTACGCCGTGAGTACGCCCCATCATAACAGTATATTTGTAGGTTAGCGCCTTTTTAGCCAGTACTTCAGTCATTCGGATTATTCCGTTCCTGAGAATTTCATTGGCCTGTTTCAGGCGAAGTCCCCAGGCAGTATCTACCACATCGGTGGATGTAAGTCCGTAATGGATCCACTTTTTCTCATCACCCAGCGCCTCCGATACCGCCCTTGTGAAAGCTACAACATCGTGCCGGGTAACCTCTTCAATCTCCCTGATGCGGTCTATATTAAACCGGGCATCCCTGTAGAGTATATCCACATCTTCTGCAGGTATATGGCCAAGTTTACTCCACGCGTAACAGGCAGCAAGTTCAACATCAAGCCAGCTCTGAAACTGATTCTCATCTGTCCAGATTGCTGTCATTGCTTCTCTTGAATATCGGGAGATCATAATTTTATGCAGATTATTTGTTGATTGTGGGTACGCATGTTTTGACCGCAGAAAGCAGGTCAGTTGCCGGCTGTTTATAGTTCAACGGATACTTTTTTCTGATGAAAAAATATCTGCTTCAACGGCTTATACATTATTCAGCCTGCTCATTTTCCGTTTCAGAATCAGGGCGATCCTTTCTGAAATGATCACCTGCTGCTATCACGTGAACCCTTACTTTTTTAACTCTGTTGTTATCGACCTTGGCCACTGTCAATTCAAGATCACGGAATCTGGCTTTTTCGCCCGGTTCCGGAATTCTCTCGGTGAGGTGATAGATTAGTCCGCCCAGTGTTTCATATTCATCGCGGTCGGTTGTCAGTTCCATGCCAAGAATATCAGCCATATCGTCGAGATCAATCTGAGCGTCGAAAATATAATCACCGTCTTTTCTGCGTGTATACAGTAATTCTGTATTGCCGTTTTCTTCCTGCAGATCACCAATAATTTCTTCGAGCACATCATCGAGTGTAACCATGCCCTCGGTACCGCCATATTCATCAACAACTATGGCTATATGGGTTTTCTCACGCTGGAAGTCTTTTAGAAGATCGTCGATTTTCTTTGTAGCCGGTATAAAAAAGGCCCTTCTGGCATTAACCTTCCAGTTTATGGATGTGTCTTTATTACTGGTACTGATATATGGCAACAGATCCTTCGAGTGAATAATACCTACAATATGATCGAGGTTACCCTCATACAGCGGCATTCTGGATATACTTTTATCACGGATTACTGCCAGCACATCCTCCATTGTGTCCTCGGTTGATACGGCAACAATATTCACCCTGGAAGTCATTATCTCTTTTACTGTTGTATTGCCAAACTCGATAACATTCTCGATGATTTCCCTCTCATCCCCGCGAAGCGTACCCTGTTTTTCGCCCATTTCTGCAATTGTTTTAATATCGTGAGACGAGATAGGGTTAAACGGTGCAGGCAGGCTTTTTTCAATTTTTTTCGTGAAATATGTAATCATACTGGTTACAGGCAATAGTACAATGAACCAGAAGTACAGAAATCCACTGAGCTTCAATGCCACCTTCATCGGATCTTTAAGTGCCAGAATTTTCGGCGTTATCTCGGTCAGAATCGCAATTGTGAACGTTAGTACCAGAACTTCAATCGTGTAGACAATCAACTCCGGCAGGCCGAAATAAGAGATGATTGCGCCAGTGAGAACAGCAGCAAAGACAGCTGCCAGAATATTCGCAAAAGTGTTCCCAATCAGGATTGTAACCAGAAGCCTGCGCGGTTTTTCGAGCATGGTCATAACCCGCGCCGTACTCTGAACCTGGTTTTCTTCATCGACCCGTTCCCTGTGCAGAGAACTAGCCAGGGAAAAGTAGGCCACCTCACTGCTTGAAAAAACAGCCGATAAAATAAGACCGATCAGTATAACAAGTAACTGGGTAATTACACTGGCCGGGTCAAGCCCGACACCGGGGACAGATGCGATATCCCCCGCAGTATCTATCAGATTAATTAACGAAATGGAAGAGCTGTAACTTAAGGTTTCCAATCAGCAGGTTTGGTTATTGGGTTCGTCAAAACTACACAGATATGAATTTTGCATCAAGCCATATAATTGAATCGGAAAAGTAAAATATTGGCGGCCGAAGCCGCCAATACCGGTTATTTGCCTAAAATGGCAAATCATCGTTATCTGTATTATCATTTACAACAGCGGCACCGGAGGCTGCAGGTTCCATAGTATTGCTGTCGCCTTTACCGTCAAGCATAAACAGTGTTCGCGCTTTTATCTCTGTGGTATACTTCTTAACACCGTCTTTGTCTTCCCATGAACGGGTCTGAAGTGATCCTTCCACATAGATTTTGGAACCCTTTTTGACGTATTCCTGGCAAACTTCAGCAATTCTTCCGAATGCTACAATTCTGTGCCATTCAGTACTCTCCTGCCAGTCGCCATTCTGATCCTTATATCGCTCATTCGTAGCCACGCTAAGAGTAGCAATGGCTGTGTTGTTTTGTGAGTAGCGTACATCAGGATCTGCTCCCAGATGACCTATGATCATAACTTTATTTAATGATGCCATAATCGATCCTGTTAATTGATGATTTTAGTGTGATAATAAGGAGTATAAAAATGACTGACCCTTACATTTTTTTTTATTTTTTTGTCGAATTACTACAGACTTCATCTGGTAAAATAGCAAAGGGCCGGATGATTTCAACGTTTATTTTCCTTGATTTATCGCGAAACAAAGCCGTTCAATACCATTTTTGACCCTATTGCCCGTTGTGCAGTGCTATCACCCGAAAATATCGCAATTTGATTACGTGCCGGTAACAAAATGCCGATTACCCGGAAACAACCGGTTCACTAATCAGCATCAGGAATAGATACCCGTGGTATGCATACTTTCAAGTTTTGCTATTCTTTTTTCTGTGGGCGGGTGTGTTGAAAACATTCTCGACAAACTTCGTCCTCTGAACGGATTTACCGGAAACATATGGGATGTTGATTTTGCCTGGTATTCGGATACCTGCATGGGGATGTGTTGCGCCGCGGCTTCCAGCCTGCGCAGTGCATTGGCCAGGCTCATCGGATTGCCGGTAAGTTCTGCGGCGGTTCTGTCGGCTTCGTACTCTCTTGTCTGCGATACCGCCGCCTGCAGCAGTGCCGCGGCTATCGGAGCAAGTATGAGTGTGAGAATTAATACCAGTGGATTGGGCCCGTCATCTGAGCGCCCGATAGGCAGGAATATTGCAAATTGGGCCAGCATGGTTATCGCACTCACAACTGTAGTAACTACAGACTGTGTGAGAATGTCGCGATTGG